>CAIRGS010000297.1 GCA_903878125.1 uncultured Nitrosomonadales bacterium | reverse complement strand
TCCACCATAATAGACGGCAAGTCCATCTTTTTGGGGGAATAATGTATTGCACAATACTTGAATGCCGCAACTGGCAGTATAGGCTTTACGTAAGAGGCTCTTGACAATGGGATCATTAAGACGCATTTTTGATCATGGGGAGATAAACTTCTTCCAGATGGCGGCGACCCACGACACTCCAATCACAGATTTTTACCGCATTTAATGCTTGATTTCTAAGTTTGTCTTGTGCGTTTTCGGATAGCGCAAGAATGTGAAGAGCTTTCTCTACGATTCCATCGACATTCTCTGACTCAGTAAGCCCGCCTGTGATGCCGTCCATGATGAGATCTGGTGCCATGCCAACGGCAGTCGAGACGACCGGGACGCCACTTGCCA
Source organism: uncultured Nitrosomonadales bacterium (assembly GCA_903878125.1). Lineage (GTDB taxonomy): Bacteria > Pseudomonadota > Gammaproteobacteria > Burkholderiales > Gallionellaceae > Nitrotoga. The sequence goes on along the minus strand of CAIRGS010000297.1, from coordinate 4,100 downwards.
TGCTTTCCATCAACCCCATCGGCCCCCCCTCTTCTCGTGAAGTAACAAAATACAGATCAAGAGCATGATAGCACTCGACTAATTCCACATGACTCTTTACATAACGATGCACGAAGGGCACGCCAAGACGATCCAGACCTTGCTTGACAAATCCGCGTGACGGACCGGTCAGCATGACGACGACTGGCACCTCGCTCACAAGGCGTTTGATTGCCATGAGAAAGATATCCGGTCCCTTGATCAACTTCGGCTCCATAGCATCGCCCCAACCCACGCCATCCTTCTGGAAGGACCCGATCACTACAGCATTATCAGGTATGCCAAGCTTGGCACGGGCGTACTGTTTTTGTTCTGGCGTAGCTGGCCTAAAAAGCTTTGTATCAACACCTATGGGAATTCGTACTAATCGTTCACGTGGCACGCCCCAAACCAGCAGTCGTTGTTCGATCAGACTTGCACCGGTGATGATGGTACCGAGTCTTGGCATACTTCGCAGGAACTGATCGATGTGGCGTGAGACTTCCGGGCCGTCTTCGTGTTTGCCGTGGAAGAACGAGGCCACGTAGCGATTGGAACGAGACATGTGCCGTCCCCATGCAACCCACATGTATTGTGATCCAAAATGGACAATGCGGTGTGTTAGGCGCTGCGGTTCTGTAGTGATGGAAATCGTACCAGGAGCGAGGAGCTCAATTTCATCACGAACATGCTCACCGACCCAGCGGATTGCCCAGTCTGCATTTTCGATTACGAAGTTAACCGGAGTGCCTTTACCTTGATAGAGCCCGCTAGCTGCTGCTAGTCGCCAAGGTAGGCTGATTGTGCAGGATCGGCATGAACGTAGCAAATCCTTCAGCATTATGGCTCTTGTGCTCCTGTTTCATCTAGGGTGGGGAGTTCAGCCTTCATCATGCGCTCGACAACCTCAGGCATCAGAGTCCTCGGCATCCAGCCGAGCTTCGCCGTAGCCTTCCTGGTGTCACCGAACCCGCAGTGGATCTCGGATGGGCGGAGCAGGCTGGGGTCCCTGTGTACGTAATCCTGCCAATTCATCTTAGAGAAAGAGAAAGCGGTAGCGACAAATTCCTCCAGGGAGTGCGAGACTCCGGTTGCAATGACAAAATCCTCCGGCTTCTCCTGTTGCAACATTGCCCACATGGCTTCTACATATTCAGGTGCCCAGCCCCAGTCGCGACGTATGGAAAGATCACCGAGCAGCAGTCGTTCATTGCTGCCGCGGGCAATTCGAGCCGCAGCTGCGACGATCTTCCGGGTAACAAAGTGCTGAGGCCTCAAGGGAGATTCATGGTTGAACAGGATGCCTGAGCATGCATATAGACCGTAGCTATCGCGGTAGTTGGCCACCTCCCAGTAAGCAGCTGATTTTGCCACAGCGTAGGGGCTCCTTGGCCGGAAGGGTGTCGATTCATTGGCCGGCTGTCCATCAGTATCGCCGAAGCATTCACCAGAGCCTGCATTGTAGAAGCGTATCGGGCGGACAAGGAAGCGTATTGATTCGAGAATATTGAGGGTGCCGATAGCTATACTCTCCAGTGTCTCCATTGGTTTTTGGAAGGAAACGCCAACCGAAGTCTGACCTGAGAGGTTGTAAATCTCATCCGGAGCGACACGGGCAATAACTTGCAGCACACTGTAAAAATCGGTTGGTGCAGCAGAATGCATAAAGATGCGCTGCCTGATATTGAGTGAAGTCAAGGCAGAGAAGCCCGATGTCTCAGCATCACGCGACGTGCCATGCACGACATAGCCGTGCTTCAGCAGAAATTGGCTGAGATAAGCACCATCTTGGCCTGAGATGCCGAAAATGAGGGCAGTCTTGTGCTGGTCAGTCATTGGATAATCACAAACCGATCAATAAGAATGAGGACTTACTATCATGAGACCTCACGACAGTTTCATTCCAGTAAAAGGCGGGGAATTCATAAGCCATAAAAACCAAACTAAAAGCCTCCCATCTGAATGAGAAAGAGTTGTTTTTACGATGGAGTTTCATGCAAAATTATTTTTAAAATGAAGCGCGCCGATTTCTGATTGAGAAATTTCAGCATCCAAATACCTACGCTTCTCTCTATCTGTAGAATTGTCTGAGTCTACCGCATTTTCCACCTTTGAGGACGAATGCCTTCGCTGGTCATTCTGGTTTTGGATCTAAAATTCGTTAGGGTGTTAGCTGAGGAGCTGCATAAATGAATCTCGTTTTGCAAACAGTTGTACGACGATCGCATCCCAGAGAAAATAAATTGGCACAAATAGCACGACAACACATTGACAACTGACTAGGCAGGCGCAAGCAGACGAGTGGGGAGAGTGTAAAGAAATATGAAGTACATCACAAGAAGCAGGCATGTCAGAAATCGCTCAATGGCAAGCGAGTCCCCAGACAGAGTGATGATGACATACAGTATCGCTGCGCAAACGATGAGCTTACAACTACGCAAAGTACTTGGATATAGAGCTCCTCAGAAGGTATCTTCGGGGTGAAATTGCGGTACACCAAGCAGCCGCTAGCTGTTGCACTTTAATTTTGAATCCGCACCATGGCTAGGTTTGCGTGCCACAGCAAATGCCATGTGTGAGATGAAGGAGGCAGGAATGAATGATGCAAGCATGACGCTTAATGCCTTGGTTAGGAGCGATTCATATGGCAGGCCAAACTCGTGATGCAGGCCGCGCAGCACACCTTGACGTTTGTGGATGGGGTGAACTTTCTGCACTTCGAAGCCACCGATTGCCAATTCGCGTGCCAGTTCAGCTAGCGTCAGTCGCCACTGATAGAAGCGCAGTACGCTCTCTATTGGATACGGTCGCGCAAAAGTTCCCAAAAAGGCGTGGCGCAGATTGTCCAGCGGTACGGTGACAAACAGTTGGCCACCGGGCTTGAGAATGCGAAAAGCTTCGCGCACGCATTCCTGCAAACCGGACTCGAAATGCTCGAACACTCCCCACGAGAAATAAGCATCGAAGCTGGAATTGGGAAAATTGGTTTGCCGGATATCTCCGTCGACGAATTCCACCTCCGGGAATCGTGTGCGTAGTTGTTTCACTGTCTGGTGGCTTAAATCCAGACCAACTACCGAAAAGCCCCGGCGTGCAAAAAATAACGTCCAATCACCTAGTCCACAGCCACCGTCCAGAATGCGTGCATTCTGCGGCAGTGCCCCCATATAAGGCGCCATGGCGTGATACTCATCTTTGTTCGGGATACGATCAATGTGACCCTGTGGCCCACCCTCACGCTCCCACACGGTGGTCCAGTATTTCTCGACGAACTTTGTTTCATGGTCGGCCGGCTCGGTGGCCGCGATGTAATCCTTGCGCATAATGCTCCTATGTCAGGCTTAAACTTATCAAGCAATTAGACGCTCTACTGGGCAGTATAAGGCTTCCAAAATCTGTTGCCTGAGTTAATCACCGGGATTTGATTATTTTTGCTGGTACGCCGCCGACCACCGCATAAGGAGGAACATCTTTAGTCACTACTGCACCTGCCGCCACTACGGCACCATCACCGATCTGCACATTTGGCAGTATAACTGCGTTCGATGCAATCCAGACATCATTGCCGATGATGATCCTCCCTTCGGTCATTCCCTGATCATTGATGGGCATGTCCGTTCGTACAAAGATATGGTTATTTGAACGGAGGACCACATTTGGACCGATGAGGACGTTGTTTCCGATGGCAATGTAACCATTTCCACGTGCGTTGATCATTACATTGGCGTTAGCGCTGAAATTTTCTCCAATATCGATTCGACTTTCTGGTGTCGCGTAGAGTCTGCAGTCCTTAGACAGGTAACAGTTGCTTCCGATGCTGATCCTATTTGGGCAAGTGATACTTACGCGGGGTTCGATCGAGAGCGCTGGCGACGATGCTGCAAGACGGCATCGGTAATAGGAGCGGCGCAGGGTAATTCCAGTAATGCCTGGTATGTTTTCAAGGAGGGCTTCGATCCAATTCTTGGTTTCACGAGCGAGTAGACGCAACAGATTCACGACAGATCTCGGTAGATAGGGCTCAAGTTAGTAGTCATGTCAAATTGCTAAAATGGGATCTGATTGCGCATCACCAGCCAAGG
>CAIRGS010000296.1 GCA_903878125.1 uncultured Nitrosomonadales bacterium | reverse complement strand
TTGATGTACTAAACGTCCAGCAGTCATTCTATTCTGCTAAGCGTGATCTTGCCCGGGCCCATTACAGTCTTCTCATGGCGAAACTTAGACTCGAGGCAGAAGCAGGTGAGCTAGATGAAGATGACCTAACCGAAGTAAATACGATGCTTCGATAATATATGTGTGTCTAGACACTCACTGAACATTGAATGAAACTCATCAGAGAAACTGAATCCAATGCACAATAGAAAAATTGCCCTGATCACCGTCATCACTGGACAAGATGGCACATATCTGGCTGAATTCCTGTTGGATAAAGGCTATGAAGTGCATGGCAACAAGCGCCGCACCTCGCTATTCAATACTAACCGGATAGACCACCTCTATCAGGATCCTCACGTAAAGAATCGTCACTTCTTTCTGCATGACGGAGATATGACCGATTCCAGCAGCCGCTTGGCTAACCTTGGCAACGCCAGAACTGGAACGACCAGCTTCGAAAGCGACTTTTTCATCGTAACTCCTGCCGAATTCGGTCACCACGGCCTGCGCCTGTAACCGTTTTGATGATGCATGAAAAGTATGTTCGTGCACCCAAATCCTGCAACATGCGGGCGTCTACCTCGGCAAGCCGTTTTGGCGTAGACATATCCACACCATTTATTTGTGCCAAACCCGTGATGCCAGGGCGGGCGGCGAAGACACCTCGTGAAGCGCGCTCTGCGATCAACTCGTGCTGATTGAACAAGCAGGGTCTGGGGCCCACTAGACTCATCTCGCCCTTGAGTACGTTCCATAACTGTGGGAGCTCATCAAGTTTGGTGCGACGCAAAAAATGTCCAAGTCTGGTTACAGCCGATACATCGGCCAAATGGGTGGCGACTGATGCCGTATTTGGTCGCATGGTACGAAACTTCACCAAAATAAACGGCTTTTGATTCCGGCCAACGCGTTCTTGCCTGAATAGGGGCGAACCGGTGTCAAACCAACCCAACGCCCATAAGAGCGGCAGGATGGGCGCGCCAAAAAACAGGCCTCCCAATGACAGAATCACGTCAAATAAGCGAGTCATGCAGGGCTATTTTTTGTAATTGCTCATCCATACTGACTGGGGGGTGCCAACCTAGCATCTCCCGTGCCTTTGACCCGTCTACCACCAACGACCCAAAAAGACGATCAACAATTGATGCCTTACCTATCAACCGTGCTGTAAACCATAACAATCCAACTGGCACTGGCAGCAGCCGACTGTTACACCCGTAAGCCTTCGCAACTCTTCGTAACAGTTCGCTTGTTGAAACATCCTTCCCATCAGAAACCAGAAAAATCTGGTCCTTGGCGTTCGGTGAAGCTGCAATATCTGCACACAATGTTGTGAAACTCACTAAATTTTCTAGGGCAATCATGGAGCGGTGGTTGTGTGTTGCCCCCAGCGGCAGAGGCATTTCCCTTTTTACCCACTGAATCAAGGACGCAAAATTCCCCTTGACACCCGGGCCATAGACAAGTGGGGGACGAATTATGACCACATCCAGCCCTGTTTTTTTGGCAATTTCAAGAAGTCGCTGCTCCGCCTCCCACTTGAAAATCGCATACGGATCCTGCGGCATTGGCAGATCGTCAGGCTTGAAGCGGCATCCTGGTGGAGTCTCTTCACCATTCACCTTAATCGTGCTCATAAATACGAAACGTCGCACGCCGGCCTCGACCGCGCGATTGGCAAGTTCTATTGTGGTATCAACGTTGACAGTCCGAAAGGCCCGCAAAGGCTCTCGCTCATCAGCCTGCATGACATGAGCACGACCAGCCAAATGCACGACACTGGAGCACCCAGTCAATGCATACATCCATGATGGCTTATCCCCGACAACATGCTCCCCCTTCATACCGCTTGAACGCCGTACAGCGGGTACAACCAAATGACCAAGGAATGAAAGATGGGAGCACAAGGCATGGCCAATAAAGCCGTTGGCACCGCTAACCAGAACCTTCATCAATGAAGCATTTCCAGTATTTTTGCAGGATATTTGGACAATATCTTCAGCATATTTGTATGCAAACCGTTCTCTCGGCACGCACGCAGCACTTCCTGATTGAGCCTGATTTTTGCTCGCCAGCCCCCGGTGCTCACGCCTCCGGTTTGCATATGTACCAACACGTCGGGGAAATGTCGGTAGCGTAGCGCATGACCATGGAAGGCGCGAACGATGAATTCGAAGTCTCCCGCAATACGATAGTCGGTCTTGAACTGGCCAACTCGTTGCACCACCTCTTTGCGCAAGAACAGCGCAGGGTGGGCGGGCATCCAGCCCCAAGCCAGTCGTGCCGGATGGAAACGGTCAGAACGATAACACCTCACCATTCGCGAGAAATTTCCCTCATGGAAAAAACCTACATCTCCCATTAGGGCGTCAAGATTGTGTTCCCGCATCTGTAAAGCAACCATAGACAGTACTTTGGCAGAAGCGTATTGATCGTCTGCATTAAGGAAACATATAATGTCGCCAGTAGCATGTGCTAGACCCTTGTTCATCGCATCGTAAATACCTTTGTCAGGCTCGCTCACCAAGTACGCCAGATTTGAGCGAAAATGCTCCAGAAGTTCTCTAGTGCCATCTGTTGATGCTCCATCGATGACTATGTGCTCAACTGCTGACCAATCTTGTTCAGCTACAGATTGCAGGGATCGCTCAAGCGTTCGAGCACTGTTGTAGCAGACGGTGATAACGGAAATCTTCATTCAGCAGTGTGCCGCTCAACGAGGAAATCCCCTAAAACAAGAACGTCCATTTTCGTTCGTAAGAAACAATCCAGCGCTTCTTCAGGGCGGCATACGACAGGCTCGTTTTCGTTGAACGACGTATTCAGCAGGATCGGTACTCCCGTCATCTCGCCGAAGGTTTTGATGAGCCTGTAGTAGCGAGCGTTCTGTGCCTCGGTTACGGTCTGCAGCCGACCAGATCCATTCACATGGGTGACCGCTGGAATATCGCTGCGGCGTGCTTCGAGAATCTGGAATACCTGAAGCATGAAGGGTACATCGTAGTCGGTCTCGAACCAGTCTTTGACGTACTCGCGCAGTATGGACGGGGCAAAGGGGCGGAAAGACTCGCGTCTTTTGATTTTTAGGTTAAGGATGTCCTTCATGTCGGCGCGGCGCGGATCACCGAGGATACTTCGATTGCCAAGCGCTCTCGGCCCCCATTCCATGCGCCCCTGAAACCAGCCGATGACTTTTCCTTCGGCGATGGCGCTGGCAGTATGGCGGCAAAGCTCGGATACGTTGGATATGTGATTGACGGTGCAGGATTGCGCCTCGAGATCTTCGCTGCACTTCTTCAGCAATGCAGCGATCTCGTCGCTTGAGAACTCCGGGCCCCAATAGGCGTGCTTCATTTCGAAGCTGCGGGGCTGGTCGAGCTCTTGATGCCAGACCGCAAATGCAGCTCCAATTGCTCCCCCGGCATCGCCTGCGGCTGACTGCACATAGATGTCCCTAAAGGCGGTGGCTTGCAGTATCTTGCCATTAGCGACGGAGTTCATCGCGCAGCCGCCGGCAAGCGCTAGTGCTGGAAGACTGGTTTTTCGCTGTACATGATTCAGGAGATGGAAGAAAGCCTCCTCGTACATCGCCTGGGCCGAAGCGGCGATGTTCCAGTGATGCGCCTCAAGTGGCTGCTCCTTGCTTCGTGCAGGCCCAAGGAGTTCCTCCAGCGCTCGTGAGAACGCTTTTCCGATGGTTGGCTCTCCGTTCTCCCAGACCATCGAGACGCCCTCGGAATGGTGCAGGAAGTAAGCAAGGTCAAGCTCGAAGCGCCCCTCTGGCAAGAGGCGCACTATTCTCCTCATCTTCTCAATATCAGTCGGCTGGCCGTAGGGTGCCAGTCCCATCACCTTGTATTCGTCTCCGTAGTTCGGAAACCCAAGGTACTGCGTGATTACGAGGTAGAAGAGGCCAAGCGAATGAGGAAAATAGATACGGTCAGCCGTCTCGATCCGGTTATCTCGACCTGTGCCCCACATTACGCTGGCGAAGTCGCCGAAGCCGTCGACGGAAACCACGGCCGCTTCGCGGAAGGGTGATACGAAGAAGGCGCTCGCGAGATGCGCAAGGTGGTGCTCTACATTGTCGATCCGGGCGTGGATCGTGTTGGGAGAGACGCCAAGAGGTGATGCGATGTCATCGCGCACATTATGTACTTTAGCCGCATTCCTAAGGCGATCGGTAATCGCTGCCAAACTGGGCTTGTGGGCAAAGGCGAAAAGAGCCTTGCGCATGGCGTTTGCACCGGGATTGCGGTTGATTGCGATGCGGTCCACTTCCGTTATTGCGATCCCGCCGGCATCAAGGCAATAACGAATTGCCTCGGTTGGCAGACCAGCCCAGTGCTTGATTCGGCGAAAGCGTTCCTCCTCAGCCGCAGCGACGAGTTTACCGTCAACTATTAGGCAAGCCGACGAGTCACCATGAAAGGCATTTAATCCCAGAATAATCATGTTTTTCCTTCGCTGACCAATGCAAGTTTCTTGTAGATTCTGAGATGCTTTGCGGCCTGTGTCTTCAGGGAGTATCGTGCAACGATGACTTCCTGCGCCAGTTTACCCATCCGTTGTCGCTCAGTCCTGCCGAGTTCGGCGACATGCACAAGGGCTGCTGTCAGGGCTGACGAAGACTCGCGCGGAACCACGATGCCGCAACCCGCAGCTTCCAAGATCTCGCGAACGTCGCCGACATCGGTGGCGATACACACACACCCGGCCGCCATGGCTTCCAGCAGGGCAAGTGGACAAGCCTCGCTTCTCGAAGGTAGCACGAATGCATCGGAATTTGCAATCAGGCTGCGCACCTCCTCCGGCGACTGCCAGCCGGCAAAGCGGATCAGGCGTGACGGGGACTCCAGCCGAGCAGCATGTTCGCGAAGTTCCCGTGCATAGTTGAAGTAAGTCTGCAATTCAGCCCCGACGATTACAAACTCCCACGGTTGTCCGAATGTCTCCAAGGCTCTCAGGAGTACGTCGACTCCCTTCAGGGGGTTCAGATTTCCGACACTAAGGATGCGTAGCCGCCGAACACCGTCGCGAGGAGGCGGGTCGGGTTTCGTCGAAGACCAAAAATCGGGATCAACGGCGCCGGAAATCAGGATTGCATCCGACAAGTCGAAGACTGCTGCCGCCTTCATCGCGACAGTCACAATACGATGTGGAATTCCGGAAGCCATCCACTTTCCCAGAGCGACGAGTGTCGAGAATCCGCCTACTGTTTCGTGGAAATGCCACACCATTGGAACACCAAGCATACGTGCGGCGAGGATAGGGGCAAGGTTGCCGGCGCCATGTACATCGAAAATCGTCCCTTGTCTGGATTGGCGACGCCAGAAGCGTCTGCACAACCAAAGTGCGTTCAGGACAACTTCGAACGGATATAGCCAGCGCAGCAGATGGCGCAGAGAGAAAAGAGCGA
>CAIRGS010000295.1 GCA_903878125.1 uncultured Nitrosomonadales bacterium | reverse complement strand
TAATTTCCGCTTTATCCACTCTGAATAAAAACAAATTGTTGCTTGCCGTCCCTCGACGACGAAGAACTTGACTCGATAGATTATGGGCATCCGCCCGTGCTACCCGTTTCGGTGCAATCGGCCAATGGGTTGTTTGAGTTTAATTTGCAGCTTCAGGGAAGGTCTGGGTAAGGCGTGAACTATTTCATCTTTTCTGATACTAAATGTTCAGGCCTTCTCTGCAGCTGAAAATTAAAAGTAAGTTTGAATTTTTCTAACCACCAATTTTTTAGGAGAATTATCGATGGCTTCATACACATTTAAAGTCAATAACGTTTCCAAGACAGTCACAGTCGCGGACGGAAATATGCCCTTGTTGTGGGTTCTGCGAGATATCCTTGGCCTGACAGGAACAAAATATGGCTGCGGTATTGAGAAATGCTTTGCCTGCACTATTCTAATCAATGGCCAGCCTGAACATGCTTGCGTTTACAACGTTTCTTCTGCGGCAGGTAAAAACATTCTAACCATTGAAGCTCTGGAAATGGGACTTAATGATCCAGACCTTGAGAAAGTCAAGAAAGTATGGATTGATCATCAAGTTCCACAATGTGGATATTGCCAGTGCGGCATGATCATGGCTGTGACAGGAGCTGTAAAAGCTGGCCATCACGGCAAGGAGATTCTTCCCGAAATTCAAAACATATGCGTATGTGGTACCTACCAACGCATTCGTGAAGCCATCTCTGATTCTACTGTCCAACTTTAAACTAATTCACTGGAGCGCATAATGAATACTGAAACTCAAATAATGGCTATTGAGGAGAGCAATCAAATTCAACTCTCACGCCGAAAATTTCTAGTAAGTATGGCAGGCGGATTGGGAGGGTTGTTTATCGGCTTTACGCTTCCAACAACCGGATTAAGATGGGGACTATCAGAAGCAGAGGCCGCAATTCTTGATGACCCGCTAGCCGGGCAGACAATTCAGGATGTGAATGCCTGGATCAAAATTAGTACATCTGGTTCGGTTGAACTGTTGTTCGGCAGTTGCGAAATGGGACAGGGCACAATGACCGGTTTAGCACAACTGTTGGCCGAAGAACTTAAGGTTGGCTGGGATCAGATCGACATCAGACGCCCTGATACCAGCGAGCTCCCCACAACTTCGGCGTCAGCCAAGTTCAATTACATTGTACCAACATCCAAGGCGCCGGCTTCAACCACTTTCTGGTATGGAACGGGGGGCAGCAGCGGAATCTCTCGCCGGTGGTATCCTCTTCGAATCGCAGGTGCGCAAGCACGTGAAGTGCTGGTGAAGCAGGCAATGGATCGTCAGGGCGATGCCGAGCGAAGTCACTACAGCGTCTCTAAGGGCGTCGTTAATTATTTGAGTGGTGAAATCTCCAACCAGTGGACTTATGGTCAATTGGTAGAAACAACCCTTGCTTCTGTTGATTTCTCAAAAATTGATCCCAATACCTATCTAACGCCGATAGATGCATTCCAGATTATCGGACAACCTCTTCCACGACCTGACATCCCCCTGAAAGTGAACGGAAGCGCCAAATTTGGAATTGATATTATGCTTCCGGGCATGGTTTTTGCCGCAATCAAACACTGCCCGACCATCGGCGGCACGCTGGGTATTACACCTGCCAAGCCATCAAGTGCACTTGCTCTTGTGCCTTGCAAGGCATTGGATAACCGTGGGGCGATTGTCAAGGACAGTATCAATGCAGTGGCAATCGTTGCAAGCGATACCTGGACTGCCATGAAACTGGCAAAGGGATTGAGCGTCAACTGGAAGCTGCCTGTGTCCACAGCGACCGTGGATAGCGCGAGCATCCTTGCAAAGGCGACGACATTAATGAGTACCTCGCCCACCAGCACAACAGCGCTTTGGCTTGCAGAATCACGCGATGCCAGCGGCCCTGTTACTGCACCGATCAGCAACTTGATTACTACCAATGCAGCTGCCATTGTTAGTGCCGAGACTTCGGTCAACGAGGCCATCAACGCTTTCGGGAAAACGCTACAGGCTACATTTAGCCTGCCTTACCTTGCGCACGTCACCATGGAAGTGATGAACTGCACAGTCAGCTTCATTTTTTCTGGTACAACGCCTACGAAATGCGAGATTTGGGCGCCGAGTCAAAATCCGGTTGCAGTTCAAACCACCGCTTTCAATTATTTGACTGCCATGGGGACCCCCCTCACAAAAGACCAGATCGTCGTGCATACGACATTTCTTGGAGGCGGCCTGGGAAGAAAAATAGAGCAAGACTATATTTATCAGGCGTTACAAGTTGCATTGGCCGTTAAAAAACCCGTCAAATTAACCTGGTCGCGTGAAGAGGACTCTGCACACGATTTATATCGTCCGATGGCATTAATCAATGTCAAAGCGGGGCTTACCGACAGCAATGACATTGCCGGCTGTTCCTATCGGGTTGTTACCCCCTCGATTAGTTGGCAACGAAGCGGCATTAAAACCAGCTTGGACTTACAGGCGGTTGAGGGTGCGGTGCAGTCGCTTTACAACATGGGTTCCTCCCTCACGGAGTGGGTACCGATGGATAATGATTCAGCTGCGATCCCAGTCGGCTTCTGGCGTTCAGTTGGAGCCTCTCTGAACGTGTTTGCCTAC
>CAIRGS010000294.1 GCA_903878125.1 uncultured Nitrosomonadales bacterium | reverse complement strand
CCGCTATGGTTTTTTTATCGGGCACTGAGTTTACTCAACGCAAACTCAAGGGGACATTTCTCTTTGGGAGAAAGGGGGTATTACTACTTTTCGCTGACAAAAATTATATTTAACATTTAACGAAAAATACAGAATGTCACCCTGTTTATATTTTGGCGATTTCTTATTCTTCTGAATACGCTTAAATAGAGGTGTAAAAATTTCAGACAACATTATAACAATAATAATTTCTAGTTATATTTCAATTTGTTAGCCTTTTATATACGTGACAGCATAAAACTTCAACTTCTTAATAGCCGGCTTTGCAACAGTACGCCAACAACAAAATACGATTAGCAAACTGCAACTTTTTCATTTAAGACTTGATATATGTCAAAATTAGCATATAATTTTTGCCCACATTCACGGCTCAAATGCTGCATATCGAAATACCTTATAAAACCCATACCATGCACAAACCTGTTCCCGGCACTTCCCTTAAAGCTGCATGCTCGACTTGTAACTTGCGCAAATTATGCCTGCCCGTTAACCTGAGCAATATCGAAATGGCACGCTTGGATGAGTTAATCACCCGCAAGGGGGTTTACCGTCAGGGCAGCATCTTATACCGGAGTGGGGACAAATTTCAGGCACTGTATGCGATTCGAACCGGGTTTTTCAAAACCCAGATTCTTAATGAAGACGGGCGCGAACAAGTCACCGGCTTTCAGATGGCTGGGGAGATCATTGGTATGGATGGTATCAGTAGCGATGCACACACTTGCGATGCCGTAGCACTTGAAGACAGTGAGGTATGTGAAATTCCCTTTAGCCGTCTCGAGGATCTCGGCCGAGAACTCCCTCCTCTGCAGAGACATTTACACCGCATTCTTAGCCGAGAGATTGTGCGCGATCAAAACATTATGCTGCTGCTCGGATCAATGCGTGCGGAGGAACGCTTGGCTGCTTTCCTGCTCAATCTATCACAGCGTTTTGCGGTGCGCGGTTATTCGCCCACCTCATTTCAATTGCGCATGACGCGTCAAGAAATCGGCAGCTATCTAGGATTAAAACTGGAAACCGTCAGCCGCGCACTGTCGCACCTACAGGAAATCAAGCTGATCAATGTACGCAATCGGTCATTGGAAATACTTAGCCTGTCCGGTCTACAAGCCTGCATGGGAAAGCGTGTGCGCTAACATATCAGGTAGCTGTTTGATGACATACCCTGTGCTGTGTTAGCTGCTGTCGGGAGAACTAAATGCGCAGCCTGCTTTTACTATTATTATTTATGACGCTGCTCGTCAGCTGCGGGAAATCCAAGCCGCCTACTCCATTCCAAGCCATTGATATCAGTTGGCGGTATGCAGAAAAACCTGTGGATTTCAATCTCACCGATCCCAACGGCAAAATGCGCTGGTTATCGGATTTCAAAGGCAAAGTAGTGGTGATGTTTTTTGGCTATACCCACTGTCCCGAAATTTGCCCGACTACACTGGCTGACCTGGCGCAGGTGATGCGCTTGCTCGGTAAAGATTCAGAAAAGGTGCAGGTGCTATTCGTCACACTGGATCCTGAACGCGACACGCCAAAACTATTGGCTGAATATGTTCCTTTTTTTCACCCGTCTTTTCTGGGCTTGTACGGCGATGCACAAACTACTGCACGGGTAGCCAAGACATTTGGCGTCAATTATGAAAAGCGGGTGGCAAAAGGAAGCTATACGCTGGACCATTCCGATGGCACCTATTTAATCGGCCCAAACGGCAAGCCCGTTTTGCTTTCTCCCTATAACCAGCGCGCTGAATTGTTGGTGCAGGATATAAAGTTGCTACTGCTGATGGCGCACTAAACTGGGTTCTGAAGCCACTGATCAAGCAAGTAACCTACCCATCATCGTCTGCACCCCGTAAAACCTTGAAAATCACATCCGACATAAAGCCGCGCGATTGCATAAAACGTATCTGCTTGGCTTTATCCTTGGCATCCTCCGGGGCAACACCGAACTTTCTTTGCCAGATGCTGCGAGCCGCTTCCAGTTCTGTATCCCTCATTTGCGGTAATGCATCGTTAATCAGATCTTCGTCTATACCTTTCTGACGAAGTTCATATGCGATGCGCTGCATGCCGAAACGATTGCGGCGTAGGCGCACCACCTGCTCGACCGCACGGAAATCGGAGAGCCAACCTCGCGCCACCAATTCATCCAAAACCCTCTCCACATTGTCGTCTGGTGTGGCCTTGAGCAGAAGCTTGGCGTGAAGTTCGGCACGGCTGTGTTCACGCCGCACCAGATATCTCATAGCGCGGGTGTGCAGACTTAACTCAGGCTTCTTTGACACCGCTTTCAGTTCCATCATTGAGCGCAGCTACACCAGCCGCAGCGCGGATTTGGTTCTCAATTTCAATTGCCATTGCAGGATGCGCT
>CAIRGS010000293.1 GCA_903878125.1 uncultured Nitrosomonadales bacterium | reverse complement strand
CTCCAGCACCATGTCATCGTTGGCATCCTTGAGCTGTGGATGCCACAGATAAAACACCTCAACCGGCACAACCACGCCAGCCAATACATCCAGCAAATTATTCACGTCTGCCGCCGATACCCGCGCCGCCTTTAAATGAACGGGGCGAAGCAACACCGCCTCATACTCCCACCCAACGGCTTTTCGACAGGCCATTGGCCTTCGCGGCCCGCTCCACCAATGCCTGAGTGGAATCGTCCAGATATAGCGTGATTTGTGGCATGGTGGCAGCTACTTACAATTGACTACGGCAAGTATATTTCAAATTATTCTTATTGAAGTGAGATCGTCAAGCAAGATAGTGAGGTGAGTATCAATTGACCATATGCGTAAGCTGAGAGTACTCTCCAAACGGTAGAGCAATGAACGGGGTGCCATCTTGAGGAATGTTTCGGTCACGGATTCGAACACTGCGAACACGATCGGTGTGCTTCGCTCGGCTATCGCTGAAGCCTATGCGGCATCGCCCCACTTGTTGCACGTGCTGCATGCATTGCAACAACAATTTTTGCATATCTCCGATGAAGCGGTTCGCGAAGTTGCCGCACATCTCGATCTGCCGCTTAGCCAGGTGGATGCGGTGG
Organism: uncultured Nitrosomonadales bacterium; assembly: GCA_903878125.1. Classification (GTDB taxonomy): domain Bacteria; phylum Pseudomonadota; class Gammaproteobacteria; order Burkholderiales; family Gallionellaceae; genus Nitrotoga. Next base: position 7,131 of record CAIRGS010000293.1, on the reverse strand, counting down.
TCGATTTTTATTCCTTCTTTCACAAAACCCCGCGCGGACGATACGACATTCTGTTCAGCAACTGCACCAGTTGCGGCTATATGGCCGGGGGCGTGGATCTGATGGCTATGCTCGGTCGGCGACTGGACATCGTTGCCGGCAACACGCGCGGCGATGGGCTGGTCAGCATGGACCAGACTTCCTGCATCGGCATGTGTGACCATGGCGCGGCATTGCTGGTTAACGGCAGGCCGATCACCAGTCTGGATGCCATCAAGATAGACCGTATCGCCGCTCTGGTTGAGGCAGAGGCGCCGCTGGAGGATTGGCCAGCCGAGTGGTTTCAGGTTGACGACAACATTCGTGTCAGCGGTCTGTTGCTCAAAGATGACTTTACAGTGGGAATTGGTCTTCGCAAGATGCTTGAGCTGGACGTTGCAGACACATTGAGCGAAATCATCCAATCGGGTTTGCGCGGCCGGGGTGGTGCGGGATTCAGTACCGGCATGAAGTGGCAGTTCTGCCGCGAAGCGCAGGGTGACGCGCACTACGTGGTATGCAATGCCGATGAAGGCGAGCCCGGCACATTCAAGGATCGTGTGCTGTTGCACAGCCATGTAGATAGTTTGTTCGAGGGCATGACGGTGTGTGCCTTTGCGGTCGGTGCGAAACAGGGCTATCTCTATCTGCGCGGCGAGTACCGATACCTGCTGCCGCATCTGCAATCCGTATTGGCGCGCCGCCGCGAACTGGCTTTGCTGGGTGTCGACATCCTCGGCCAACCTGGATTTAGTTTCGACATCGACATCGTGGTGGGCGCTGGGGCTTACATCTGCGGTGAAGAATCGGCGCTGATTGAATCACTGGAAGGCAAACGCGGTATTCCTCGGGTTCGTCCACCATTCCCGGTGACACATGGCTATCTCGGCCAACCTACCGTCGTCAACAATGTCGAGACGTTTATCGCGGCCGCTCATATTGTGCTGCGCGGTAGTGCCTGGTTCAGGGCAGTGGGAACAGAGAAATCGGCTGGCAGCAAGATTTTGAGCATCAGTGGCGATTGTGCTGCACCGGGAATTTATGAATATCCGTTTGGTGTCACTATCCGGCAGGTGCTGGAAGACTGCGGGGCTAAAGATGCCCAGGCGGTACAAGTCGGCGGACCTTCCGGGACATTGATTAACAGCGCGGAATTCGATCGCAGACTTGGCTTTGATGATTTGTCCACCGGTGGTTCGCTGATGGTATTTAGTCAGACGCGAGATATGCTGGCGGTCATAGTTAATTTTGCGCACTTTTTCGCTCATGAGAGTTGCGGCTTTTGCACCCCGTGTCGGGTCGGTACTGTGCTACTAAAAAATGGATTAGGCAAAATCGCCGGCGGACACGGCACGCGATATGATCTGGATGAAATGCAGCACATCGCCACGCTGGTCAAATGCCGCTCGCATTGCGGACTGGGGCAGACCGCAGCGAATCCCATTCTGGATGGTTTGCAGCGTTTCCCGCAGGCGTTCGAGCAACGCTTGGTGCATCACGATTTTGAGCCGCATTTCGATCTGGACGCAGCACTTGAGGAAGCGCGCCAGATCAGCCGTCGCGATGATGCGGCAGCTCACATTGAATGAGAGTGGCAACATGAGCGCGGACACAACACAAAATCCCATCACTCAAAATACCATCACGATAGACGGGCAGGAGATCCCGTTTCTGGCGGGACAGACCATCATGGATGCAGCACTGGCAGCTGGTGTCTATATCCCGCATTTGTGCCACAAGCCGGGGCTCACGCCGCATGGCAGTTGCAAGCTTTGCGTAGTCGATATCGCCAGCAGAAGTGCGTCGTCCCACACCTCGGATCGCCGGATGCAAGCAAAATTTCCAGTCGATGCCGACAGCAGGAGCGTATCGGCCTGCACCATGCCTGCCTTGGCCGGACAGCAGATCAGCAACAACACGCCGGCGCTGAACGAGGTGCGCAAAACCATCACGCAAATGTTGTTCATCGAAGGCAATCATATCTGCCCATCCTGCGAAAAATGTGGCGACTGCACGCTGCAGGCAATGGCCTATCACCTGGGTATGCTGGACGGGCATTTTCCGCAGTTTCTCCAGCGCCGTGAAGTGGATGGCTCGCATCCGACCATCATGCTGGACCGCGACCGTTGCATACTGTGCGAGCTGTGCGTGCGCGCCAGCCGAGAAGTGGATGGCAAGAACGTGTTCGCGATTGCAGGGCGCGGAATCAATGCGCATCTGATTGTGAACTCGGCGAGCGGCAAACTGGTGGATAGCGATCTTGAAACCAGTGACATGGCAGCGCACATTTGTCCGGTAGGTGCGATCCTGATCAAGGAACACGGTTATGAAGTGCCGATCGGACGGCGCACCTTTGACCTGCACCAAGTCGGCGAAATTGGTTTGGAAAAAATCATCCTGACTAAAGTGAGGCATTCCGATGAGTAAAATCAGAATCGCCACCACCTCGCTGGCAGGTTGCTTTGGCTGCCATATGTCCTTCCTTGATATGGATGAACGATTGGTCGCCTTGCTGGAACATGTCGAGTTCAATCGCTCGCCGCTTACCGACATCAAGCATTGCGGCCCTTGCGATATCGGCCTGATCGAGGGCGGGGTATGCAATGCGGATAATGTGCATGTGCTGCGCGAATTTCGCGATAACTGCAAGATACTCATCGCGGTCGGAGCGTGCGCCATCAATGGCGGAGTGCCCGCCATGCGAAACCATTTCAGTTTGCACGAATGTCTGGAAGAGGTTTATATAAATGGAGCGGGCGTGGAAAATCCGCAGATCCCGAATGATGTGGAGCTGCCGCTGTTACTCGACAAAGTGCATCCTATCCATGAGGTAGTACGAGTCGATTACTACCTGCCTGGCTGTCCGCCGTCGGCCGATGCGTTTCTCAAAATACTGGGTGATTTGCTAGCGGGCAAAGAGCCTTCACTCCCCCATAACCTGCTGCATTACGATTAACGGTAACCAGCTATGGAACAGGACGCCGAACCCCAATTCGACATTGGCAGCCCGCCCAATCTCAGGCGTATTGCCATTGACCCTGTTTCCCGCGTTGAGGGGCATGGCAAGATCACGCTGCTGCTCGATGGGGATAACCATATTCATGAGGCACGTTTCCACATCGTCGAGTTTCGCGGTTTCGAAAAATTCATCCAGGGGCGTCCCTACTGGGAAGTGCCATTCATCGTTCAGCGTCTATGCGGGATCTGCCCGGTCAGTCATCAACTGGCGGCGGCCAAGGCCGTGGATCAGTTGGTTGGCGTGGAGCGGCTCACGCCCACGGCCGAGAAGCTACGCCGCCTCTTGCATTTCGGTCAGACCTTGCAATCGCATGCACTGCATTTTTTTCATTTGTCTTCCCCCGACTTGCTGTTCGGCTTCGGCAGTGACCCGGCGCAGCGCAACATCGTCGGTGTGCTGGAAAAATATCCCGATCTCGCGCTGAAAGGCGTGAAACTTCGCAAGTACGGGCAACAGATCATCGCGGCGATCAGCGGCAAGCGCATCCACGGCACCGCCACCGTGCCGGGCGGCATGAACAAGCCGCTCACCGTTGCCGAGCGCGATGCCTTGCTGGTCGATATCAAAAACATACTGGCCTGGAGCCAGGATGCACTGGCACTGAATGAACAGATTCATACCGCGCATCCCGAGCATTACCGCTTTGCCACTATTCGCAGCAACTTCCTGAGCATGGTCGGGGGCGGCGGGGAGCTGGAGTTGTATCACGGCGGATTGCGCGCACGTTCGGCGACGGGTGCGATGACTTTCGACCAGTTCGACTATCGAGGCTTTCAGAACATCCTGCGCGAAGAAGTGCGGCCGTGGAGCTATATGAAGTTCCCGTATTTGGTCGAGTTGGGCAAGGAGCAAGGTTGGTATCGTGTTGGTCCACTGGCGCGCGTGAACAACTGCGATTCCATTTCAACGCCTTTGGCGGAAGCCGCGCGCAAGCACTTCAGGGAATTCGGCCACGGCGGATTCGTGCAAGACACACTGGCCTATCATTGGGCGCGCATGATCGAAATTCTGCATTGCGCTGAATCGATTGAGGCGTTGCTGCATGATCCGGAAATCACCGGCACCGACTTGGTCGCAGATTTGGGCGAAAAGCGCAGTATCGGGGTCGGCGTGATCGAAGCGCCGCGCGGGACATTGTTCCATCATTATCAGATCGATGAGCAGGGGCTGATTGTCAAGGCCAATCTGATCGTCTCGACTACCAGCAACAATCAGGCGATGAACGAATCGGTGCGCTCGGTCGCCAATGAATACCTTGAAGGTCACGAGATCACCGAAGGCTTGCTTAATCATCTGGAAGTCGCGGTGCGCGCCTACGATCCCTGTCTGTCCTGCGCCACTCATGCCCTGGGCAAGATGCCGTTGCAGGTGGAGTTGCTTGATGCTGACGGTGCGCTGCTTGATCGGCTGGTCAAGGGCAGTAATGGCGTGATCGAACGAGCGGTCTGAGTAATATGGTAAAGCTGCTGCTGTTCGGATACGGCAATCCCGGGCGCGGAGACGATGCTCTCGGCCCGGAGTTGATCGGCTGCATTGCGCAATTGCATCTCGCCGGTGTCGAGTGTCAGAACGACATGCAACTGCAAGTCGAGCATGTCACCGACCTGGCTGATTGTGACCGGGTGTTGTTCATTGATGCCGATATGTCCTGCGCGGAGCCTTATGATTTTTCCGAAATCTCAGCCGAAAAAGATGGCAGCTATACCAGCCATGCGATGAGCCCGACAGCCTTGTTATACGCCTATCGACAAGTGTACGGGAAGGATGCACCACCGGCTTTTTTGTTGCGCATACGCGGCTACGATTTCGCGCTGGGCGATCCACTGACCGAACAAGCTGCAGCCAATCTGAATGCGGCAACAAGATTGGTTCGTGAGCTGTGTAGGGATGCAAGTCTGCAACGCTGGCGACGGCGCTTCGAGGACAAAGGAGATTCGGTTGCGTGAATTGATCATGGAGCCAATCATGGAACCGGATCATCTATTAATCCGGCACGGTGAAATATCAACTCCGTTCGGGCTGAGCTTGTCGAAGCCTATTCACCTTTCGACAGGCTCAAGGCGAACGGACTTCAAACATGATCTGTCCGTATCAACAAATCATGCATGAAATGTCGCTGGCCGAAAGCGTGCTGCAAATCATTGAGGATACAGCGCGCAAGCAAGGAGTCACGCGGGTCAAGACGGTGTGGCTGGAGATCGGTCAACTGGCTTGTGTGGAACAGGAATCTCTACGTTTTTGCTTCGATGTAGTGATGCGCGACAGCATTGCCCATCAGGCGCGGCTGGAAATCACCGAGACAGCGGGGCAGGGGCGTTGTGCGAAATGCTCGATTGAAATGCCGATTGCTGCGCTTTACGAAGCTTGTCCAAAGTGCGGGAGCTATGAGATTCACGTAATCGGTGGCGACGAGATGCGGGTCAAAGAACTTGAAGTTGAATAGCAGGATTATTTTATAAGTCTTTGGAAAGGTTTATATATGTGTACAACGTGCGGATGTGGAATTGGTCAGACGCTCATCGCAGGCCATGCGCTTAAACAGCCGCGCAAATCAGGTGAGGTTATGCGCTATCGGATACATGAGGTGGGTGCAGCACTCGCACATCCTCACACGCATCAACATGGTGTGTTGGATGCTGTGTTGAATGGAGTGCTGGATTTTGGCGCAGGCGCGGCAGGCACGCATGCGCCGGGCATCAGCCAGTCCAGAATGATCAAGATCGAGCGCGACATCCTCGCAAAAAATAATGATTACGCCGCCGAGAACCGTGACACCTTTTCGACGCATGGCATTTTTGCACTCAATCTGGTCTCCAGTCCCGGTTCAGGCAAGACTACCTTGCTGGTAAAAACCATTGCAGCCCTGCATGGCACGCTGCCAATTGCGGTGATCGAAGGCGACCAGCAAACCGACAACGATGCAGCACGCATCCGCGCCGCCGGTGCACCAGCCCTGCAAATCAACACCGGCAAGGGCTGCCATCTGGATGCGTATATGGTCGGTCAAGCCATGCAGCAACTGCACATGCAGGACGACAGCCTGCTGCTGATCGAGAACGTCGGCAATCTGGTTTGTCCGGCCAGTTTTGATCTGGGCGAGGCGCACAAGGTCGTAATCCTCTCGGTGACTGAAGGCGAAGACAAGCCGCTCAAATACCCCGATATGTTCCGCGCCGCCGATTTGATGTTGTTGAACAAATGCGATTTGTTACCGTATCTGGAATTCGATGCCGAGCTCGCTGTTGATTATGCGCGCCGCATTAATCCAAAATTGAAAGTGATCCGCATTTCCGCCAGCAGTGGCGAGGGAATGACGGAATGGCTGGACTGGATAGCACAGGGCTGCCGCAATGCAGTCGTCGCTTTACAGCGCTCCGCAGAACCGAATGTCCTGCTTGAATAAACCCATCGTTCTGCCATTGATCCGGCATGGTGAAATATTAATCCCGTTCGGGCTGAGCTTGTCGAAGCCCATTCACCTTTCGACAGGCTCAAGGCGAACGGACTTCAAACATAATCTGGCTGAATCAACAGTTTCCGGCCCATCGATATTGGCCTGCGGCGCGTGGCTGAAAAATACTGTTTGCGTTACTCGCGGCAACGAGGCTTATGTCTCGCAGCTTATCGGCGATCTGGATAGTGCCGAAGCGAGGCTGATGCTGGAGCAAAGCGTAACGGATTTGTGTGCGAGCCTTGATGTGCAACCGGAAGTCGTGGCGCACGATCTGCACCCCGATTTTTACAGTACACAATTTGCGCAATCCTACGCCGCGCAGCGCGGATTACCGATAGTGGCGGTGCAACATCACCATGCGCACATCGCCGCCCTTTGTGCTGAACATGGTGTCAACCAGCCCGTGCTGGGATTGGCTCTGGATGGCGTGGGGCTGGGCACTGATAACACGCCGTGGGGCGGTGAACTGTTGCGCGTGGAGGGAGCGGATTTCCAGCGTCTGGGGCATTTGGCTCCACTCGCCATGCCGGGCGGTGACCATGCCGCGCGCGAGCCGTGGCGCATGGCGGCGGCGGTGTTGTTCCAATTGGGGCGTGGCGACGAAATTGCGCAGCGTTTTCCCAATCAGCCGGGGGCGACG
>CAIRGS010000292.1 GCA_903878125.1 uncultured Nitrosomonadales bacterium | reverse complement strand
TGAGCTTGTCGAAACGTACTCCTTGTGAATCAATAAGTTGCTATTGGCTTCGACAGGCTCAGCCCGAACGGAGGGACTTGTTCAGCGTAGCCTTAGATACTCTAATATTATATTAATAATATTAGAGTGAATAAAACGTGATGCTCCAATAATGCAAATTCATAGTTTCCCGCCAATCGAAAGTAACAATTCAAGCATCCTTATCCTTGGCACGATGCCAGGCAAGGCCTCCTTACATGCACAACAATATTACGCACATCCACGAAATGCATTCTGGAAGATCATTAGCGAAATTCTTGGCATCAACGCCGTCAATTCCTATGAAGCCAGAACATCATCAATTGTCGCGGCAAGAATTGCACTCTGGGACGTCCTGAAGTCGTGCACGCGCGAGGGAAGTCTTGATTCTGATATAGACAATGACTCAATCATATTTAATGATTTTGCAAGTTTTTTCAACAATCATACGCACATCCACAGGGTGTGTTTTAACGGAGTCAAGGCAGAGAAACTATACATGAGGCATATTCAACCATGTCTTCGAAACTCTTCAAATATCAAATACATTTGCCTGCCTTCAACGAGCCCAGCGAATGCTGCAACTTCCTTTGACGAGAAATTGAAGACATGGAAGGCAATAGCATGTTGATGCTGGATCTTCTTCATAAACTCGTTACATTCACAGATGGTTCGTCCAATCCTCAACCTAGTGAAGGATCACCGCCATATGAAATAATTCCCTATCATGAAAACCTAATCTTTAATCAATGATCCTCCGATTGAAACACAGGATTCATCTCAAGCTATTCGAAAGCCTATTAACTAACTATAAATTAAAGGAATATCCATGACTATCAAAAAGTTTCTTAAACTACAGGCAGTTGCACTGCTATTGGCTGCATTTATTTCTCCCCTAAGTGCACTTGCTGACAGTGATTCTAAATTGACAACTATAAAGTTTGTCTTGGGTACGTACGAAAATATAGCTGGTAAACCTGAGTGTGCTCCTTCTTATTTTGGTGGCAATATTACAGGGATAGGGACTGGCAAGATGACTATGCATGAAAAAAGTACACGTTTAGGTGTGATTTCTCTGATAGCCGATGATTGCATTATTCCGTTGGATCTTACTCATTTTACGGCTGAAGGAAATTTGACGCTTACTGCTGGTATTGGCAACAATATCTTGGCTCATTATTCTGTCTCTTTTGTTCCGACCGATACTCCACTAATCTACAAGTATAAGAATTTCATTCTCCAGATTACTGGGGGAACGGGTCTTTTCGCGGGAGCAACCGGATCTGGCACCGTAGAAGGATTGTCAGATACCGAAACAAAACTAGGGGTAGTTGAAGGGTCTTTGTTTATTTCCAATTGAGCGGTTATTTTCAAGTGAGCCTTGCATAAACCAATTTGCTTCTATTTTTCCGTGGCCGTCTATTTCAGTCGAATACGCAGTTTGAATTTGACGGCCCACATCAGAGCGGTTTACCGCTTAAAACGATTCAGTTAAGGCAAATGCTGAACAAGTTCCTCTTATTATTTACTAATCAATGGAATAAATATCATATTGCCCTCACGCTGCACGAGCAAAGCGGCACGCATGCCAACTTCAGCCATCACAGTACGGAACTGCTTAATGCTGGAGATGCGTTGGGTATTGATTGCGATAATAATGTCTCCCGGATGGATGCCTGACTCTGCTGCAATACCATCAACTGCATCAACCACTACATAGCCTTCTGTGTGCAGCATCTGCTGCTTATCAGGACTCAGCTCATGCATAGTCAAGCCAATTCTGTCAGGTGCCATTCCCTTATCCATTGGTTTTGACTTGGGCGTTTTGAGGTCAGTATCTGCGTCTCCGAGGGTGGCTACCACTTCCTTTGCTGCCCCGCGACGCCAAATGCTAAGTCGTGCAATTGCTCCAGGCGCGGCGTCGCCAACTATGCGAGCCAAATCACCTGCATCCGTCAGCTCTTTACCATTAAACTTTAGAATAATATCCCCGATTTCAAGGTTGGCCCGGGCTGCCGGTGTATCCTTTCCTACCGTTGTAATCAGCGCACCGCCAGCCTTTGTCAGGCCAAATGATCTGGCATGTTCAGCGCTTACGTCCTGAATGGTTACGCCAAGCCAACCACGTTTGACCGAGCCATGCTTCAATAGCTCATTCTTGACCTTTATTGCGAGATCGATCGGGATTGCAAATGACAAACCCATATAGCCTCCGCTACGGCTATATATCTGTGAATTGATACCGATGACCTCACCATTCAAATTAAACAATGGTCCCCCGGAATTTCCTGGGTTGATTGGAACGTCAGTCTGAATAAATGGAGTGGTATTCTCGCCGGGCAGGCTGCGTCCCATGGCACTTACGATACCCTGAGAAACAGAATTGGTGAAACCGAATGGCGATCCAATCGCAACGACCCATTCGCCAACCTCAAGCTTTGAGGTATCACCAATACTAACGACAGGAAGATCCTTGGCTGAAATTTTCAATAGTGCAATATCACTGCGTTTATCCGCACCGATTACCTTTGCCTTGAACTCTCGTTTGTCAGTCAGTCGCACCGTCACTTCGTCCGCATTTTCGACGACATGAGCATTGGTAAGAATATAGCCGTCCTGGCTAACGATGAAACCTGAACCAAGCGACTGGCTGCGAAATTCATGCGGAAGCATCTCGCTTGGCGCAAACCGGCGAAAGAACCCATAGAGTGGATCATCTTGCTTGGTGCCGGGAAATGTCGGAAATGGAATATGCTCCCTGCGAATTTTCTGTGTAGTGCTTATATTTACAACTGCTGGTCCTTCTTTCTTGACCAGAACAGTAAAATTCGGGAGCGCAATAACTGTCGATGCAGTGCCTACAGCGCGACTGGTAGTCACCGGAGGTGGTGCCGGCTGTGGTTTTTTTTCACAACCATCTAATGCAAGCAAGACAATCAATAGAACGACTGTGAGTACAGGTTTTCTCATGGTTCGCATCATATATATCCTTAGTGCGTCCAACTCATTAAAATTAAAGTGCTGCGCCGGAAAAATAGATTCAGGACTTTTAAAATTGTCCTTGCAGTAATTCAAAATCGGGTTAAATTTTCCATAGTCAAGTGCGCAAAGAAAAAATTTCCCCTGCCAACCAATTCGACTATATTGCCTCTCCCCTCTTTCCACAAGATGGGAATGCATCCTGTCTCTGCTAAACTTATCTTACTCAACCACACACCACTAAGCTTCATGATACAAATAAGCCAACGTTCCTACCCAACTGATATTGCACAACAGCTTATCGACACTGGCATCGCACCACTTTTAGCACGTGTTTACGCGGCGCGCGGCATTTGTAATGTGACGCAGTTGGATACCGGCCTGCAATATCTGTTGCCCTTCACAAAACTAAAAAACGCACAAAAAATGGCGTGCTTATTGGCTGATGCCATTGCCGCACAACGCAAGCTGCTGATCGTGGCGGATTATGATGCAGACGGCGCGACCGCCTGTGCTGTAGGGTTGCGCGGTTTGCGTATGTTGGGTATGCAAGTGGATTTTATCGTGCCTAACCGATTCGAATATGGTTATGGTTTGACGCCCGAGATCGTGCGCCTGGCGGCACAATCCGCACCCGACATATTGATCACCGTGGATAACGGCATCGCCAGCGTGGAAGGCGTGGCCGAGGCCAATCGATTGGGCATGCAGGTGTTAATCACCGACCACCATCTGCCTGGCGATACTTTGCCGGACGCACTTTGCATAGTCAATCCAAACCAACCGGGCTGTGATTTTCCCAGCAAAAACCTGGCGGGGGTTGGCGTTATGTTCTATGTGCTACTCGCGTTACGCGCCGAACTACGGGCTCGCGGCGCATATACAGAGCAAGCGGAACCCAATCTTGGCAATCTACTCGATCTGGTTGCCTTGGGAACAGTTGCAGATGTTGTAAAGCTGGATGAAAACAATCGTATTCTGGTACAACAAGGACTGCAGCGAATCCGCTCGATGCGCGCTTGTTGCGGCATCAACGCACTGTTGCAGGTGGCCAGTAAAAATTATGCACAAGTTTCCAGTTATGAATTGGGCTTTGTTGTGGGACCGCGGCTGAATGCAGCTGGACGGCTGGAAGATATGAGCCTGGGTATCACATGTTTGATTAGCGATGATGTCACTGAAGCCGCCAAAATTGCGGCACAACTTGATACACTAAACCATACACGGCGCAACATTGAAGCTGACATGCAGCAAGCGGCGCTGGCCACGCTGGAACACATTACTCCGACTGACAGCTACAGCCTTGCGCTGTTCGACGAAACTTGGCACCAGGGCGTTATCGGCATTCTCGCCTCGCGTCTGAAAGACCGCTACCATCGTCCCGTCATCGCTTTCGCACGATCCCTAAATGGTGAAATAAAAGGCTCTGGCCGCAGTATCCACACCCTGCATCTGCGCGACGCGCTTGATCTTGTATCTAAACGCCATCCGCATCTGTTACAAAAATTCGGCGGTCATGCCATGGCGGCTGGCCTTAGTTTGCGCGAGGAGCATTTTGATGAATTCAAGGTCGCCTTTGAAGCCGTAGCACAAAGCCTGCTCTCCCCGGCCGATCTGACCAGGGTAATTGAAACAGATGGTCTACTCGCACCCTCCGAATTCACATTAAGCATTGCGCGCAGCCTTGAACAACAGGTTTGGGGACAAGGTTTCCCGCAGCCATTATTTGAAGGCGAGTTCACCATAAAAAGCCAGCGCGTAGTTGGTGAGAAACATCTCAAACTGAAACTCTCTACAGCAAGCACAGCATATGATGCCATTCACTTTTTTTGTGTCGACCCCATGCCAGCCTGCATTCGTGCAGTTTTCAATCTGGCTATCAACGAATACAATGGCAGTGTCAATTTGCAACTCATCGTCCGGCACTGGCAAAAATCAGATATATGAAGCCGTAAGGAACACCAAGGCAAACAAAAAATATAGTCCAATTTTTTTACATTATCTTCGTTTAACTTATTTCAAGGCGGCCAAGCGATGGATCATCAAATCTGGCAAAACAATGGCGTTGAATTCCTGCCACAGTTCCTCGCTAGCCTCGCGATCGGCCTGCTGATCGGCCTGGAACGTGAGCGCAGACCGTCGTCCAAAGCCGGACTGAGAACCTTTGCGCTGGTTGCGCTAATGGGCACGCTCACCGCCATGCTCTCCAGCAAAATTGGCTCCCCTTGGCTGCTGGTTGCAGGTTTCTGCATCGTGGGCGTTATGATCATAGCAGCCTATTTCACCAGCCCCACCGAAGAAAACGATCCGGGCACCACCACGGTTGCCGCTTTGCTGCTGTGTTATGCGCTCGGCGCACTAATTTGGTATGAGAAAATATCATTGGCCGTCATGCTGGCCATAGTCACCACTACCTTGCTCTACTTCAAACCAGAACTACGCGGCATGACGAAACGTTTGACCCGGCGTGACCTGGTTTCCATCCTGCAATTTTTGGTGCTGACCTTCGTGATCCTGCCGATTCTGCCGGATCAGAACTATGGCCCTTATGACGCATTCAATCCGCATCAGATATGGATGATGGTAGTGCTGATTTCCGGACTAAGCCTGGCTGGTTATGTCGCTCTGCACTGGACGGGCCAGCGCTATGGCGCACCACTTCTTGGCTTGCTCGGCGGACTGGTATCCAGCACCGCAACCACGTTGGTTTACGCGCGCTACGGAAAAACCAGTGAAGACATGGCGCGCCTCTCAGCTGTGGTCATTCTGCTTTCCAGCCTAGTCGTTCTAATGCGCTTGACAGTGGTAAGTGCAATAGTATCGCCCAACTTACTCGCCAGACTATTACCAGTAATGGGACTCGGCCTCCTGTTTGGACTGGCCGTTACCCTTCTCAACTGGAGCAAACTTCATGCCTCTTCAGATTTACCCTTACCAAAAACTTCCAACCCGACCGAGATCCCTGCCGCTCTTAGCTTCGGTCTAATTTATGCTGTAGTACTGTTTTTTTCGTCCTGGCTTTCGGATATTGCCGGTAGCGGCGGCCTGTATGTGGTCGCCTTGATCTCCGGACTCACCGACGTGGATGCCATTACACTCTCCAGCCTGCGTTTATTTGATTTGGATAAACTGAACGATATTCAGGCAGTAACAGCCATCGCCATCGCTTTCCTGTCCAATATGATATTCAAATTTGGGCTGGTGGTTTTTCTCGGTGGTATGACCTTGGCAAAGCATGTTGCCGCAGGTTTTATGGCGATGGGGGTCGGTGTCGCGCTTGGCCTGTTTATGTTTTAATTGAATTAAGCATGAACGACACTTAGCAGGTATTCTGCCGCAGGACATGCTCTTGTCTCAATAGCTCCCTCATTAAGGCTACGCTGAACAAGTCCCTCCGTTCGGGCTGAGCCTGTCGAAGCCAATAGCAACTTATTGATTCACAAGGAGTACGTTTCGACAAGCTCAACGCGAACGGACTTGTTCAGTA
>CAIRGS010000291.1 GCA_903878125.1 uncultured Nitrosomonadales bacterium | reverse complement strand
CTTAAATTAAAAGTGATTGCTGTGGGAGTGAAAACTATCGAACAGCTATCTTTCCTGCAACATCAGAAATGCGATGAAATGCAAGGCTATTACTTCAGAAAACCCATGACACCCGAAAAAATTAAAAATTGGCTGGCATCTGCCCAAAAGGTGGGTAATAAGTGGTCATACAAATCGAAATAAAGGAAGGGAGATGAAATATATTCTTGGCAGGATCTATTTAGGATCGGTATGCATGAAATAAAACCCGGCCAATCAATCGATCTACTTAAAGAGCTGCATATTCTCACTCGTGATGGGAAGATGAATCAAGATTCCCGACGCAAGCTCAAGCAGGTCTATCACCTCTATCAATTCATCGAGCCGTTGCTAAAAGAAATCAAGCAAAGTCACCACAACATTCAACTGGTGGATCATGGGGCAGGCAAATCGTATCTGGGATTCATCCTTTACGACCTGTTTTTCAAGACGTTGAACGATGCATCGCATATTTACGGCATAGAAACACGTGATGATTTGGTCAAACACTCGCAGGAGTTGGCGACACGGCTAAATTTTCAAGGTATGTCATTTCTCAATCTATCGGTAGAACAGTCTATTGAGTCAAAGGCTTTGCCCGCCAAGGTGGATGTGGTTACAGCGCTCCATGCGTGCAATACCGCTACTGACGATGCCATACGCTTTGCGTTGAAAAAAAATGTCCCATTTATCGTCTTGGTGCCATGCTGCCAAGCCGAAGTGGCGGCGGTTCTTAGAAAAAATAAAGGGAAAGATCTGGCGAAAAATATTTTGACTGAACTATGGCGTCATCCCATCCACACTCGTGAATTTGGCAGCCACATTACCAACGTGCTGCGCTGTTTGCAATTGGAAGCTCACGGCTACCAGGTTACAGTGACTGAGCTGGTGGGTTGGGAGCATTCGATGAAAAATGAACTTATTATCGCGAATTTCAAAAACTTGCCATGCAACCGACCGACTGAACGACTGAAAGAAATGCTTCAAACTCTGGGGCTGGAAGAAATGAATGGTCGTTTTTTTACACGGATATAGTAGTCATCCCTGAAATTCTTTAATTTATCATGCATCACCCTTTTCGATAGTCTGCCAGATTGCGCAACATGGATTTAACTCCACTGATCCATTCCTTCATCTCAAACAGGCAAATAATGCATTTCCTGAAGGAATTTAAGATAGGTGCAGCAAGATTGTTAACAAGGCTTTTGCTTGACCTGACTGGATTTTTCGCTATAATTACGCTCCCTCAAACCCTTGCTCCACCGTTACGCATGACGGGGGGCTTTATATCCAAAAGGAGAATCAATGCGACATTATGAGATAATATTTATCGTGCATCCCGACCAGAGCGAGCAGGTGCCCGCTATGATTGAGCGCTACCGTGCTCTGGTGACGGCCAAAGATGGCTTGATCCATCGCTTGGAAGACTGGGGCCGCCGTCAATTGGCTTACCCGATCCAAAAAATCCACAAAGCGCATTATGTGCTGATGAATATTGAATGCAGCCAGGAAGTTCTGGACGAGATGGAACATGCATTCAAGTTTAACGATGCTGTGCTACGCCACTTGACTATCAAAACCAAAGCTGCGGTAACAATTCCTTCAGCGATGATGAGAGAGGAGAAATCGCGTTCGATGACCTCCCCTGCGGCAGGCACAGGACAGTCTCCTCAGGTTGAAGGAGTCGTGCCAGCTGAAGTTGTTACGGTTGATTGATTGAATGTAGCTTGCAACCGGCTCTCCGTTGACGGAGAACTCGTTGAACTGGATAGTTTGCGATATACCCCGGCGGGCGTAGCACGAATCGTATTAAAAATCCGTCATGTTTCAACGCAACTAGAGGCTGGCATAGCGCGTCAGGTACAGTGCGACATCCCGGCCTTGGCACTTGGTGCCGCAGCTCAGCAAGCTAACAGTTTGCAACTTGGACAACGGGTAAAAGCAGAAGGATTTTTGGCACAGCGCAGTTTACGCATCACACAACTTGTGCTGCACATTGATAACATTACATTAGAATGAGGAGCACAGCATGGCTCGTGTTTTTAAGAAAAAAGATGACAAGAAGAGTAACTCTTCGCGTCAATTGTTCAAACGCCGTAAATTTTGCCGCTTCACTGCAGACAAGATCGCAGAAGTGGATTACAAGGATTTGAACATTCTCAAGGAATTTATTGCCGAGAATGGCAAAGTCATCCCGGCACGTATTACTGGCACTAAATCGCGCTTCCAGCGCCAATTGGGCGTTGCAATCAAGCGTGCACGATTTTTGGCGTTGCTGCCTTACACAGATTTGCATTAAGGAGTAGAGCATGCAAGTGATACTTATGGAAAAAATGGTAAACCTTGGCCAATTGGGCGACGTAGTCAATGTTAAAAATGGCTATGCGCGTAATTTTCTGATTCCGCAAGGCAAGGCCAAGCGTGCGACTGAGGGTAACAAGGCGGAATTTGCAGTTCGTCGCCTTGAACTGGAAGCCGCAGAACAAGCCAAGGTGGCGGAAGCCCAGGCACGCGCTGAGAAATACAGCGGACTAACTGTGCAAATCGTTCAAAAGGCTGGCGTTGACGGCAAGTTGTTTGGTTCCGTGACCAATGCCGACATCGTTGCGGCGCTGGCGCTGCAAGGTTTTACCGTGGAAAAAACTCAAGTGCGCATGTCGGCGGGACATATAAAGCAAGTTGGCGATTATCCAGTCAACATCGCATTGCACACCGACGTGATAGCCAATATCACAGTCTCAGTACTGGGCGAGCATAAGTCGTAGTCTTATACGCATTTTTGTAAATAAAATAGAGCTGGCAACAGCTCTATTTTATTTCTGTCGGCAACAATTTTCTCAGTGATAGAATGCCACAGCTAGCTCTTGATCAATAACTCGGCACCATGCAGAATCATTACCCTACTCCCACAGATCCTCAGCTTGAGGCGCTAAAACTTCCGCCTCATTCGGTGGAAGCCGAGCAATCGGTATTGGGCGGCATCTTTTTGGACTCCACCGCGTGGGACAAAATTACCGACCTGATTTGTGAACAAGATTTTTACCGCTTTGAGCATCGCCTGATTTATCGGCATATCGCGCGCTTAAACGAGCATGCCAAACCGGTGGATGTTATCACTGTCGCGGAATCGCTGGAAAGTAATGCTGAACTCGACAAAGCCGGTGGATTGGCTTATCTCGGCTCCTTGGCACAAAACGTACCATCTGCAGCCAATATCCGACGCTATGCTGAAATCGTGCGCGAGCGCGCTGTCATGCGCAAACTGGCCGAGGTTGGCAGCGAAATTGCTACCAGCGCCTATAACCCGGCCGGCCGCGATGCCGATCAGTTGCTGGATGAGGCGGAAAGCCGTGTGTTTGAAATCGCTGAGGCTGGTGAGCGCGGCCGCCAGGGCTTTACCCCCCTCCCGCCGTTACTTACGAAGGTAGTGGAGCGTATTGAGACACTTTACGGTCGCGATAACGCCAGCGATGTAACCGGCGTGGCGAGCGGATTTACCGATTTGGACAGTATGACTTCCGGCCTTCAGCCCGGCGAACTGATCATTGTTGCCGGGCGTCCGAGCATGGGTAAAACTGCCTTTGCCATTAACATCGCCGAGCATGTAGCGCTGGAAGGCTGTAAGCCAGTGGCCATCTTTAGCATGGAAATGGGCGGTATCCAATTGGCCATGCGTATGATCGGTTCAGTAGGCAAGCTCAATCAGCATGATTTGCGCACTGGGCGTTTGCAGGAAGATGACTGGCCGCGTCTGACCCATGCGCTAGGACGTTTGAATGATGCAGCCATTTTCATCGACGAAACCGCCGCGCTAAATTCACTCGAACTCCGCTCGCGCGCACGCAGGTTACATCGCCAAAATAATGGCCTAGGGTTGATTATCATCGATTACTTGCAATTGATGTCCTCTCCTTCCAGCAAGGCAAGTGAAAATCGCGCTACCGAAATTTCCGAAATTTCACGTTCTCTGAAAGGGCTAGCCAAAGAGTTACAAGTACCCGTTATGGCGCTGTCGCAACTTAACCGTAGCTTGGAGCAACGGCCTAACAAACGGCCGATGATGTCCGACCTGCGCGAATCCGGCGCTATCGAACAGGATGCTGATCTGATCCTGTTTATCTATCGTGATGAAGTATATAACCCCGATTCACCTGATAAGGGTAAGGCGGAAATTATCATCGGCAAGCAGCGTAATGGCCCGATAGGCAAGGTTGAACTGACATTCCGTGGTGAATATACGCGTTTTGATAACTTAGCTCATGCTCAATATTGAATGTGATGGCTATTTCAAGTAACTGTACTCCCATGAGATCACCTCCCGGCTTATAGCCTGCCTCTGCTTAGAGTAGTTAGTTGTATCTTGAAGCGGCCTTTGTGTCTTGAATAGATGCTGTATTCACGCATCAATCGTCTTGAGAATTCCTTTCAACGTTGAGGTGGTAGCCGTGCTATTTTATAAGCACGAGCAAGTTCCCATAAGCCTTTGAAAGGAAAAACTATAAATCTGCTCTTCCATTGCGGAAATAAACAAAGAGATTTACTATATATCTGGAAACAGCAATGGGCAGTTGTTTAATTAAAAACTGGGAATACTTAATAATTAATCACCTCTGATGTATATTTATTATGCACAGTCCAATAATAAATATTGGCTCATCTAAAACTTTAAAATTATTCTTGTTATGAATGATACAGATTTAAAAATGCTAGGGTATATGTGTTCATAAATATACAAAGCTACTGATTAGGCAGTGTAAATTACTATTTAATAATATTTCATCAGGAGGTTTTTCATGGCAATACTGCCGAAACTATTTGGAAAAAAATTAGAAACGCCAGTAATGCCGGCCAAACCTCCACCGCAGGTACGTGATGGGCGCAGCGCCACGGATATAGAGGAACTGCGCGAAGATCTCAAGAACAGACAAGTAACATATAAATTAGCAAATGAAAACAATCCTCTCTTTGGAAAAGAAAAAGGACATTCATTAGAGGTAGATGAAGGAGGAAATGCTGCAAAAAAAGCAGCAGGTATTATTCGTACTGAAGATAATAATGCTCTATTAGCGGTACAAGATAATGATGCCCTGATGGTTGCAACATGGGAAAATGATTTAGAAGGGATGGAGAGCGCAATTAATCAGGGTGCAGATTTGAATATTCGTGACTTTCTGGGTAAATCGCCTTTGCATTATGTCTCAAGCTTAGACGCAGCTAAACTGTTAATTGATGGTGGAGCTGACATTAACATATTTGATAATAACAATCGTACTCCATTGTTCGAAGTTGACGATCCTAATATCGCCATATTTTTAATTGATCGCGGTGCTAGTTTCAATTTGAAAGATAAAGATAGTTTCACACCTTTACATTTATGGGTTAATCATCCAAAAGTCGCCAAGCATTTGTTGGTTGCGGGTGCCAACCCGAATGCTCAGCTGTCACGAGGAGGTACATTGTCACGAGGAGGGCTTTATAAAAAGGGGAATTCCACTTTACATTGCGCTAATAATTTAGAGTCAGCCAAAATTTTAATTGAATATGGCGTAGATATCACGATTAAAAATAAATATGGGTTGCTTGCTGAAGAGACGGCTATAGATGAGACCAGAGAAGATGGATTAGCAGATTATATTAAATCTTTTCGTATAAATAAGGAATGAGCGAATAGCCGTTGTTCTGTTTTTGAGTGGGTGTTAGCGGGAAAGTGCTAAGTTTTTTAGCTACACAAACTTAAATAACAATGTATTGTGTCCATCAACGCATCCAAAAATGGATTTGGTTTGTGTCCACATTTCCAAGCGTAACCAATAAACATTTGCAGGACAGCCGTGCCACTTCTCAGTTCGACAATAGGTTTCTTTACAGTTTAAATCTTGCAATATCAATATGTAATTACTTGTCACTTCAACTAAATAACTTAAACTGTAAAAATACTGTATATGTCATTAGCACTAAAACTTAATATCTAATGAGAACGTCTCAAGTTAAATTTGAAACGCTTTTAGAAGCGACACAGCCTGCAATAACAATTGTAATTCTGGCAGGGGGATTGGGTACTCGAATCGGCGGTGCAAAGGGTTTGCAACCCTTGCGTGGACGAAAGTTAATTGACTGGGTATTAGATTCAGTCAGCCGCCAAAGTGAAGAGATTTTGATTAATGCGAATGGTGTGCACGATGATTATTTGTGCTTCGGCTATCCTGTCATTGCCGATCAGGCTCCGAATTGGCCAGGACCGCTTGCCGGATTGCAGTCGGCTCTAAGACTCGCACGTCATGATTGGGTTGCGAGTGTTCCTTGCGACACACCATTCCTGCCAGACGATTTGATTGCCCGTTTATATAAAGCAGTTACCACAATACCTACGGCGGAGGCCTCAGTGGCAGTCGTTGCCGGAAAGCGGCAGCCTACTATTGCCCTTTATCATAAGAACGTACTTCCTAAACTTGATGCCTATCTGAATTCAGGTGGACGCAAAGTAAATAGCTGGCTAGAAACCTTACATTTGGGCGAAGCGGTATTAGATGACGCAATAGCATTTACCAACATTAATACGCTGGGCGATTTGGCATATGCTAATCAAATTGCAGTAAGCGCACATACGAAGGATGCAACTGAGGCATTAAAAATTAAGAAATAAAACTTTAAGCTGACAACCTATCTGGATTCACATTAACTCACTTGAGTGGACTACCAAGTGTCGTTTCGCTCACTGAACAAGCCAAGAAAAAGATTGGCAAACAAGATAGCTGCACCAAGCAACAATCCACCAACACCAATATAGGTAAGCAGCTCTGTCACCGGGTGAGTATGTGCCGCGTCTGTGCCTAGAGTTGGCGCGACTATAAACATAGTAAACCAAGCGAGTGGATAACAGCCGCCAAGGCCAATGAGTATAGCGGTGATCGTCTTGGATCGTTGCTTAAGGCTAGACGCTGAAACAAGCAATAACAAACCAATAGAGAAAGCGGCTATTCCTGTGGCGTGAAAATGCGCTCGTTGCGCATAGCGCCATATCTTTTCAGAACTGTTTGCGTCATGAAGTTCCGGGTGTGCAGCGATTCCTCGCGCTACATACGTTTCAAACAAAGCTTCGTTGATCCCAAAGGTTACGCCAAGTCCAATTCCGAAGAGCAAACCAAGCATTACCAACGCAAGGCCAGCTTTTATGCTTATGAGCTTACAGATCATTGAGTTTTCTCCAAGACACGTTAACGAATAGCGTTTACCCACCGCTCTTTCCAAACTTGCTATACATCATACATTTTATTCAGCTATTGAAATCCCGTCTGTGTGTGACCGAACATAACTAAGCATAAAGGGTGGATAAAGGGGGGCTTGTTTTGACTCATCATTATGTCCACTTCATAGTGTCCGCCGCTATGGTTTTTATCGGGCACTAAGTTTACTCAACGCAAACTCAAGGGGACATTTCTATTTAGAAGCAAGTGGACATTACTACTTTGCGCTGACACACAAGCTACTTGCTGACTAAAAGAAGCCTGATTTCTGCTACCATTAGTCATGCGTTGCGCCACAAGATAATTTCATTCATGAACCTCAATAACAACACCCATTACGCAGTGCAGAACACGTATTAACTTAATTTATTTAAAGGAAGCATCATGCCTAGCAACATCAATAGTAAAGCCATCACACAAGGTGTGCAGCGTTCGCCTAATCGCGCCATGTTGCGCGCTGTAGGTTTTGGAGATAATGATTTCAACAAGCCTATTGTCGGTATCGCCAATGCGTATAGCACTATTACACCCTGCAATGCAGGGTTGGGTATTTTAGCGACACGGGCAGAGCAAGCTGCCCACGCCGCTGGTGCAATGCCACAGATGTTTGGAACTATCACGATTTCTGACGGCATCTCTATGGGTACCGAAGGAATGAAATGCTCGCTGGTTAGCCGTGAGGTGATTGCTGACTCAATCGAGACTGTCTGTCGTGGTCAAAGTATGGACGGCATACTCGCCATCGGCGGCTGCGATAAAAATATGCCGGGCGCCATGATTGCCTTCGCACGTTTGAACATTCCTGCTATTTTTGTTTATGGTGGCACCATTAAACCGGGACATCTCCATGGACGTGATTTGACCATAGTCAGCAGTTTCGAGGCAGTGGGTCAATTTATTGCGCATAAAATCGATGCAGCGGAGCTTCTGGCCGTCGAGCGCAAAGCCTGCCCCGGAGTTGGATCCTGTGGTGGAATGTTTACAGCTAATACCATGTCATCAACATTCGAAGTTATGGGCATGAGCCTGCCGTATTCGTCCACCATGGCGGCTGAAGATGCGGAAAAATCCGACAGCGCGGCACGGTCAGCCGAGGTGCTGGTGCAAGCCATTCAGAAGCAAATATTACCGTCTCAAATTTTGACGAAAAAGGCTTTCGAGAACGCAATTTCCGTGGTTATGGCGGTAGGGGGCACGACTAATGCTGTCTTGCATTTGCTGGCAATCGCGCATGCGATGAATGTTGACTTAAGCATTGATGATTTTGAAACGATCCGCAAACGCGTCCCTGTATTTGCCGATATGAAACCATCCGGGCGCTACGTGGTAACCGATCTTCACAAAGCAGGCGGCATTCCGCAGATCATGAAGATGCTCTTGGTTCACGGTTTGCTGCACGGCGACTGCCTGACTATCACCGGCGAAACTATCGCAGAGGTACTTAAAGATGTACCAGCAAAACCACGTCTTGATCAGGATGTAATACGCGCTTGGAGTAATCCAATTTATTCACAAGGACACTTAGCGATTCTTAAAGGCAATTTGGCACCGGAAGGTTCGGTGGCCAAAATCAGCGGCATTAAAAATCCTAAAATCACCGGCCCTGCGCGCGTGTTCGATTCAGAGGA
Organism: uncultured Nitrosomonadales bacterium; assembly: GCA_903878125.1. Taxonomy (GTDB): domain Bacteria; phylum Pseudomonadota; class Gammaproteobacteria; order Burkholderiales; family Gallionellaceae; genus Nitrotoga. The sequence goes on along the minus strand of CAIRGS010000291.1, from coordinate 10,678 downwards.
AGCTTGCATGGAAGCGATTCTTGCAGAAAAAATCAATCCCGGGGAAGTGCTCGTAATTCGATATGAAGGTCCCAAAGGAGGGCCAGGGATGCGTGAAATGCTATCACCCACTGCAGCCTTGGTGGGCGCAGGAATGGGCGAAAGCGTCGCACTTATTACCGACGGCCGCTTTTCAGGTGGCACTTACGGCTTTGTAGTGGGACACGTTGCACCCGAAGCGGCAATGGGCGGCACCATAGCGCTGGTCGAAGAAGGAGATTCCATTACCATTGATGCTGAAGCCCGCCTGATACAACTGAATGTAAGCGACCAAGAACTTGCACGGCGTCGTGCCCTGTGGCAACCGCCGGCACCACGCTATAAACGCGGCGTGTTAGCAAAATATGCACGGCTGGTGTCTAGCGCAAGTTTAGGCGCGGTGACGGACGCATAAACATGGGCATGCTTATACAATTTTTATTTGACAGATGAAGAATTTTTGATAGGTGTGCAAATAGTTAAACGTGTGGTCAAGGATGAAAACGCAGCGTGATTAGATTTATGTACCGCACATTACGCTGAGAATACACCCCCCCTACGCAGTACCGCCCACTGTCAGTCCGTCTATTCTTACCGTTGGCTGACCCACGCCTACCGGCACGCTCTGACCTTCCTTGCCACAAACTCCGACACCAGGATCGAGCGCCATGTCGTTGCCTATCATGGAGATACGGGTTAATGCCTCTGGGCCATTGCCGATCAGAGTTGCACCCTTTACCGGGTAGGTTATTTTACCGTCTTCAATCATGTATGCTTCAGAGGTTGAAAACACAAATTTGCCGCTGGTAATATCCACCTGCCCCCCGCCAAAGTTCGCGGCATACAGCCCACGCTTGACTGAAGCAATAATATCCTGAGGGTCTTTGTCGCCATTCAGCATATAGGTGTTGGTCATGCGAGGCATCGGCAGATGTGCAAAAGATTCGCGCCGAGCATTACCAGTAATTGGCACGCCCATCAGGCGCGCATTCAAAGTGTCCTGCAAATAGCCCATGAGAATGCCGTCCTCGATCAAAACCGTGCGTTGCGTAGGATTGCCTTCATCATCCATTTGCAATGATCCGCGCCTGTTAGCAATCGTGCCATCGTCAACTACCGTAACACCCGCGGCTGCTACCCGTTCACCGATGCGGCCGGAAAAAGTGGAGCTGCCTTTACGGTTGAAATCACCTTCCAGGCCGTGGCCCACGGCCTCATGCAGCAGAATACCGGGCCAGCCAGAACCGAGCACCACAGTCATATTGCCCGCTGGCGCGGGCTTGGCATCCAGATTAATTACTGCCTGATGTACCGCCTTGGCGGCGTAATCGCATAATACTTCGTCCGTAAAATAGGCATAGTTGAAACGTCCGCCTCCGCCAGATGAACCCTGCTCACGCTTGCCGTTGCTTTCTACAATAACTTGCACCGACAGACGCACCAGGGGGCGGATGTCGGCATTCATCAAGCCATCGCTACGCGCCACCAGCACCACATCATATTCGCCTGCCAGCCCAGCTATCACCTGAGTAACGCGCGGATCCAGGGCACGCGCATGACGCTCCAGGCGTTCCAGCATCGCAACCTTGTCCGCATCTTTCAAACTGGCAATAGGGTCGTGTGGTAGATAGAAATGTTTGTTACTGTTCGCGCGCAAGAGCGGCACAGTTTGCGCCCCCCCCTGCCGTGCAATCGCGCGCGTGGCCAGTACTGCACTTTCCAAGGCTGCCAAACTGATGTCATCGGAATACGCGAAAGCGGTCTTTTCACCGCTCACAGCCCGAACGCCTACACCTTGGTCTATACCAAAGCTGCCCGATTTGACGATACCTTCTTCAAGCGACCAGCTTTCGGCGCGACTGTATTGAAAATACAAGTCAGCGTAATCCACTTTATTCGCCAGCATTTTGGAAAACATTTGCTCCAGATGGCGAGTTTCAAGCGCATGCGATGCAAGCAGTGACTGCTGTGCAAGGGCAAATACAGTATCGTTATTTTGCATTGTCAAACCCATTAAAATTTAAAAAATAGTTACAAAAAATCCATCTCTTTGATGAGACGCATAGGACAGCCCCAACAGAAAGAATACTTTTCAGTGAGACAAGCTTTGCATTAAGTCGTTCCTCACCACACCCTCAAGAGCCTGCTCTCCAACTGATTTGCACCTAACATCAGGTAAGGATGCGGTGTGACAGTGCTGGCAAGCTAGCGCGCAAGCTTGCATGATAGGATGGATTTATTTCCTCGACCACGACTCCTGAGCCGCGTGGCAAACGATCCAGCACCCTACCCCACGGATCGACGATCATGCTATTACCGTGTGTTTCGCGGCCATTGACGTGATAACCACCTTGCCCTGCAGCCACTACATAAGCCAGATTTTCGATGGCGCGCGCTCGGACCAATATCTCCCAATGCACTTTTCCTGTGGTCTCAGTGAAAGCGGAAGGCAGCACGATAATATTTACATCATGCATGGCGCGAAACAACTCAGGAAAACGCAAATCATAACAAATCGCCAAACCAATTCGACCGAACGGGCTATCTACCACCACTACCTGCTTACCCGCCTCAATAATACGCCCCTCATGGTAATGCTCATTGCCGAGATCGAGATTAAATAAATGGATTTTGTCATAGCGCGCCACCTGCTCTCCATTATCGTTATACACCAGGCAGGCATTACGCATTTTGTCCGGCGCATCCGCCACCAGCGGGATGGAACCGCCGACCAGCCAGATTTTATGCGCACGCGCAGTCTCACTCAGGAAAGTCTGAATCATGCCGCTTCCCGGTTGCTCGCGCACCGACAACTTATCCTTGTCATTCAGCCCCATGATAGGAAAATATTCCGGCAATACAACCAGGCGTGCTCCCTGATCCACAGCTTTTTCGATCAGGCGGCGTGCCTCGCTCAGGTTACCTGGAACAGTTGGCCCCGAAGCCATCTGCACGGCGGCAACCTTGAAAGCCTTGGCTTGCGCGTAAGTAGTGGCACGTCGGTGTGTAACATTTTTTTCTTGCATGCTTTTGATTATTTCATAACCTTACTTCTGTGGTGGCGCAACAGATTTGCTTGCACCCACTTTTGCTACATTCGGGTTGACCCATGCACCCGTAATATTGTATTCAAATGACATTAACTTATCGAACGGTTCGCGCAATATCTTGTTGGCAATGAAGACCCCGATGCCTACTGCCGGGCCAGCGGCAAACGCACTCAGCAGGGATGCCGTGTTCCCCACTGTAGGAAGAATGCGCACACGCAAGTTTTGTGTTTCGTTGTTTAGATCCACCTGCCCTCTCATGGTCACTTTGGCGGCCGAGCCTTCAATTCTAAAATCATCAGTCGACAGAATCCCTCTCTTGATTTGCGCCACTCCGTTGATGCTATCGAACTTAAAACCTGCGCTGAACACATCGGTAAAATCCAGCGCAATATGCTGAGGCAGCGCTTGCAGGCTCAAGATGCTGAGCAGCTTACCGATACCCGGCTCGATTTTCAGGAACTGTCCTTTGTCGGTACCCAGCTTGAGCGTGCCAAATAGCGTGGCATAGCTGAATTCAGCTGGCGCGCCGGGCCAGGAAAACGTCCCTTCAAGCTTTCCGCTGCCGTCCTTCACGCTATTTGGATAGCCGAAACGGCCAAGAATTTTCCCCGCATCACTGATTTCCAGCTTGAGGTTGACCTGAGTCTGCTCCCCACCAAAGGCCATCTGCCATTTTCCATCCGCAGTCAATTCCCCATCCGGGTTAGTGATAATTAAGCGCTCCAATAGCCAGTCGCGCTCGTGCTGCTGTGCAAATAATTCTAGCTTGCCCAGATTCTTTCCATTTAGTGTGATATTGCCCACTGCCACGTCGAGCATGGGATATTTTATGCTAGCAATATTTTTTTTAATAACACTAGATTGAGTTACCGCAATTTTCTTTTTGCCACTTCCATCCCGATCCAGTTCCAGAGACAAGTTTTTCAAGCGAGCGGCAAACTTGCCGTTACCCTGCGGACGCCAACTCACTTCACCATTAATTGACTTAGCTGCCAGTAACGCAGCCACCGTACCATTAATGTTACGTGCATTGATACGAACATCATCTACCTTATAACCATATCCACTGATCTTCTGGATCATCAAGTCGGCACCTGCAATACTGGCCGGTGACAATCCGTCCGATGCGCCAGCCAACGCTCCCCAACCTTCCAACGATAACTGCGGCATTGTGCCGACTAGCCACACGCCATCTTTTTCAACCCACTTGCCAGCATTGCCAAAGTTTACAGTGCCGCGCTTGACGACCCGATCAAAACCCTCATCCCAACGCAAAAATTTCGCGTTGAGGAGGTTGCCATATTGCACCGATACCAAGTCCTGTTGCGCAGTCAGGCTATTCATCCCGACGCGCAGCGGAGTAACCTCATTAGCACGTTTTGCAAATGGCGCAGGTAGATCAGATGTCAACCCAACCAAATTGGAAGTGAGTTGCATAGTGATCTGATTTTTTAACACCGTAATTTCTGACGCCCAATCGCTGCTACCATGCAAATAATTTAGCAACGTATGTGGCGCCACCTCACGCAGGACGTCTATATTTGCGCGACCTACCACCTGGGCATTTACGGCACCGCCTTTGTTGCTCTGCAATGTCAGGGTGGCAGGTCCACCAAGAACTTGTATAGCGACTTTCTGCATGTGTACCGATGATTCACTGAACAACAGATCGCCATTAACTTTATGTAAAATTGGCACATTTTTTCCCAAGCTCACTTCATTGTCGAAAAAATGATAACGACCAGAAACCACTGCCGGTTTATTACCACGCAAAGGAATGTCCACCTGTAAACTCAGATTCCCATTACCACTTGAAGTAATATTGTCGGTGAGGCCATCGATATATCCACGAACCGGACTTTCCTGAATAAAACCTAGACCATACTTCGTTTCTCCTACCGCTTCGCCACGCACTTGCAAAAGCAGGCCAGTATTTTTTATATCCGGCAGAACCACACTAATATTTTGCAGAGACCCGCCCACAGTCATGGCAGTCGGAGCAGTCACCTCAAGCCGTTTGCCCTGAATCATCAATTTCGCAACGGCATTTTCCACGAGAGGCCATCCCTTCGCGTACTCCACCATCACTCCCGTTGCGCGCGCCCGGATCTGAAACAAACCATTACGGTTTCCATCAAATGGAAAATCATTCAAATTACCCTTCAGGCGCAGGTTAAAATCATCTGCTTGCCCGTCGACCAACGCATTTCGTATCCAATCATGGGCCTCGCTATTCAACGCAACCGATGGAATATATCGAGCAGTATGGCGCACTGCGGCACGCGTCAAATGGACAGTCAAGTCAATCTTGCCAGGGCTTTGAGGTAACGACTCATAGCTACCAAAGAAATTCCCGGCAAGGTCGGCATTCGCTACGGAAACCTTATTAAACTTGACTTCCATCCCGTGATCATGCTTTTGCCAACTAACCTGCGCAATAAGCGAATCAAATGCCAAGGACTCCGGCATGATCAGTGGCGCATCCACCACGGAATTGCGCGAGTTGAGTGACAGCGTACCGCTGGTATCGTTACCATCCACTTGGCCGCTCAATCGAGTAAACCCCGGGATATTACCCACACGTTGTATGGATAGCTCTTCGAAACGTGCCTTAATCTCGTAATTCAATAACGAGTCAAAATCACCCCGCCATTTTGCTTGCACATCGGAGATCCGCCCCTGAGGCGCGAACTTAGCTAGATGCTGCTTCAAACCAGATGTCAACGGCAGGAAATGCGTTAAGCTGATGAAACCATCCATATCCAGCCTATTGATGCGCACCGCACCGCTAGCTGGTTGTTTGTCTGTAGCATCTATAGAACGCAGGTATAAATCGATGGGCTGCAGCGCCAGGTTATTATTCGTCTGCAACGATAATTTTCGCGTGGAAATCTCAAAGCCCTGAACCACGTCGTGCCATTCAACACGACCGCGCAGCTTAGTTACATCGAGTAGCGGCAAATCGTCGGCCAATTGTGTCTGTACATCAGCCAGCGCCAGATCAGCAGTAATTTGATTGATCTTTCCCTTCTCAACACCTAGCCAGCCGCGTAACGCGCCTCTGCCGCGTTTGGGTGCAATGGGCAGCGGAACCCAAGCATTCCATGCTGCAACATCGACATAATCAAGTTGGGTATACAACTCCCCGCGCCAAGCGTTGAAGTTGTCAAAGCTGGCACCTGAAAAATCTCCGCGCAGATCCAGTTGCGCAGACAATTCCGCCGGAGGTTGCGCTAGTAGCGAAAAACTGTGACGGCGCCCACTGTTCACGATGAGCATGTTCACTTGATTTAATATTAACGGGGGGGCAGCACGCAGGTCATCCTGCCAAGTGATACGCGCGCCACGAACTACAATGTGTTTTTGGTGCAGCAACCAATCCGCCAGCGCGTGATCTGCAGGCTGGCCGGGAATATTACTCGACATCTTCATGCCAGCGACATACAACAAGCCTTGCGCGTCCCGCTTAACCAACAAATCTGGCTGGTCAATCTCCAGGCTATGCAGGCGCACCTCGCCCGTCAAAACTGTCGTCCACGACACCACATTGTTCACTTGCTTCAATGCGAGCAAAGTTTGCCCCTGCTTATCCAGAATAAGCACATCGGTAAACAACAAATGCGGGCGTATGCCTTGCCAGTCTGCCTCAATCTTGCCTATGGTCACTGACTGACCGACAACGTGGCTGACCATAGCGCTGATGCTGTCGTGATAGCGGTCGATATCCGGCAATATCCAGTAGCGCAATGTCAACAACGATCCCCCGCCAGCCAACAATAGCAACATTGCACTGAACAGCGCGAATCGTGTTAATCCATGGCAGCAGCCCCAAAAAAAGCGCAAGCAAGCTCTCAACATATAATTGGATGGCCAACTGACCATGTAAACAAACAAGCCAAGGCACGCATAGCAGATTTATAATGAAGCATGAACATATGAACAGTTTAACTCTAAGCCACCTCAATGAATACAGTCATCACGCCCATTTCCGCTAATTTTGATATCGCTTTACAGCGCGCCCTGCGCTGCAGTCGATATGCGCAGCGCCTGCTCGACAGCGAAGGCGAGCTACTGCCGTGGCTGCGCGCGCACTATGACCAACCTTGCAGTTTGGATGAAATGACGACTTGGCTTGCCACCATGCCCGTAACGAATGAAGAATCGCTGTCACGCGTGCTACGCTGCTTGCGCAAGCGAGTCATGCTCAAACTACTGACGCGCGATTTGGGCGGACTGGCCAATCTTGAGGAAGTAATGACCTGTATGTCTGCACTGGCAGAGCTGGTCGTGCAACGCGCGCAGTATTTTATTATGGAGACGCTGGTACAACAGTTCGGCCAACCGATAGATGGTCTGAGCGGAACGCCGCAACAATTGCTGGTAATTGGCATGGGCAAACTGGGCGGCATGGAACTCAATGTTTCCTCTGACATTGATCTTATTTTCGTCTACCCGGAAGACGGCAACAGCAATGGTTCTCGCAGTATAGGTAACCACGATTTTTTTACCCGCCTGGGCCGTCGCCTCATTAACCTGATTAGCGAACTAACCCAGGAAGGCTATGTATTCCGCGTGGACATGCGTTTACGGCCTTATGGTGACAGCGGGCCACTGGTGATGAGTTTCGCAGCGGTGGAAGAATATCTGGTAGCACAAGGGCGAGAATGGGAACGTTACGCCTGGATTAAAGCTCGGGTAATCTCTCCGGCAGATTATCCCGCTGCGCAAGATCTCATGCAGCTCGTGCAACCATTCATATTCCGCAAGTATCTCGACTTCGGCGCATTCGAATCCATGCGCAAACTGCACGCACAAATTAGCCAGGAAGTGCAGAGACGCGATCGAATTGACAACATCAAACTGGGGCCAGGTGGTATCCGCGAAATTGAATTCATAGCCCAGGTTTTTCAACTGATACGGGGGGGACGCGATGCCAGCCTGCGTATCCGTCCCACCTTGCAAGTGTTGCAACTTTTGCGAGAAAACGGCCAACTTACACCAGACACCGTAATCGGGTTGAGTGCAGCTTACGTGTTTTTACGTAGCCTGGAGCATCGCCTGCAATATCTGGATGACCAACAAACTCATGATTTGCCGAAAAATGTTGCAGATCAGGCGTTACTAGCCGATGGCATGGGCTATCCGGATTACGGCGCCATGTTGCAACAATTAAACTACCACCGCTCGTTGGTAAGCGATCAGTTCGCCCAAATATTCAGCACTCAGCAAAATAGCACGATAGCAAGTGCGCTCTGGCATGAGAATTTGAACGCGGAAGAGCTGCCAAATGACCTTGGCAAATTAGGTTATGCAGACACAAAAACCTTGGCTGAGCGGCTATTGCATATCCGAGACAGCGGTCGTTACCGCCAACTGCCAGACACCAGCCGCCAACGCATGGATAAACTGATTCCGCAGTTCATCACGCTATGTGCAGTGCCGAACAACCGTGACCAAACTTTGCCGCGCATTCTAAACCTGTTGGAAAGCATTAGTCGACGCGCCTCCTATCTGGCCTTTCTGGCAGAATACCCAAAGGTTTTGCCACGTTTGATTGGACTTGCCAGCGCCAGTGAATGGGCATGCGAATACTTAATTAAGCATCCCATTCTGCTGGATGAATTGCTTGATGCGCGTGAGATATACCGCGCACCCGATTGGATTGCTCTTGATGCAGAACTGCTGACCCAACTCAATCACTGCAATACCGATACAGAACGCCAGATGGATGTGCTTCGTCAGTTTCAGCATGTCCAAACATTCCATTTGTTAGCAATGGATTTGCAAGGACTGTTGCCGTTGGAAACCCTAAGCGATCACCTCAGCAACTTGGCCGACCTGATTTTGCGCCATGTGTTGCAACTGTGCTGGCGTGATGCGCGCAAGAAGCATCAACAGCAAGCGCAATTTGCCATTATTGCCTATGGCAAACTGGGTGGTCGCGAACTCGGCTATGCTGCCGATCTCGACCTGATTTTTTTGTACGACGATCAGCATCCCGACGCAGCAGAAGTCTATGCCCGGCTCGCTCAGCGCATCAATACCTTGTTAAGCAGTTATACCTCAGCGGGCCGTTTGTATGAAATAGATTTGCGCCTGCGCCCGAATGGCGCTAGCGGCCTGCTGGTCAGCTCCATTCCCGCATTCGCAGAATACCAGCAGCAGCACGCTTGGGTGTGGGAACACCAGGCGCTAACGCGAGCGCGCTTCTGTGCCGGCGATGCACAAGTGGGTAAGCAATTTGAAATCATTCGCAACAATGTATTGTACAAACCGCGTGATCTGAATGTGCTGCGCCAGGAGATCAAAACAATGCGGCAGAAAATGATGGACACCCATCCCAATGACAGCGATTTATTCGATATCAAGCATGATCGCGGCGGCATGGTGGATATCGAATTCATAGTGCAATTTTTGATACTGGCACATGCTCACACCGAGCCAAAATTGACTGCCAATAGCGGCAACTTGGCACTACTCATGCTCGCCGGTGAACTAAGATTAATAAAAGTAGAACTGGCCGAGGCAGCCAGCAACTGCTACCGCACTCTGCGCGCACTGCAACACAAGATGCGCCTGAATAACCAATCACCCTGTCGAATTGACCGGAAAGAAATCGACATCACATCAGTGATTACGCTATGGGAAGAACTCTTGGGGCCAAAATATCAAGAAGAACGGTAGCATTTACCAGATGGAGGCCGAACACGACGACAACCTAACTCCAACCAGGGTTATCGTGATACAGAGACTCACGACCAAGGTGCGGTAACGTCGCAAGATACGCTTGATTTGACGCACACTGACAGCCAGCATTTTGCCAGCTTCCTTTTGGTCTAGTTTACCTGCCGTCAGCAGCTCCATAGCCTTCCTACGTTTTGCTTCCTTTTGACTCATCATCATGTCCATTTCAAAATGCCCGCCGCTATGGTTTTTTATCGGGCACTGAGTTTACTCAACGTAAACTCAACGGGACATTTCTATTTCGGAGAAAGGGGACATTACTACTTTGCGCTGACAGTACTTCACAATCTAATTGCCCCTACACTATTTTTCGCGCAATCTGAAAATTGTTTGTCCAGATACGGTTTTCCTGAGGGTAATTCGGTGATAGCACAACAGGAACTTGTTTCAAGATACGCTATGCGGAACCAAGCCGTACCGTATTGCCTGCGCTTCGCACCCTGTTCCGCCACACAAACATACCGCGCTTGGCAGCCCCCCCCCCGATTACCTTGTAGCGACTCTCCGCACAGAATTTTGTGCGAACATTCAGCCGCTGCTCAATTTTCGATGCCGAGTTGCAAAAAATAAAAAAAACTCCATTATTAAACACTCATACAGGTATTTATATTTCTGCGCGCACAAGTATCTTTGGAGAGAATGTGATAGGCCGTTATGCCAATTGCAGATGCTCAATCAGTCAAAATTTTGAAAGTAAATTTCACAGAAGGGGAATGCCTTGAACGAAGAAATGGAAAAAATATATGCGACACTATATGAGCGAGAAATTGAAATTAAAAATTTGCGGCAGGGTTACATAATTACTAGCAATCGATATACCGAAGCGATTGAATCGCTGAGGAAACTGACGATTAATACAGCAATGG
>CAIRGS010000290.1 GCA_903878125.1 uncultured Nitrosomonadales bacterium | reverse complement strand
TCAATTCAGTTGGCCTTTGAGATGCCTGTCAGCAATTATTCATGAAACTCGAAGCAGATGGATACTGAAAAATTTATCAGTAGGCGCGCAGAGAGCTACCGTACGCGCTCGCACCGATCTTAATCGCTCACCCAACAAGTGTGGATCAAGCTTATCGAAATTATTTCCGGGGGAATTAATATTCATTTATTCACCTTCTTAGAAACCGGGAAATCATAATAGCTTGCGGCTTTTTCTACCTCGCACATTGCGCTGGTCGTGCGGGATTTGATTATTCTTCCCCGCCAAGTGTATCCATGAGATCAGCCAACAAATGAGCTAACTCACCAGTCATAATTGCAAAATCAGTGTCAAATATATCATCTGCTTCACTGGCATCAAGTTGTTCCTTGATAAACTCAAGTGGAGCAATGCGTTTAAGCTGCATGTTTTCATTTAAAGTAAATGAAATTTTGTCTCGCCATGTCATGGCCAGCCTTGTCGCTTTCTTGCCCTCTTTAACATGCCTGATTATTTCCGCAGAATCGAGAGCGTGACGTACATAACGCACCGTCGCTTTTTCATCGCCCGTGGCGCATAGCTCACAATCGCGGTCAATGGTAAATGCAGCGGCTACATCATTTCCAGCAAGCCATTCGGTCATAACTGAAGCGGGTGACTTCCGGGTTTTAACCAGTGCAAGTGAACATCCCTCAATTGATTTATGTAACAACTCGATCAACTCATCGGCCTTTGCCGCATTTGAAGTGTCGATGACAAACCAGCCGTTGACTGGATCAATCCATGCATAGGTCTTGCGACGGAGTGCGAATGCGCGTGGCAGAAGCTCATCCGTGACGAACTCCTTTATTTCCTTCATTTGCTTGCGGCCAGGTTTGTATCCTTGCTGCTCTTCAATTTCAGCAGCACGCAATTTCGCAAATTGATTGATAACGGAAACGGGGAGCAATTTTTTTTCCACCCCCAGAGCGATTAACATTTGCTGCCCCAGAGTATGCACAAAAGGCCCATCTTCATCTTTGGGAGAAACCCAGCCACGACTTTGCATTTCCATGCTAAGACAGGTATGTAGCGTATGTTTTGAAAGTGCTGCTTCAAGTTCAGCAGGTGAAACATTCCAATTGGTGATGCGATATATCTGAAGGTTCTTGAACCACATATTTAGCACTCAAATTGTTAATTGTACTAAACAAATACCACTTAGATTTAAACGCCGTGATTATTCTTGATCATAGAGATGTGCCCTCCAAAGGGTTCATTTGTTCAAGTTCCTTGCGGGGGATCTTCACCTCCCCAGCACGCTATTTGACCAATTCAGTGGAAATTACATCATGGAACACTGAGATAACCGACCGTGCTGCCATCTGTTCGGCCAAGATGTCTTCAGTGCTGATTCGCCGCCGACGTTAAACTCCGCCAGTTCCTCTGGACTCGGCACCGCCTTGAGCTTGGAAACTGCCTCGAGTGCTGGCAAATCTCGGTTTCGAAGCTGATTTCTTTGTGGATGCTCATGGGTTCAAAGTCAGGTGAACCACCAATTCGGAGTATTGGAGCAACAAGCCATCGGTGGTGAGCAAATAGGCGGGCAACGATAGCGCCTGTGCGACCAGCAGACGATCAAACGGATCGCGGTGATGCCAGGGCAAATTCACTAACGGGTAACAATCCTCCCCTTTCACCCGCAACTCGGTAAAGCCCGTATCCAATGCCAGCCTATGAATATCCTCGGGAAAAAAATCAAAATCCGCCCGATTCAACGAACGCTTGATAGCCACCTCCCAGATGCTCGCGGCACTGAAATATACCGTATTGGACGCACCCGTTAAACCTGCCACCACCTCTGGCGGCAAGCGTTCCGGTGCCAGTAATGCCGCCAGCAATACATTGGTATCCAGCAAATAAACATGCCCGGTCATTTACTTGCCTTGCTCAAACATCTCGACTATTTCGCTGGCACTCAAGCGGCCGAATTGTTCGGGGAAGGTAAAGTTTTTCTTGCCCAGCCCCAGCTTGCGCGGCTTGCTGGTGACTGTATCCAACGCCACCAGGCGCGCCACCGGCTTACCCGCGCGTGCGATGATTATTTCCTCTCCCGCTTCGGCTTGATCGACATAACGAGAGAATTGAGTCTTGGCTTCATGGATGTTGACGGTTTGCATGGCACACCTCGGTTTAATTGGATGGACTAATATTAGTCCGAATCGGACCATTTAACAAGCGCGACTTGTAGTATGATTTTTGAGAAACCTCTGTCCGACAGTCTGAGCTTGCAGATAGTTTTCTTGGGTTATTTCTTGATCGCCGCATGAAGTATTATTCGGGGTAGATATGCGCTACACCGAGCCAGCATTAACTGTTGCACTTCAAACTCGAATCCGCCAAACAGTCAATTAGCGATCAGCGCTGTTATCGCTATTCAGGATTCGGTGCTGTTGTTGCCATTATCAAGTGCTGCTTTTGGCGACCTTGAGCAATTGAGATGCTCAAGGTCGCCAAATGAATGGCTGCTTCTCGGCCATTGCGGAAGCTGGTGATTTTATAAAATGCTGTTTGTTCGGCCTGCCGGTATGTCTGCTTCGAAATTTTGAATAATCAATTTTGAGTGCCAGACATAGCCAGCATTCCACGAGGAAGAGCACGCGCTGCGCATTGCCGGTGCGCAAGAAGAGTTTGATAACGGCGGCAGCGGTGAGCGTCTTGCCCGTGCCGGTGGCCATTTC
>CAIRGS010000289.1 GCA_903878125.1 uncultured Nitrosomonadales bacterium | reverse complement strand
TGGCTTGCAGTCATTGAAGTCTACCCAGCAGCAGATTAAGACTGTATCCAGCATGCTGATCCAGGCGGGAGCTTCGGTAACAGATGTCAGCAGTGGCGTGAGCAATATTGCCGCATCGGTTGATGAACAAAGCAAGGGCAGCCATGAAATTGCTCGTCATGTCGAAAATATTGCGCAAATGGCGGAGGAAAACTATGCGGCGATCGAGCATGTCGGGCAGGACATATTACGGTTGGAGAAGTTGGCTGGAGATATGGAGGCCGCTGTGGCCCACTTCAAGGTGTAATTAATAAAACAATAATGCCGCGCGCTCCCGCACTTCATCGTCCAGTTTGTAAACCTCTCACCTTCTGCGGTGAGAGTGAAAATGGGGAACGAAGTGTAATGGAGAGCGGGACTTACAGTGTCGGGGTTAGTCATGTCTTAATTGCTTAGAAATATAGATGGGCGCACCAAGCTGGCAGGTACTAACAAGCTTGAAATTCTGATGTTCACACTTGGCTTGGATGGCCGCACCTGACGCTGCGAAACCTTTGGTATCAATGTGTTCAAGGTACGGGAAGTGATGCGTGTGCCGCCCATTACTCATGCGCCAGAAATGGCTGGCTCAGTGGAGGGCATGTTAAGTTTTCGCGGAGTGCTGGTGCCAGTGATCGATTTGGCGAAATACACCGGGGTGCAGACTGATACGAAACCAGGAATTATGGTGGTCACTGAATACAATGGCCACACGCAGGGCTTTTTGGTCGAGGCGGCAGATACCAATTTCGTCCCGATTGGGCCGCTATAAGGGTGCCGCCAGATATGCTTAATGCCCAATTGGGTGGCTTGAACTTCCGTCATTGAGTTGGCCGATTGGCGGTTGGTGATGATGGATGTAGAAAAAGTGTTGGCTGAAACTGGATATTTTAATGGCGAGCTTGCATTGAAGACTGTCAAACCCTTAGGTGTGCCTGATCGAACGGTGTTGATGCATTCGTCGATTTCCAGCGAGCCCAATCAGCAGCTCGGCAAGGCAGTATGGGTGGATGAATACGTACCAAAATTTGAACCGAAGAAGCTTTCGCATACGCTCGCTCGGCTGCGGACCAGCAACAGAAAGGACTAATCATGTCGATTGCCGAATATCAGTCACAGTTGGCAGACAGCATGCCACAGTCGCAAAGTACAGGCGGCCTGTTCGAGACCGTGGATGCTATAACCAGCCTGGCCGGCTCTAATAAGATGGAGATATTGTTGTTCTCGCTGGGAACTCCAGAAACCTTTGGTATCAATGTATTCAAGGTCAAGGAGGTGTGCCGCGCGATGGCGATTACCAAGACGCCCAACATGCCGGCTGGTGTAGAGGGCATTGTGTCGCTACGTGGACATATTCTTCCGGTGCTGAGCTTGGCTAAATTTATGGGGCTTGAGGGCGCAACGTCGGACGTCCAAAGTACCATGATGGTGGCCGAATATAGCCGTCATATTCTCGGTTTTCTAGTGCATGACGTAGATCGAATTATTCGAGTTGACTGGGATAAGGTGCGCCCTGCAGATGACCTGTTTTCAGGCAACAAGGACATGATTACTGCGATCACAGAGTTGCCGGATGGAAAGCTCGTTTCGATATTGGATGTCGAGCAGATTCTTGCCTGCGCATTTGGTGAGGATGTGGTGGGCAGCGTAGATAAGATCGAAAATGGCCATGAATTATGCATCTTTTTCGTGGATGACTCGGCAGTAGCGCGTAAGAAAATAACTGAAGTGCTGGATAAGATGGGTATCAAAAATTTGCACGCGAATAACGGGCTGGAAGGATGGGAGCGCTTGAAGGGACTGGCGGATACCGCGCAGAGTAGTGGTATGGATTTGCATGACCAGATTCAAGTGGTGCTTATAGATGCAGAAATGCCGGTGATGGATGGCTACGTGCTGACTCAGCATATCAAGGCGGACAAGCGTTTCGATGGCATTCCGGTGGTTATGCATTCGTCGCTGTCGTCTGAGGCCAACCGTGATATGGGGAAACGGGTTGGAGTTGATTATTACGTGCCAAAATTTGATGCGGCGATGTTGAGCAATACATTGCGGCCTTTGCTGGCTTGATGAGTTTGATCATGATTAACGGGGTAATGATATGGATAAGGAATAAGAGTAAAAGATAAAAAGATGTAACACAGCGAATGGTTTTACATTCCTAACTGTCCATCGCTCCCCTCATAACTAAAAGCAATTGGAGATATCGTGGTAGATGCAAACATTAAATTTTTGGTGGTGGACGACTTTTCCACAATGCGGCGTATTGTGCGTAACCTACTCAAGGAGCTTGGTTTCGCCAATATCCAAGAGGCGGAAGATGGTGTCGATGCGTTAAAAAAATTACATAGTGAGAGTTTTGATTTTGTGGTGTCTGATTGGAATATGCCTAATATGACTGGCATTGAACTGCTCAGAGCCATCCGTGCTGATGCAACATTGAAACACTTGCCGGTATTGATGGTGACCGCAGAGGCTAAGCGCGAAAACGTTATTGAAGCGGCACAGGCTGGTGCTAATGGTTATGTTGTCAAGCCGTTTACTGCCGCCACGCTAGATGAAAAACTGAAGAAAATTTTCCTGACCATGCAAAAGTGAGTGATGTCATGACTAAGAAGGCAGTTGGAGGACAAGATTCAGATGACTTGGAAGCGTTGTTTGACAGCATAGCTTCGGCAAGTGATGGCCGTGAAGTAGAGGCTGCCAATATTACATCGCCTTCAGGTAATAAGGGGGTGAACCAAAGTGTTGATGCGGGTATTCCATCGGAAAATGTAGTAAACAAACTGGGACAAATGACGCGCAAGCTTCATGACGCCCTGCATGAACTTGGCTATGACAAGGATCTCGAGAAAGTCGCATCTTTTATTCCGGATTCTTGTGATCGCCTGGGTTATGTAATTACCATGACTGAAAAGGCAGCTGAACGGGTGCTGAATGCCACTGAAGCGGCGCAGCCTATTATGACAAAGCTCGATGCCAACGCTCAGCTACTGGCGCGGGAATGGCAGATGCTTTTTGATAAGCAACTTGATATTGATCAGTTCAAGAGCTTGGTGACGCAAACCCGTGCTTTTTTAACTGAGGTGCCCAAACAGGCAAAGGCTACCAATGCCTACTTGACGGAAATCATGATGGCACAAGATTTCCAGGACTTGGCTGGGCAGGTCATCAAAAAAATTGTGGATGTGACACAACAACTGGAAAAGCAACTTGTAGAGTTGCTGGTTGAGAACTCTCCATCTGCGGCTAACCAGGATGCGCATGCCGGGCTGCTGAGTGACCCAGTGATAAACGCTTCAGGGCGAACCGATGTGGTCACCAATCAGGACCAAGTAGATGACTTGTTAGAAAGCATGGGGTTCTAAAATTAACGATTTTGCAGGCATGGAAGAATTAATGCAGGATTTTCTGACGGAAGCCTCAGAATTGCTGTCTGATGTCGACAGTAAGCTGATTGACTTGGAAAAGCAGCCGCATGATCGCGATCTACTCAATATTATCTTTCGCGGCTTCCACACTATTAAGGGTGGCGCCGGATTCCTCAATGCGACTGAGCTGGTCACGTTATGTCATCTTACTGAAAACCTGTTCGACAATCTGCGCAACGGTGAGTTGGTTTTGAATGTGGATCTTATGGACGCGATTTTTGCAGCGACTGGAGAGGTCAGGCTGATGTTTGACGCATTAGCACAATTTAGGCAGCCAGAAGCCGCTCCTTCCCACCTGATTATTGCGCTGCATGCCGCCCTGAATGGAGAAGATGTTGTAGTTGAAATGCAGGTGGATATGATCGAATCTGCGGCTGGTAACTCTCCATCTTCATCAGGGGCTGGTCCAGACTGGCCCGTTTTGTATCAGGCATTGGTGGCGCCTTCATCCGTTCAAGTTCAGGCCGGATATGATGCGATATCTGATTCAGCTCCTCCTTCACAAGCCTCAACGGAGACACCATTGCCTCCTGCAGGCGAGGTGGAAACGTCACCCCCAGAACTTCGTTCGTTTGGCCGACGTGCCACCGATATTCCAGGCAATAAAGCGCCAACTGTCGGACGCCGCGAAACTGAGGCGGGCAAGGATAATACTATTCGTATTGATACTGATCGGTTGGATCAAGTACTCAATCTTTCAGGCGAAATTGGATTGACAAAAAATCGCTTGACTCATCTACGCACCAACATTCTGCAGGGGCGATCTGACGCGGTCACGTTGCTTGCTTTAGACGAGTCAGTCAGTCAGCTCGATATGCTGGTAGTGAATCTGCAAAATGCAGTGATGAAGACGCGTATGCAACCTATCGGTCGCATTTTCAATAAATATCCTCGTTTGGCCCGCGATTTGGCGCGTCAACTCGGTAAGGATGTTGAGTTGGTGTTGTCCGGTGAAGAGACCGAGATAGATAAAGCCATGATTGAGGCTCTTAACGATCCGCTGGTGCACTTGATTCGCAATGCAGTGGATCACGGCGTGGAAAGCTCGGAACTGCGTGCGGCAATGGGTAAAGCAGCGAAGAGCTTGGTGTATTTAAGCGCTCAACAGGAGGGAGGTCACATCATCATAAGAATAACCGATGATGGTAAAGGCATGCGTCCCGAGGTGATCCGCAACAAGGCAATTGAGAAGGGAATAATCAGCGCGGATTCCGCGAGCAGCCTGGATGATGAGCAGAGTTTGAGTTTGATTTTACTTCCAGGGTTTTCAACTAAAGAAGAGATTTCCAGTGTTTCCGGTCGCGGGGTCGGCATGGATGTGGTGAAATCCAACATTGAGAAGTTGAGTGGCACCATCGGTATTACGTCTGTGCCGGGTAAGGGTAGTGAGTTCACCATTTCATTGCCACTTACGTTAGCGATTCTACCGGTGCTGCTGCTGCGCCTCTGCAATCAATCATTTGCAGTGCCACTGTCATTGGTGCGGGAAACTTTATCGGTTCCTCCGAATGATCTGCAGCAGATAGCCGGCAAAGCCACCATGGTGGTGCGCGGTGAGGTGCTGCCGGTGCTGTCATTGGCCAGCCTGATTGGCTGGGATCAGACTGGCAAACCTGAAATGGGCGTGCTGATGCAGATCGATAAAAACAATTTTATCCTTTTGGCAGATGGCGTTGCCGGACACGATGATGTGGTGATCAAGTCATTGGATACTTTCCGACCCAAGGGTGTGGCAGGCGTGACAATGTCCAGCGAGGGTGAAATTATATTGATCCTGGACATCAAAGAATTGCTTGGCGAGCTATCCAGATGAGGGATGGGTTAACGGATCAGGTCAGAAGGTTGTTATGTATTAGGTTCGCCCGATTGACTTTTTTATTGCCAGATGCCTAGCTGGCAATCCCATCCGAGTATTTTGATTTTATGTAACGGCTGAAGTGTTAATGTATGGCGTGGGAAATATATAAACATCCGCCACGTTAAATATCTGTTTATCCTGTTTCAGAAGGGCTAAGAGCACGGGAATTACTTGTCCAGCCAGATGAATGTTCCCATCCGCCCCGTCACATTATCGCGTCGATAAGAGAAGAAATTTGCGCTGTCTGTATAAGTGCAAAGGCCACCGCCGTGTATACGCGTAACACCCAATGCATTCAGGCGCAGACGGGCAAGCTGATAGATGTCTGTGAACCATTTCTCAGGTGAGCCAGGCACAAAGGCTGCAGCAGCTTGGGGATCCTTGGCAATAAACTCTGCACGCACTTCATCGCCCACTTCGAAGGCTTGCTCACCGATTGCAGGCCCCAGCCAAGCCATGAGCGTATCGGAAGGCACGCCCATGGCTCGCACTGTGTGTTCAATTACCCCGTCGCACAATCCACGCCATCCTGCATGCACTGCACTCACTACACTGCCTTTATCATTGCAGAGCAGCACTGGCAGACAATCCGCTGTCATTACTACACACACTGCGCCTGGGTGTGTGGAAATACAGGCGTCGGCCTCGGGCCAACATTCGGCTCGTGCTGCATCAGCTACTACCACACCATGCACTTGTTTAAGCCACACCGGCTCGCTTGGCAACATTGGTTCCAGCAGCATGCGATTGCGCGTCACGGCTAAAGGCGCATCGCCTACGTTACTGCTGAGATTGAGAGTGTTATAGGGGGCAGCACTTACCCCTCCGTTGCGTGTGGTTTGTAGCGTTCTGACATTTTTTGGAGCAGGCCAGTCAGGGATAAGGCAATGTTCAAGCAGGTTCATTCGATGCGCTCCTGATGTTTGTTAGCAGCTGCATTATGTCGTTTGGCATTGGGGCTTGCCATTCCAACCATTCACCCGTTATCGGATGTTCTAGTCCGAGTTGTGTCGCGTGCAATGCTTGGCGTGGGAAAGCGGCCAAGATGTGGCGCAAATGTGGCGCGCATTTCTGTGCCCCCTTGATGTATACGCTGTCTCCAATCAGCGGGTGGCGAATAGTGGCAAGATGAACGCGGATCTGATGGGTGCGTCCGGTTTCCAGTTTGCAGCGAAGCAGGGTGCAGCCAGGGAAGCGCTCCGCTATGGTGTAATGAGTGATTGCGGGTTTGCCGTCTTCCACTACTGCCATCTTGGTGCGCATCGTAGGATGGCGACCGATGGGTGCATTTACCGTGCCGGCGCGCACCACTTCGTCGTATACCAGTGCATAGTATTCGCGCTGCACGGTGCGTGCCTGCAACTGGCGCACTAGGGCCGTCTGTGCGGTAAGTGTTTTGGCAACGACCAGCAATCCGCTGGTATCCTTATCCAGCCTATGCACAATACCAGCGCGCGGTATCTCTGAAAGTTGAGGCGCATGATGGAGTAAGGCGTTGAGCAGAGTGCCATTCCAATTGCCGCTACCGGGATGCACCACCAGCCCTGCCAGCTTGTTGATGATGAGAATGCTGTCATCTTCAAACAAGATGTTTATTTCGATATCCTCGGCCTGATAAGGTTGTTCGGCGGGATTCGATTGCAGTATGATTTCTATCGCTTCGCCGCCCCACACCTTTTGTTTGGATGTGGCGGCCGCACCGTCGAGTTTAACCTGTTGCTGCGTGATCCAGTCTTGCAGACGGCTGCGGGAATACTCCGGAAGCAGCTTGGCTAGTACCTGGTCAAGGCGCATTCCCGCGCATTCGTCGGGAACTTTGAACGAAAGTGGTTCAGTCTTCAATGTAAGCGGGCTAGGTGCAGCAAGGTTTGCGGTATAATTGGATACTATTTTTTTGGATTCTGCCATGCGCCATAGTTTAACTTTAATTCTCCTGCTTATGCTAACTGCATGCAGTATTTTATCTCCAAAGGACGAAAAATCCGCTTCCGCGAAGGCAGATTCCGCCGAGGGAATCTACGCTCAGGCTTCGGAGCAGATGAATAACGCAAATTACACTGGCGCCATAAAACTATTCGAGACCTTGCAATCCCGATACCCTTACGGCCGTTATGCGCAGCAGGCACAGATGGAAATTGCATATGCATATTATAAGCAAAATGAACCGGAGTCAGCACTTTCTGCTGTGGAGCGCTTTACTAAGCAGTACCCGAACAGCCCGCACGTAGACTATGCCTATTACTTGAAAGGATTGGTCAATTTCGACGAGGATCTCGGTCTGTTTGGCGAGGGGTTTCAACCAGACGTGTCCGAGCGTAATCCCAAGGCGCCGCGCGAGGCATTTGATGCATTCAAGGATCTGGTCACACGTTTCCCTAGCAGCAAATATGCAGCCGATTCAAGATTGCGCATGCAATATTTAATTAATGCGCTGGCGCGCCATGAAACGCAAATCGCGAGTTATTATTTACGCCGCGGAGCCTATGTGGCCGCTGTCAGCCGCGCTAATGGCGTACTCACTGAATTTCCGCAGGCTCCGGCTACACGCGAGGCTCTGCAAATCATGGTGAAGGCCTACGATGCAATGGGACTAAAAGATTTACGCGACGATTCACAGCGCGTGCTAGATAAAAACCTTGTGAAGGATGGTGTTAAGCCAGTCGCTGATCCACGCCCGTGGTGGAAGTTGTGGAAAAGCTGAACAAAATGCTGTGTCAAAATCGAGGTCATCTATGTGATAGCGCCTCGTTGCCCTATATCGATCGTTCATAACATGCTGGAATCGACCTGAAAGGGATATTTTCGGTAACTCTATATTTCAATCCGAGTACCCATTTCAATAACCCGATTCGTTGGAATTTTAAAGAACTCAGTAGCATTCATCGCATTCTTGGACATCATAATAAATATCCATTGACGCCATTTCATCATGCCGGGATTCGGCGCTGAAACAATCAAAGCGCGAGACGTAAAGAAGGTGGTATCCATCATGTCAAATGACAGCCCCAAGGGCGCACATAAACCCAAAGCGGCAGGTACATCTGGAGTTTGCATAAATCCGTAGAAAACCTTCACCCGATAAAAGCTCTTGCCCAAGTCTGTAATTAACAAACGGTTGCCCTTCGTAACAAAAGGTTTGTCTTCAATAATGACGGAAAGCAAAACGTTGCGTTCATGCAGCACTTGGTTGTGTTTCAGGTTGTGTAGTAATGCGGCAGGTGCTCCCTCATTAACGCCAACCAGAAAGACGGCGGTTCCGCGTGCCCGGTTGACTTCGCCCACATGATCCACAATTGTCTGAATAGGGATGGATCGACGGGCAATCTCTTCGAACAACAACTTTCTTCCGCGCTTCCAAGTGGTAAGGACAACAAATGAAACGATAGCGATACCCAACGGGAACCAACCGCCCTGTGGAATCTTTATGGCATTGGCCGCAAAATAGGCCAAGTCAACACAAAGAAATGTGCCTATCAGAGGAAGAACCAGTAATGGTGACCAACGCCAGGCAATGAGCACAAAGGCAATCAGTATAGTGTCGATCATCATCGTTCCAGTAACGGCAATACCGTAGGCTGCCGCCAGATTGCTGGAGCTTTGAAAGGTGAAGACCAAATAAATCACCGCAAGATAAAGCGTCCAATTAGTAAATGGGACGTAAATTTGACCATGCGCTTTACTGGAAGTTTGGCGGATTTCCATTCGTGGCAAAAACCCCATCTGCACTGATTGACTAGCAACTGAAAATGCACCTGAGATCACTGCCTGCGAAGCAATCACTGTTGCCGCAGTTGCAAGCAACACCATTGGAATTATTGCCCACTCAGGAGCCAGAAGAAAGAATGGGTTTTTGACAGCTTGTGGGTTGCTTAGCAATAGCGCCCCTTGCCCGAAATAATTGAATACCAGCGCAGGGAGTACAAAGGAGAACCAGGTCAACCTAATTGGAAACCGGCCAAAGTGTCCCATGTCGGTATATAAAGCTTCGCCACCCGTAACGGCAAGCACGACTGAGCCGAGGGTCAGAAATGAAAGCCAAGGGTCAAGAAAAAGGAATTGATAGGCATAAACAGGATTGAGTGCCAAAAGTACGTGCGGACTTTGCGCTATGGATAAAACACCTAGAACGCCCAAGATTGAGAACCAAAGGATCATGATGGGGCCGAATGCCATTCCCATTGTGCCAGTGCCACGTTTCTGAACAAAGAACAATGCGGTGAGCACCATGATGGTGATCGGCAGCACAAAACTATTTAGTTGGGGTGCGATAATATCCAGACCTTCGACGGCTGATAGCACCGAAATGGCGGGTGTAATCATGCTGTCGCCATAAAACAATGCAGCGGCAAATACACCAAGCATTGCGAACAACCATTTGGATTTGGGTCGGTCTGAATTTAATTCGCTAGCCAAGGCCAGTAAAGCCAATGATCCCCCCTCACCATGATTGTCGGCTCGCATAATGATAGTGACGTACTTCAGCGACACCAACAACATGATGGTCCAGAACATTATCGAGAGAATACCAAGGACGTTGGCCTCTATGACTGGCAGAGGATGATGCCCCGCGAAGGTTTCTTTCAAGGCATAGAGGGGGCTGGTGCCAATGTCGCCATACACGACACCAATTGCGCCCAGCATCAGTGTGGATAGATTTTGTTGCGATTTCGGGCTGCCCATATACTCTCTAATCTTTGCCTTGCCCAAAGTGGGGAGGCGGAACTCTACGCTTAATTATTTCAATAAACAAACTTGTGCTTCACAGGCGTTAACAGTGATAGGCTTGAAAATCAGGGGAGGCATCGTTAAACTGTGTGACCTTCCCCAAGGTTAGAGGGTGGAGCTCTACTAAGCTTAGTAACAGAGTAACAGACTCAAAAAAACTCAAAAAACTCAAAAAATATGGCACGCGTAGAACCTGCATTCAAACTCAAAATAGCCAATCTCTCTTTATTTGTACTCTATGTCAATACAACTGACATGGTTCAACTAAAAAAACAGTTGGATATGCGTTTTAATAAATCGCAGAATTTTTTCGCCAATACGCCAGTGGCTCTTGATCTCTCTGCTATCGCGAATAGCAACATTTCGCCAGACTTTGCTGGTCTTATGGCATTCATGCTGGACCATGGCATGCATGCCACTGGTGTTGTGGGAGGGTCTGCTGAACAGCGTGAAGCCGCGGTACGATCAGGTTTGGGACTCTTCTCCGACACAATAGTAAGGCCCGCATTAAAGGCAGCACCAATTCCCACGACAGCCCCAGGCATTAGCCCTAATACAATAGGCAGCCAGCCAGGAGTGCCAGGATTGGGATTGGCGATAGAAGCTGTAGCGGGCGAAGCCAATAACACCATAATCCTTGATTCAGATACCCAACTTCAAAAATCAGATTCCCAAGTATTGCCCACTTTCCGTCCGACCATGATCATCAATAAACCAGTTCGCACTGGCCAGAGAATCTATGCCGATGGTGCCAATCTGGTTGTTCTGGGCGTTGTCAATGCTGGCGCTGAATTGATTGCTGATGGGGATATACACATTTACGCCCCGCTGCGCGGTCGTGCGATCGCGGGTGCTGAAGGGAACGAGAACGCGCGTATTTTCATACACAGTCTGGAGGCGGAGTTGATCTCCATTGCCGGCTGTTTCAAAGTATTCGAGAACGGTATTCCCGAAAATTTGCGTGGCAAACCTGTTCAGGTGCATCTGGATCGCTCTGATTTGATCATTCAGGCCTTGCTTAGCTAAAGGAGTTTTCTAGCATTCTCAATTTACGGGTAAAATATACTTAATTTTGTTCAGGAATATAAACGTGTCTAAAGTTATTGTAGTTACTTCAGGGAAAGGTGGTGTAGGCAAAACCACAACCAGCGCAAGCTTCTCCAGCGGTCTCGCGCTACGGGGAAACAAAACGGTTGTCATCGACTTCGATGTGGGTTTGCGCAACCTGGATCTCATCATGGGCTGCGAGCGGCGTGTGGTGTATGACATAATCAACGTCATCAACGGTGAGGTGTCCCTTAAGCAGGCACTCATAAAAGACAAGAACTGCGACAATCTGTACATTCTCCCCGCATCCCAGACCCGAGACAAAGATGCACTCAACCTGGAAGGCGTTGAGCGCATTCTTAACGAGCTAAAGGAAACTTTTGATTTTATCGTATGTGACTCCCCGGCAGGCATTGAATCAGGCGCATTCACCGCAATGTATTTTGCAGATGAGGCTTTGATAGTAACTAATCCGGAAGTCTCGTCGGTGCGGGATTCGGATCGCATTCTCGGAATTCTAGCAGCCAAATCCAAACGCGCTGTGGATGGCCTCGATCCTGTGAAAGAACACTTGCTGGTTACTCGCTACGATCCAAAGCGGGTAGAGGCTGGTGAAATGTTGTCGGTTACTGACATCCAGGAAATCTTACGTATTCCCTTGCTTGGTGTGATTCCGGAATCGGAATCAGTTCTCCAAGCCTCTAATGCTGGTACTCCAGCTATCCATTTGGATAAGAGCGACGTGGCTGAAGCCTATCGAGATGTAGTGGGACGTTTCATGGGCGATGAAGGATTGCCGATGCGCTTCGTTACCGTAGATAAAAAGAGTTTTTTTAAACGACTGTTGGGAGGCCGCTGAAATGTCCATGATTGCCGGCTTAATCGGCTACCTGCGTGGCAACCCAAAAAAAACTGCCATCGTCGCTAAAGAACGTTTGCAGATTATTCTAGCCCACGAACGAGCTGGAAGGGGTTCACCCACTCCAGATTATTTACCTGCACTCCAAGAGGAACTTATGGTCGTGATTGCAAAATACATTCATATAGATCGTGAGTCTATTAATGTTCAATTAGAGAAGCACGGCGAATATGATGTGCTTGAGCTAAACATTACATTGCCGGACAAAATGCGCCTCAACCGATGAGTATTTACATGTGATTGAACTGGAAAGAGAAATATAATCGTACCTGATTAACCACGACACTCAACAAGAATGAGAGGAAGTACGGCAGGCTGTTAGCATCCATAACGTCCTGAGCTGAATTGAAGTCGAGCAGAGGGCCTAATCTAAGCTTCATGCGATCTTCTTGCTTAAACCAAAGCTATGTCTGCGTAAAATGTACCGTGTTATACGGCTGCATATCCCGTCAATGTGCTTTATGCATATTTGTGTGAGTTAACAGGATAAGCGCGCATTGAAAATGCTTGACGAGTCCTGTCTGTCTTGCTATAGTTCATTTCTTAGCTGACGCGGGGTGGAGCAGTCTGGCAGCTCGTCGGGCTCATAACCCGAAGGTCGTAGGTTCAAATCCTGCCCCCGCAACCCTCATTTGCATGCAAAGCAGGTTGTAAGCTTTGTATCTTCAGCACCTATCGCCATGATTTAATTATCATTTGGCTCGATTTATTCAGCAATGTTCAGTAAGTTTTCTTGTCAGATCTGACGTCGTTGCACCATCCTAGCTTTTCGACAATACTTCAGTAGATTCCGTCAATCCTTGGCGGATTTTGTGCTCAATTCCAGACTCTTTTGAAAATTAAGGTCTGCTTCTGGCCGTATGAGACTTTCCCAATAATTAAGGGCAATACAAGTCGTTGAGGCATTGAACGGCGATAACATATTTGTTACTATGTGCCTATGTCCTATACCATCACTTATTTCAACGACGCATTACAAGCAGAGATCATGGCGTTGCCAACGACACTGCAAGCACGCTACATCGGCTTAACAGCAAGAATGATGGTGTACGGTGCTAATCTCGGCAGTCCTCATACCGAAGCGTTTGGTGGGGGATTGTTCGAATTGCGCTTGAAGGGCGCGGAAGGTATTGCCCGCGTGTTCTATTGCACACTAGTGGGCAAGCAGATTGTCATGCTTCACTGCTTCGTAAAGAAGTCACAAAAGACACCGACAAACGAGCGCAGGATTGCCGAAGAGCGAATGAAGGAGGTAAAGAAATGAAAACTAAAGTCATGACACACGAACAGATGGTCGCCAAGATGCTGAAGAATCCTGCTGTTCGAGCAGAACACGACCAACTCAATCGAGAGGAATTCGCCATCCTTGACGAAATCCTTGCTGCCCGCCGAGCTGCCGGATTGTCGCAGGCACAAGTAGCAGAGCGCATGGGCACAAAGGCTCCCGCTATCGCTCGCCTGGAAAGCGCCTTGGCCTCAGGCAAGCACTCTCCCAGCTTGAACACATTGCGCAAATACGCTGCAGCATTAGGCAAGCGCGTAGAAGTGCATTTGGTCTGAGCTACTAAAAGGCAGCAATAGCCTTGCACAGCGGCCACTACATATTCAAAATGCCGAACTGGTTCTATCGGCCGAAATTTTGCCTGTCTCAAACTCGGCCCATGGACTAAACCGCTTCGCGGTATTGGGCGCTCCGAACACATTGCAGTGTTTGCTTGAAGGGATTGAAACAGCGGTTCTGTTTCCCTAACTTGGTAAGCGAGGCAATCCGCCTCATTCACCAAGAGGAGCAGAATCATGACTGCATCGACCTCATCCGTTTCACCGTTACGTCAACGCATGCTGGACGACATGCGGATGCGCAAACTATCCCCCAAGACCCAGATCAGCTATATCCGTTCAGTGCGGCAATTCGCAGCGTACCTGAAGCGATCACCCGACACTGCGGCTGCGGAGGAGCTACGGCTCTATCAGTTATACATGATCGATCACGGCACATCGGCAGTCTCAATCAATAACACCCTCAGCGGCTTAAAGTTCCTATTCGAGCACACGCTCGACCACCCAGAACTGATGCGCAAGATGCAGTCGGTGCCGGTACCCCACAAGCTCCCGGTGGTGTTGAGTCGCGACGAAGTATCGCGTCTGCTTGCCGCCGTCGGCAATCTCAAACATCAAACGGCATTGTCTGTCGCCTACGGCGCAGGACTGCGCGTGAGCGAGGTGTGTGCACTTAAAGTCAGTGATATCGATAGCCAGCGCATGGCGTTGGGTATCGAACAAGGTAAAGGCAGCAAGGATCGTTATGCCATGCTCTCACCCGTCCTTCTGGAACGACTGCGCAATTGGTGGCGATATGCCCATGCACAGGGCAAGATGCGCGAAGGTGGGTGGTTGTTCCCCGGACTGGATCCCATCGATCCGCTCAGCACACGCCAACTCAATCGCGTCATTCACGCCGCTGCGGATGAGGCGCATATCGACAAGCGCGTTTCGATGCATACCTTGCGCCACAGCTTCGCCACCCACTTGCTGGAACAGAAGGTGGACATCCGTGTGATCCAGGTATTGCTGGGTCATCGCAAGTTGGACACGACCGCGCGCTATGTTCAGGTTGCCACCGACCTGCTACGTGAGGTGATCAGTCCGCTGGAAGTGCTACCGACGCAGTAGCGTGCGGTCATGCAACGCCCCACGCTGGAGGTCGCGGATATCTTCCGCAGCCACGGCCCTGCCTGGCGACAGAGTCAGTTCGGCCACCTGAATCTGAGTCAACTGAAGGTCATGTCCGCCATCGAACAATGCCGCAGCGCGGCACTGGGTGGCCATGTGCTGTGCTGCACCGCCTGTGAACAGACCGAGATCGCTTACAACTCCTGCCGCAACCGGCATTGCCCCAAGTGTCAGGCGAGTGCCGCCAAGCGTTGGCTCGAAGCGCGTCAGACCGAGCTACTGCCGGTGGACTATTACCATGTTGTGTTCACCTTGCCGGACCCCATCAGTGCGCTCGCCTATACCAACAAGGCAGTGATCTATCGTTTGCTGTTTGAGGTCGCAGCGGAAACGCTGCGGATCATCGCAGCCGATCCCAAACATCTGGGTGCGCGCATCGGCACAACACTGGTGTTGCACACATGGGGATCGGCGCTGACGCACCATCCCCATGTGCATGGCATCGTGCCGGGCGGCGGGTTGTCGTTGGATGGCCGGCGCTGGGTGAGCTGCAAACCTGGGTTCTTCCTGCCAGTACGGGTGCTCTCAAGGCTGTTTCGCCGGCGGTTTTGCGAGGCGCTGGCGACCGCCCACAGTGACGGCCAGCT
>CAIRGS010000288.1 GCA_903878125.1 uncultured Nitrosomonadales bacterium | reverse complement strand
GCCGGTCAAGACCCGCGTCTATTCGCCGGTGAAGTGTCGTTTTTCACGAGTGTGCCCGTCAACTGCCATCGGCCATCCGAAGCTGACAATCGTCGATGAAGAGGAGGCTCGGTATGGAATCGGTCGGCCGCCTGTTTCTGTGTGCCCGGTGTCGCGAGCGCACCGTGCTCTGCAGCCGGTGTGATCGAGGCCAGATTTATTGCGGTCAATCTTGCTCCCGCGCGGCACGTGTTGAAGCTAAGCGTGCCGCTGGCGAGCGGTACCAGTCCGGCGACGCCGGGAGAATTCACCATGTCGAGCGAACGCGACGATGGCGTTTGCGGCAAAAGGATCGACGTGCGCCGGGCGAAACGGAGACCAACCCTGTGACGCATCAGGGTTCGCCGCTAGCGCCGACCGCTGCACCCGTCCTCCCAAGCAGTCTTTTACCCAACGTGGAGTGGTTTGCCTGCGGTTGATGTCGCCCGCCACGCCTTGGGGCTGCCCTAGCTGCGCCGCCGAGATGCCTGCGTGGGTACGACAAGGGTTCGTCAATCGCCGTCGCTCCAGGACACGCCTGCGTCAGGCCAGGGCGACCCCTTCGTCAGCTGAGACATCGGTCAGCCCTTCTCCCGCCAATCTTGCAAAACCGCTCCCTCGCCAGCGTTTAGAAGCGGATTTGCACCGTCGCTAACATACTTCAGCATGCGCCAAGATGACCGTCGCCCCGCCCGGTTGGCACCGCTCGAAGCCGACGATCTATCGTACTCTGAACGTGCGCACATGTTTGCGTCGGCTGAAGCGGCACGGGTGGAACGGCTGCTACCTCGGATGCGGTTGCGGATCGGGCCTAGCCAAGACCTGTATTGGCAGCGATTCCACCCGGACGCCATCATGGAGGATCACCTTGATCAACTGCCAGGCAAAGCGCTTGCCTAAGAAGGATTGACTTGCACGCCAACAGCAAGTCGTTAACGTACTCGACGACAGGGACCAAACGGACTACGCCAAGCGTTAGCCAAACTCGGTGCCGTCATGGCTGCGCCGCGCAGCCCAAGCCCGCGCGGTCCGCGACCTGACTGTGGTGTCCAACGCCCAGCGCCAACTCTCATGGCTGATCTGTACTGGAACAGTTCTCACCGGGCTGTCAAAGGGCAATTCACCCTTGGCATGTGCGACTCCCGGCGGTATCCTCTGCGGTGGTTACCAGAGTTCGCACAGACAATTCCTTCTTCAAAATATTCGCACGACCAAGAATTTCATCGGCACCTAGCTGGCCTCCCATCTTCGCTGCAGGTGTTTCCGGCCTAACAGAAAAGCTGTGACACCATACCCAGTCAAACTTAACATCCTGACAAAACTCTATTGTCTGTCGCAACTCCTCATCAGTTTCCGTTGGAAAGCCAACGATAACCGAGGTACCTAACTTGAAGTCAACGCCATTCGGTATAGAGTCTTTGATGCGCCCAAGCGCCACTTTTACTGCTTCCACATCACACCCTCTTTTCATTAACTTCAGAATCCTAGAACTTCCGCTTTGTATCGGAACATATAGTCTTGAAATCCTGCCTTCAGAGGCCAATTCCAAAGCTGGATCCAAGATTAGATGCAAGTATGCCGGGTTGATATCAGTAAGGTCAAGCTTAAAGTCCCCCTTGATTTCGGATATCCTAGTCAACAGCCTTCCCAAGTGCGTCTTAATATCCAATCCGTAGCTGCCGGCATTATCCCCAACTAATTGAAAATTCTTGTAGCCGCGTTCGATTCCATTCCGAAAATCATCCAAGATTGACTCAATGGGTTTGCTGCGCAGCTTGCCAATTGCAGTCTTTATACTGCAATAGCTACATTCCATTGAACAGCCCTCTTGGATTTGAATGTAGAATGTCGTGTTGCTATCGATATTTGCGAATTTCCGGCGTATCGTCCTCCGAGTCAGGCCATTGCCCAACCTTCGTACCAAGTTTTGTAGCCCGGAAAAGCTGCCGTCAAAGGCCTGTATTAATTGCACTCCCTTCTTTAGGTCATCTTTCAAACCTGGCATGTCCAAGACACTCCCGTCGCTTCCCAAGATGTTGGGTCGCTTAAATGTTCCAAAGGGTCTTTCTGCTGCAACCAGATCGTCGAGCCGATAGTATGATTGCGGGCTGAAAGTATCGCCCTCAAATTCGGCCGCTGTTCTTGCCGGATTAATTTCAGGAATACAGCCGCACAGGATTACTTTTGCAGAGGGCTTCTTTTCTCTATTTATTCTATGCAGAGTCTCAAAGCCGAAATCTTCTGCCGCCCTGGTAAAACCACATGTACTAAGGAAAATCAGGTCTGCACTCTCGTCTATTGACCATTCGAAAACAGAAACCGCGAAGCCATTGCAACGCAAAAAGTTCCGCATTTGCTCAAGTTCAAGCTCTCTGCGATTGCAACTTGTAGCAACAATCTGTGCCGTCTTCATGGTGCCCCCTTGGAATGGAATAGTGAATGAACTCCGTCACGCGATCCCCTTCGCCAGGCCAATTTGTCGAACCGCCCAATCCAACGACAGGCATAGTAAAGAAGATACTTGTGAAGGCAGTCGACCAGAGAATCTATAAATATTCAACCGCCAATTTTCCAACACGACAGATAAATTTGTCACTTACCGAACGTGGCTGCTTTGCGATAGATCAAATGGTCTGCTCGCACCGGTGATTTCAGTGCTCGATGCACCGAACATGAGGCGCAATGGCTCGAATAGGCGACAACCAAGGTCTTCGGACTGTGACCGCCGCGCTGCTGGACCGGCTCACGCTCCGCTGCCACATCCTGGAGACGGGCAGCGAACTTGACCCTTTGGCTGCCTTAAGGAACGCGCTCCTGCGCGATTCTGAGAGGTCGAATTTCGGATGTTCATTCTGAAATCCTTCTGTTGCCCACAATCCCAGCGCGGCCATCCGCTGCATGAACTCCAGCGGCATCATCACCAAGTGCATGGCGCGGCTGCGCCAGGTGGCCGATACCAATGGCCATTTCTGTAAGCATTTGTTGCAGGCGGTAGCCGTACGGCGGGAATAGGGCGCTACCTGCAGTACCCTATCGCTAGCGCGCCGCAACGCGGCAAAGTGCGAACGGCAAGCCTAGTCAAAGCGAGAAGGTTATTACGAAACTTGTCCAACGATCAAACGTGCGTTTCATCTGGATACGAAGAAGGCACAGTAACTGTTGACTTGGCGACGTCGGTGAGCCTCTGGATAGCGCCGGTCGGTCTGCGCCGGTGCGACACAAGCGGTCATAGCGCGGCAAAGTACCCAACGCACCCACCTGAGCGGGCAGCGGCGCGTCACCCACTCTTACAAAGCCCAGCGTCCTGGCCATGACGAGGTGGTGGAATAGGAAACTGTCCGCCTGGGCTGTTCGGACTAGGCCCCTGGGCCATGCCGACAACACCGACCGCACCCAGCGCAGTTACAGCTCGCTACATCAAGAGCAACCTTCAAACATCTGCGTGCTCAACCTCGCTGCTGACTGAGTCGAAACACCAAGTGTGATCTATCGACTCCACTGTGGACTTCGCGGCTCGCCCGCATCACCGCGATTGGCCAAGCCCGCCCCGACAAGCCGTCAAGGGCTCTCGCGGGCACGTCAGCAAGTCGCCGGCTGATTCCACTTTCTGAAAACTGGTACCCAATGAACAAGAATCTAGAGCGTCTGAACCGACCATTGGCAACGGTCCTCTCAGCGGTTGCCTGCTTGCTGGCGAGCGCATGTGGCGGCGGCGGTGGAGGCGAGATTGAGAGACCTAGCACGTTGCAGACGCCGAGCGACGCGCCGGTTCCGACGGCCACCACCGCTGAGAGCACCGCGTCCGCCGTGCCTGCCGCGTCTGCAGCGGCCACCCAAGACGACGACGCGTCCCAGATCGCTACGGCGATGGCTCAATCCGTTCAGGTCGACCCGCCGGCGCCCACCATCGGTGAAACGCTTCTCACCCCAGGATCCGACGCCAAGTCCAATGAGACTCCGTCCGCTTCGCCGGCACCGACGATCCAGGCGCTGGCGGTGCAAGGCAATGCATCGGCAACACCTCAGCCCAAAGCGGCCGCTGGCCGCACCTTCTATGTGAACAGCGCGACTGGGAACGACACCAACGACGGGCTGGCCGAAACCAGCAGCCGAGGTGGTGCGGGATCTTGGCGCACGTTGGCAAAGCTGGCCACTGCGACGCTCCAACCAGGCGACACAGTACGCCTTGCCTGTGGCAGCACCTGGAGCGAGACCTTGCGCATCAGCAATTCGGGTAACTCAACCAGCCCGATCACGCTGGCCGCCTACCCCACCGGGTGCACCAATCCGCCGGTGATCGATGGCGGCACCTCACTTCAGCCCAGCGCATGGACTCAGCATTCAGGCAACATCTATAAAGCGGTGCTCGCCAGCCCACCGCAACAATTGCTCTCAACTGCCGGCACCATGACGGTTGCGCACCACCCCAACCGAGGCTTCGATGCCACACGACCGGACTCGCTGTACCTGAAAGTGGCCTCAGATGCGGACAAGACGACAATTGGTGGGCGAAGCGTCAGCACCTCGCTGACCACAGGGGCCGATCTCAAGTTGCCAGTCGGTGCAATATTGCAGCCTGGCGCGACAGTGCGTATTCGGTCAAAGTCATGGTTCATCGATGAGTCAGTCATCGCATCCGTCAACGGCAGCAAACTGACGCTGACCAAACCGACCAGCTACGCGCTTACAGCAGGTTGGGGCTACTACTTGCTGGGCGCGCTGTGGATGCTTGATTCGGCGGGCGAGTGGCACTACGAAACCGCCTCCCACACACTTTATGTCTGGATGCCCGACTCGCGCGCGCCAAGCAGTGCAGTGGTGGCCGGCACGTTGGCAACCGGCATCGACTTGGGTTCGCGTCAATACGTCACGGTGGATGGCGTCACTGTGCGCCGCGTGGGGACCGGCTTGAACGCTCAACGCAGTACCGGTGTGGCCATGCTCAATGGTCGCATTGAAGACACCGCTGGCATCGGTATCGACGCCGCGGCCAGCATCGCCGCAACAGTCAGCGCGAATACCTTGTCGCGCACGGGCAACGACGCCATCTCTGGCGTCGGTTACTTAGTCGGCACCGCGAAGGGCATGAAAGTGCTCAACAACACCATTTCCGACAGTGGCGTCACGATGAATGGTGACACGGTGCTCAGCCTACCCATTCTCAACTACGGGGCGGTCCGTGCGGGAACCGGTGGCACGGTGACCGGCAACAACATCGTGAACGCAGGATACGCAGGCATCTGGGCATGGCCGTCCAGCACGATTGCCAACAACGTCATCAGCGGTGCCTGCACGACGCTTGACGACTGTGGCGCCATCTATGCGCACGGCGCCAATCACAACAGCGTCATCAGCGGCAACCTGGTGCTGCGGTCGCGCGGCGCTCCATCCGGCAAGGATCCGAGCATCAGCGTCAATCAAGCTCAGGGCATCTATCTTGATGAATCGGCTTCAGGCATCACAGTATCCGGCAACACGGCCACGGGCAATGACTACGGCATCATGCTCCATGTCGCAGCAAAGAACACCGTGACAGGGAACAAGCTGTACGGAAACCGCAGCGGCCAACTCTGGCTGCAGGAAACGAGAAAGACGGACTACGCCGCAGGCGATGTGTATGGCAACGTCGTGACCGCCAATCAAATCGTGACAACCAGCGGCACTGCCAAAGGAATCTGGCTTGATACACAGTTTGCTGACACTGCGCACTTTGGCACCTTCGACGGCAACCGATACTTCGACCGGCTGTTCGCTACCGTTGTGGACGAGCGTACCGCCGCCTCAAGCACCAGTTTCACGCTGGCCCAGTGGAAGTCCGCCACCACGACAACCACGGCTGTGTCGCGCAACAATGACATCACAGGGTGGGGCGCAAGCCAGACACTGATCGCGCCGTCATCGATCAATGGCAGTAACGTGGTACCCAATGGCAACTTGGCCCTGAACAGCAAGGACTGGACGACTTGGAACCAGACCAGCCCGTTCGGCACTTTAGTGCGCGAGAGCTGCCCCCCCGGATGGTGCGCGCGTTACGTCACAGGCGGATCGGCAGGCATCTTGAGCTCACCCTTCTTCTCGACAGTGGTCGGAACTTGGTACCGACTGACCTTGGACGTGGCCAGCGGCAACGACGGCCAAACGGTAGATTTGGTTGTACGCCGTGGGGGGGGCGGCGCCAATGGTTACGAATCCCTGAGCGACAGGTCACTCAAATTCAAGTCTGGTCGCAGCTGGGCGCGCTATAGCGTCCTTTTCAAGGCCACCAAGACCATCAACGCCAAAGATCCACTGACAGGTGACTTGGGCGCACGCATTGACTTCCAGAATATCCAGCCTGGTCAGGTACTGAGCGTGGCAAATCTTGAACTCGTCCCGGTAACTCCGGCAGATGCGATGAACCACACCGATCTGCTGCTGAATACCGGCTCCACGGCCTTGCCGTTAGCTTGCCCTCAGGCTGCCACACAACCCGCCCTGTGCTCCAACTATCTCCAGTTGGCCGACAACCAGCCGGTATCCTGGCCTTACATGTTGGCACCACGCAGCAGCGCGATCGTGTATACCCGTGACCCGCGGCTGGTGGACACAGACGGCGACGGCATCCCCGATGTGCAGGACGAATGTCCGGGCACGCCAGCCAACACCGGGGTGAACAGCCGAGGCTGCCCGCTGGTGCTGCACTGAAATTGAGTGCGGATTGCCCATTTCGCTAGGTGCTAAACCCTGCAGGCTCACCGCGCTCCACCCGATCACGGCTGACTGGACCTATACCGGCAACTGGACGC
Source organism: uncultured Nitrosomonadales bacterium (assembly GCA_903878125.1). Classification (GTDB taxonomy): domain Bacteria; phylum Pseudomonadota; class Gammaproteobacteria; order Burkholderiales; family Gallionellaceae; genus Nitrotoga. The sequence goes on along the minus strand of CAIRGS010000288.1, from coordinate 19,537 downwards.
TCAATTCGTCAATGAGCGCCTTGGTCTGTCGAATATTTCCGCGACCAGATGCACCAAAGACTATCGACTCTACACGGGATTGCTTGCATACATACTCAATGCCTTCTCGTGGGGCGATTGCACCCGAGGCCAGCACCGACATGGCCACCGGCCTGAAGCGTCGCGTGGCAATCGTCTTCTCGTACAAGTCGATCCCACCGCACATGCGAAAGCCGATCTTGTTGATGTTGGCGCAGACAATGGGGTTGTCGATACCCAGACCATCCAGCACATCCAACAGCTTGGGCACATTCATCGTGATGTAGCCAGGCTCGGCGTTGTACTTCTCTCGCACATGGTCATGAAAGATGCGGAAGCAATCGTTGAAGCCCAAACCAAGCAGCAGATCAGTAATCACGTTTTGAATGAAGATCACCGGTGTCTTGAGGCCGTGAAACATCTTCATTTCGGCGTCGATCAGCAACTGCATGATCGTGGCTATATCCTTGTTTGCCAGCGCCAAGCCCCCCTTCAACATGGCACCGACCGCGCCATCCTGCGGCAAGAACAAGCGCAGCGCCTCGATCATGCCGTGCTCGGTCAGCGCATTGGCGTACTTGTGGGCGTAGGGCATGCAAGGGTAAAACTGATAGTCAGGGTATTTGGCAGAATTGGCCCTGAAGTGATCGCATATCTGCGCCACACGATCGTGTGTTGTGCACATGAAGGTGCGAATGCCCTCTTGATAGGCGGCATCCAGCACGTCAATGACGGCTTGCAGATCCTGAAAGCGCATCTGCTGCGCCCGGGCCTTTTCTTCAGACATATGGTTGACGCCGAAGAACTGGTTGTCGCCAAATAGTACGCGGTCCATCTGGATAGCCTTCAATCTAAGAAATGCAAATCGGAATCGGACCTGATCAGTTGAACAGGCGACTGAGCAGACTCTTGGTCGGCGGTGCGCTCGTGGTCAGCCCTGTGGACGTGCCAACTCCGCTGGCGCTTTCGGCCAGAATCATGGCCACGACGCGGTCGGCCTGAAGGGCCGACACGAAGCTGTTTTCACCATCGGTGCGGCGCTGCAAGATGCTTTGCACGAAGTAATCGATCTGGGACGAATACTCCTCGCCGCGAAGATAGAACCACACCTCTTCGGACAAATCGGTGGTGTAACGCACAGTCCAACCTACAGCCGTGCCCGGCAGGTTGTCACGCGGCTCGCGCAAGTAGATTTGGCACTCCTGCCGATCCGCCGTGACGCGGCCGTTCGTGCCCCAAACCGAGATCTTGGTGGACATCTTGCGAAAGCTTTCGTCGCTCCAGTTGACGCACAACTGGCCGCTGGCACCATTGGTGTAGTGCAGCGAGCAGTAGACCTCGTCCTCAACGTCGCGCGAGAACACGCCGTGCCGAACCACGCCGCTGACTGCCGCCGGCGCACCAACCACAAAATTGACCAGGTCAATGGCGTGGCAAGCGTAGTCGTACAGCGCACCGCCGCCCTCGCTCTTCGCGGACCGCCAGGTGCCACCCTTGGGCTTGAGCACCACAGGTCCATACGCTTCGGCGCGCACATGGTGCACATCACCCAGCGCGCCGGAACGAACGATGCGCGCGGCCTCCTGAAACGCGCCAACAAAGCGATAGTGGTAACCCACCTGGGTGACCAGGCCCTTGGCGATTGCCTGCTCCGTCAGCCGCTCGCCATCGGCCACGTCCAGCACAAATGGCTTCTCGCAGAACACGTGCAGTCCCTTGTCAAGCGCCTTGGTCACCATGCCCGTGTGCAGCTTGCTGGGCGTGGAAACCACGACGGCATCCAACTGCTCGTTATCGAGCATCTTGTTCAGATCGTCATAGCACTTCAGGCCAGTGTGCTTGCTCAGCACATCGTTGAGGTAAGTCATGGTGTCGCAAGCGGCCACCAATTCAACCCCGGGATGAGCCCGGACGATCGCCAGATGCGACAGCCCCATCTTGCCCAGCCCGATCATTCCAATACGAACCACCACATCAACCCCTTAGCTTTAGAAGAAATCGGTTAGCGCTGCGGCGGACGGTTGCGCCGCAAGAAGCGCAGGCCTAGCAATCCGGATGCGGCCGCCTCCAGGACAAAAATAAACGACCACCAGTAGCGTTTGGCCCGCAGCTTGGGCTGGATGATCAATCGGAACAGCCACTCCAGACCCAAGGCGCGGATCGGCGCTGGTGCCCAAGGCACCGCACCCGAGTGATAGTCGAACGCAGCGCCCACGCCCACGATCCATGGTGCGTGAATTCGCCCTAGCCTCGCCGCTATCCAGGCTTCCTGCTTGAGCAGGCCCAGCCCCACCCAGACAAAATCAGGCTGGGCATCGTTGATTCTCTGCACCACCTCCGCGTCCTCGTCAGGCGTGAGGTCACGAAACGGCGGGCAAAAGGTGCCCACCACCTGCAGATCAGGAAACTTCTCCTTGAGCTTGGCCGCCATCAGATCGGCAACGCCCTCCTTGCCACCATAGAAGAAATGGCGCCAACCCCTGGCCTGGCCGCGCTCGACACAATCGAGTTGCAGGATCGGCCCGTTGTAGCGCGGGATTCGCAGACCCCAAAAGTATCCCGCCACAATCACGCCGACCCCGTCGCAAAGCGAATGCTGGGCGTTGTTGATGAAGGCCAGATGACTTGGGCGGCGCAGCGCGTGATACATCGACTCGGTATTGGTAATTGCGATGCTGCCGCCAGGCCTACGCTCCGCAATACGTTTCTCGATGTCGGACAGCACCTGCTCATGACTGCCCATAGAAATGGCGATACCGGCCATCTGGCCAACGGGATTGTTCATCTCTGCTGGCACGCGAGGGCGTGCTGCTCGGCCAAGACCGTCACCACGCGATCAATGAAGGAAGCGAACGACATGTGACCACGGATCCGTTGTTCACCCTCTAACCCCATCTGGCGCGCAAGTTCCGGATTGGCCAACAATGTATTCAGACGCTCTGCCAGTTCCTTAACGTCGTCCGTGCGAAGGCGGTAACCCGTCACTCCGTCAACAACCAAATCGTCGGCGCTGCCGTCAGCGTAACCGGAGATGACCGCCGTCCGGTGGGCCATGGCCTCATTGATCGCCAGTCCACCGGTGCCGGGCAGTACAAAGACATCGGCCGCATCAAAATACACACCCACGCCAGAAACGACACTGCCGGTCGAAACCCAATCATCCCTATTCCCGTAGCGCTCCTTCAGTACGGGTAAATAGGGACCATCCCCAACTAACACAAACACCGTGGAAGAATCAGCCCTCAACGCAAGCGCCTCAAATACCTGATCCAACCGCTTTTCCTCCAATACCGCACCAACATACAGCACAATCTTCTTACCCTCAAGACTCGGCCACATCGATGCCAGAGACGCCTTGGCCCGCACTTTGTCACCAGGGACAATTCGCGATTCATCGATCGTGTTGTGCATCACCAATGCTTGACTCTTTCGTGCACCGTAGGCAATGGCGTATTTTTCGGCATTGGGGTGATAACACAGATGAAAGTCGAAAAGCGGAATAAACCGACGCAAAAAGAATCTCTTTACTGCAGTAGGATTATATTCATAGCCACATTGCCAAGCGACACGACGAATCCCTGCTCTCCTTGCCCAATAAAGCAACCGCCACTCAGAAATAGTCCCAGAATGACAGGTACTTACCATTACGGCCGGATTAAACGCAGCACACAAACTCAAGAGTTCACGTTGATACCGCAGTATAAACCTTCCCAACTTAAGCTCCGTCAGTCGAAAATTGCGATGATCATCGACCACCTTGCTTCTAAGGGCAACGCGGCCAACCGAATTGATATCGTCTTGAGCGGAAACAACGCAAAAAGGAATGCCTCGGGAAGCTAGTTCTCGGTCAATTGCGCCAAATGTTGCCGCATGATAATGCATCACGCGATCAATAACAAAGATCACACCCAGTCCTGACATAATAATCCCCAATATTATTGCAAAGTCATCAGATCGCCGGCCGTCTCGCAACTACAAGCAGATTCGGCAAGAAGGTCGTAAACCCGCGTATCAATAATCCCCGCAACTTGGTCTGGCCAATCAGATCATCTAGCAAAGGCCAATAAAGCAACTTCGCCAACCAAGCGATCGGCAAACCAATATACCCGAAAACAGGTCCAATATAAATAGTATTATGAACCACCTCAAATCCGTGATCCACCAGCAACTGAGACAACCTCCTCGTTGTCACCGGATAAGCGTGCGTATAGTCACAGTCGTAGAAATAATGGCCCCAACGCGAATAATCAGGGCACGCAATGACAAGACACCCCCCGGGGGTCAAATTCTCATACAGGGCCGAGACAAGTTTCGCAGCATCTTGCGGTGAACTCATGTGCTCCAGCACGTGCAATACGAAGCAAGCTCGATATCCGGATTCGCGAAGACCGTTAGGCAAAGGCGGCACATATCCACGAAAAACACGATATCCACGCTTCTCCATGCTATCCGCGACTGCACTGCTACCCTCAATTGCATCGTAATCAAGCCCATTGCGATGCGCCAAATCGGCAATGTAGCCATCACCAGGACCCACCTCCAAGACACCGCCAATCTCCGCAGATGTATACCGCTGAACCAAATCAAAAATTACCCTGGCCTGATGCAGCTTTATGCCGATACCCGCGCTTATTCGACCCCGCTTAGTGTAGCCATCGTAAATTGCCACTTTTAGCCCCAAAACTATATATTATACAAATCAGCGACAGAAAACAGGTATGATTTCCTTGCGCCGAACTCCCAACATAGCACGCCGAAGCGGGATTTCAGGTGTAGGCCATTAGCTACGATCCTCATACACATGGGTCTGAAATTTTTCAGGGTAATCGTCGGAATAATAAAGGTCAACACTTGAAAAGATACCCTTAAACCTATCATAATAGTCTATACCAGGCGAGCGAACATGTCCTCCCGATTCCGCCATATTCGGCTCAGGGTACTCGAAAGTGACGTCGGAAACTATGGTTACAGGTAATATTTAGAATCCACTAGGCCGCAGAACACGACGTATTTCCTGCCAGGCTAGAAAATCATCTTCGATATACTACAAAATATATGAAGCAAATAGAATATCAACCGACCCATCCTCCAAAGGAAGATTAGTAAGATCCGCACGCATATCGACCCCCAACATCACAAAGTCGGAGGTCCTGTAGTTCTCTGTTAACGCCATGAAACGGCGCCTAAATGTGAACATCCTTTCCAATATAGATCTCCCGACCAATAGAGATCGATACCGGCGCCCAGAGTTTAGTCCCTGCTCCAATATGCAAACCGGAGCCATGACTAATACGAGTCCCCGATCTAAAGATGACACCCCAGGTCCGAAACCGCCGTAAGGTACTTACTATCATTGCAAGCAATCTGCGCTCGTCTTAGCGCTCCAAAGAACCCCGCCTAATCACATACAGTAAATAGGTGTGTCGATCCGAAAGTCGCCCACCGGAAAGAATTTTTATCGCCCATTTACTAAAACCAACTATGATTTTTGCAAAGCCCGTTCCCGGCTTCCAGTAGCCGTCACCAAACTCCGCCTCTACCGTCAATCCGTGTTCCGCACAGTAGTCCAGTATTCCACCGCGCGAAACGACAGGGTCATAAAACGTCCTGTAGGGAGCATGCCCGGGCTTGCCCGCATCGACCTTTCCCAGAAGAAACCTATAAAAGAATACATGAAACCAGTGGGGCGTCATCTTGGTGACAAAACCGTAAGCAGACCCAGGGTCAGGAATTAGAATAATGAGCACACCACTTGGACGAAGCCAACTGACAAGTCGGTCAAGCACTATCTCGGCACCGCTGATATGCTCGAGTACGAAAGAGTTATAAACAACGTCAAACTGCCGATCCCCAAGATCCACTTTCCGAAGATCAGCATGAATTCCCTCGTCTAGATCCTTCGTGACGTTCACTCGCTTTGAAAGCGCAACCGCATCCAGATCTACACCAGTAAGACTGTAATTGATGCCGCCCAAGTCAATTAGCCATGAGCTACCGCATCCAGCCTCCAATATTTCGACACGTCGCCCTATCTGCACCTGCTGGGCTATGAATCCCCGTATCAATGCAGTTTGCTCCGATTCGGAGGAGAATAGCCTGATTTGACTCACAACAGCCCTCTTTTCGCAGTAAGAATACTCGGCAAACGACATTTGCCGAAGCCGGGAAACCAAAACAATTACCATCTCAAATGTGGCACTAGTGTTGATTGATACCTTAGCGCACAAAACCAACCCAACATTCAGTCCACTCGCAACACCCTTAGCAACCCGAACAGCTCTCGCCGCATAATTCAACTGAAAGTCTCGGTTCTTTGCAAGGCCACCGCGCACACCTTCCATTTCGATCCCGCTGTTAACCGAAACATACTCAACGCCAAATGCCGACTACTGAAACCGACAATATATCAATGTCCCGATGATAAAGCAGCAGCATACAAATGCGACAGTAAGGAATATACGATAAACCGCATTATATTCAAATGCAACTTCACAACCAAAATGTACTTCAAATAGATCCAGAAGGCATAGAAGTCATGCAGCGGAGAGGTATGCCCCCTCATCCCAGCCCCCGATAAACAAACACCATATTTATCGCGGGAAACTAGTCCTGCCCGGCGCGAAAGCGGGCGAATATCAGCGCCAGCAAATCGGGACAATTTCCTCGTGCCGCACCCCGACGCTCGGGCGCCGAAGCGGCATCTCCTTGGTCGGCCATTGACTGCGATCCTCATAGACATATGTCTGAAATCTTTCAGAATAGCTGCTTGATCGATAGAGATCAACTCTTGAAAATATTTCACAAAATCTGTCGAAATAATCCATTCCAGGCGCCCTCACGTGCCCTCCAGACTCGTCCAAGTTTGGCTCTGGGTACTCCACAGTTTCGTCAGAGACAATCGTTACGGGTAGGACGGAAAAACCACCAGGCCGAAGTACACGACGTATTTCACGCATTGCCAGCAGATCATCCTTGATGTATTGCAATATGTAAGACGCGAAAAGCACATCAACTGAGCTATCGTCAATCGCAAGATCAGAAAGGTCCGCTCGCATATCAACACCCATCATCACCAAATCAGAAGTCCTGTAGTTCTTAGTAAGCGCCATGAAACGGCGTCTAAAAAATGCCTCCGGTGCGAAATGCAGTATTGCCTTGCCTTGAAAGCTAAAGCCCTTGGCAACATCATCGAGGACCAAACTCAGAAGACGATGGCGTTCGAGTGCGCCACATTGCGGGCATTCCGCGTAGAGCCGCTCGCCATAAACCGCACTGAGCGTCACAAAGGGCCCGTGATATCCACATATCGGACACTCGAAACTCCGTTCGCCACGATGGGCCCACCGGAAATAGGCCACACCCAATTTGGTAGCCCTAATGTATCGAGATATTTTTGCAACCACGCGAGACAACAGCGGATCCTTGAACGTCTGACTCTTGAAAGCCACTGGCACCCCTAGAAAACCGCTCTTGCAAGCATTGGATTTAAATAGAAAGAGTCAATGGGCATGACGTGCTAATGCAGCAAAACCACCATACCCGACAACCTCATCGCCATTCTGTCGAATCAGGCACAATAAAGCATCGAGGCACTCAATCGAAGATCGGGTCAACATCTTCGGATGCGACAGCAACACAAGGTATTCCTGACCACGCAGACGCGCGCGCCTGTACTCACCAAGCGCAAGTTCCGCCTTCATCCCATCGAGCGTTACACAATAGTGGGAAGGCGCCAACAACTTTCCAATCTTGTCCAAGAGGCTGGACATGGCACTGACAGGACGTACGACACCATCCCCGTACTGATCCCGCCCCACACTCCTGCCCGACCGCGCGAGCGCGAGGCGCCAGTAATACGCCGGTGAAACAGTCATCCCCGATGTCGCAACTTCAAGAAAAGTGCCTTCGGGCACTTCGCGCGCAGGGTCTCCTTGAAAACGCCAAACGGATCGTTTCGGTGCGTAAGTGAAATCGAATGCAGCGCCACCACTGGAATCCTTACCGCCGGCATATACTGAACTGTCAATGAATATACCCACAGCCTCCAACGCCTTGCCAATCGGCGCGAAAGGCTGTACCGCCCAGCCACCCGCGCGATAAGCATGGATGCTGCCATCCAAGGTATGCAGACGCAAAGCGTCTGCCTGCCTGCGAAAAATATCCAAAACACCATCGTCATCAAAACGACTCAAGGCGAAGCGGGCGAGATTGAATCGCCATTCGCCATCACGCCAGACCGTGTCCTCCCAATGAGGATGGACATGAAGAAGCAATTCATGGCCTTGTCCAGCCAACTCATCCAGGCTGGACCTGAACATGCGCTCCTGGCTTCCGAGTGTTCCATTCCCCTTAACCATGCGAGCCAGCGCGTCAAGATACCCAGCATCGACGAAGAAGCACAAGCGGGCGTCATGCTTCCCGGCGACTGCTGCAAGTGCTTTACCAGGCTCTATCATGCATTTTTCCGGCGAGCCTGATCTTTCGCCGAAAAACAACTCATGATCGAAGGAAAATATGACCTTCATCGGTGGCCTTGCCCCTTCGGTCGTATCAACAAAATTCATTGCCGCGCATCCACACGCGTCGACGCCTGAAACCGGGTCTCGACATAGGCGTCTCGACCGACGACTTCGACATACACAGCCAAGCGCCGCTTCGGCAAAGGCGTAGAAGGCACCGACGCAAGAAAGAGGCGCGCAGCAGCACTGGTTCGAAGAGCCATCGAGAGTTTCCGACCATCACATCGCAAACTCGCCTGCGCGTCGGCAGGCATCTCCCGCACCGTGATGTGATGCCAATACTTGAATCCCTGACCCGATGGCGAAGCAGCCGGCAGCGCGGCACCCAGACCAGCGTCGTCAAACGTGACGTCGCAATCCGTATGAAACAGGAAGCCCAGCCGCCTGGCGCCAAGTACAGCCTTGTCGAGCCGAATTGAAAGGCGGTCAACCAATTCCACCCCAGCGATGGATATGCCGCGGGAAACCGACGCATCAGGCCGCCACCTGGGCTGGCTAGCCAGGATGGTTGTGCCAGCCGCATCAAACGCCTCAAGGACACCGGGGTCCCATCCTAGTTGCCCCTGCCCATCGACCAAGGCAACATTGTGCGCGATGGATCGACTGAAATACTCATTGTGCAATTCCGAGCCATACAGCACCGTTCCAGGATCCGTACTGACCGGTACACCCTCAAAGTATATCTCCGTGTTCAATGCATCCCCATGGGAATGATGGGTAACTACCTGACCGTACCTGAAGAACACCTGCCAGGCAGGGCTCTTCAGCAGCGCCATTCGCACGGAAGGGAGACTTCTGCTCGCGATCACAGGAAGCTGCGGTGCACCCAGTCCCGTGATATTGGGAGGATCCAGCAATACCTCCCAGTTTCGTCTGCGCGACGCCTCGAGCATGCCAATCGGCGTCGGCAACGCCCTGTATAACTCCACCAGAAAATCAAGATCAACCGCCTTCAACCGTGACGTCGTGTCTCCCGGATTAGGCAGCATCCCGTTTTCGAACCGCAGAAGAAAGGGCACAAGCAACATGTTCTGCGCCTGAAGCATCTCACCAAGCAGATCATTGCCGCGCCCGTGAAGCGAAGTTTCAACGAACAAAGGCGTCAACGCACGCAATACATAGGTCTGATAACTGAGGCTTCCCTCGTACCAAATGAAGTCCGACGTCACCCCCACCTTCATGATCGCCCGCAAGCCATCCGGCCCGCCCAAAGCCTCTTGGTAGAGGGCTTCGTCATCGAACTCCAGCCCAATCATCGCAGTCGCGGCGCGATGCCAGAGACTTATGTTATTAACTCCCACCCTCGCAGTTCTGAGATTGCTGACGATTGGCAGGAAGAGCTTATCGCGCCATATCTTGCGTCTGCCTGCACCGGGAAAGTCTCCAAGGAGCCTGACCGCATCAATCAGCCGTGTGGATACAGTGGCCTCGTCCAAGCCCTGTCCAAGCATTCTGGATCTGCTGCCATAAAGCTGTTGAAGCGGCCATTCAGAATAGTGTGCTGCATAGAAGTCCAGCTGGGCCACCGCCCACTCCGCATATCGACTATCGCCGGACAACCGAAACAATCGGCAAGCATCCTGAATCCGGTCCAGGTTGTATTCCCTGACATAAGAAACCCATGCCGCGTGAAATTTATCGGTGCCAGGCGTCAGCGCCGGTCGCTCCATATCCGGCTTCCACCTTAGCGGACTCCGCGTCACTGGGTCCACCAGATCGTGGGGATAGCCCGGTACCCAGTCCGCTCGATCGTGATCCTTGAGCATCCAGGTATCCATATCGCGAGTACGGCTTGCGGCCCACGCACCCCAAGCAGGATCCGTCGCAACCAATTCGCGCGCGCGCGTCCAGTTCTCTTTAGCGAACCGAACCGATAGTCCGTCACCCTGCAAGGGAAGCATTTCCGTTAGCGCATCAACCAGCGGGCGCTCGGCCCTCACCTGTTGGGCATCCACTGCCGAAGCTGTCACGATTAAGAGCAGCAGAAGAAACAAATTGCCAAAATGCACTGCAATCGCCCTAGCTATAAAATCTCAGAACAGGCTTCACAGTATCCTCCCACCGGTATCGAAGCGCGACCGCCTGGATGCTCACTCTGGACCAGTTTAATAGTGCAACATCCTCGATGGCGCAGCGCAAGCCCTTGATGTCACCCCGCGGAACAATCCTGCCCGTTCCTTCGCGTAAATATTCTGAAAAACTTCCAACATCGAATGCAACAACCGGAATTCCATGCCGCAGGGCAGCAAACAACACACCGCTTTGATCAACCTGGCGATAAGGCATCACCAGCACGTCCGCTGCGCAGAGAACGGCACTGATGCGCTCCTCGGGCAAATATCCAAACTCCCAAATCACTCTCCCCGCAAAGACGGGTTCTACGAGCAACTTCCTCAACTGGACTTCATACTCGCTGTCTATGCAGTTCCCCGCAACAAGCAGCCTAAAATTCTCAGGCAGTGTCCGAAACGCCTCAATAAGCAAATCAAGGCCCTTGTATCGCCGCACCCATCCAAGAAACAGCACAACTTTGTCACCGTCCAGATATCCCAGTGCCGAACGCGTAGCAGCCCTGTCGCCAGTCGACAATTTCGCAATTTCGTCAATCCCGTGATCCATCACGGTAATTCTTGCTGATTCAACCTCAAATTCGTCAATCAGCCGCTGGCGAGCCGCCCGGGTGTGGACCACCAAGATATCTGGAATTCTGTAAACTCGAGCCAGCTGTCGACGCAACTGCGAACTGTCGCGATCATGTGGCACAACGTTATGGACCGTCAAAATCAGTCGCGGCGCAATCATGCGCAAGCACCAACATTCCCAAACCCAGGCCCGATTTGCCCACGAGCCAGAAAAATTGGCGAACGCCGATAAACCCGTCAGATGTGTTGGTTCCCGTCGGTATACAACCAGCACCAGGAGCCTTACCCAATACCAGAGAAGGTTCAAAGCCTTACGCACTGCTGTCCGGCGCGAATCCTGCGAGCCCCGAATATTCGTCACTGAAATTGTCGAATCCAGGCATTCCGCCAGCGTCTCGTCTGACGCAACAAGCGTCACTTTCACGCCGTTCCTTGCCAACCCGTTGGCGAACCCGGCCTCATAGTTCGGCTGGAATCCATTGGACACCAGCACGACTCTTTCAGGCTGCCCTGAAGAAATGACTCCGGACGCACGCCGCGGAGGAGAGCCACGAACTGTCATCGCACCGGTGCACCAAGTTCCATATCCATCGCCTCCCGGCACAGGGCGCGAGTGTCGAACAACGCTGCAGCAATGACCATGGAGACCGCGAATTCTCCCTTGAGCAACAGTCGAAGCATCACCCCAATCATGAGTAGAAGATTAGCGGATTGCTTTGCCGGGAGAAATCGACGAAAGAATTTAATTCTGTTGCGCCACATATACCTAGAGGCGGTAACTGAAACAACTTGACGACTAGCGCCTCCGACCTTGTGGAAGACAACACTGTCAGGCGCGTAACCCACCCGGTATCTTCCAGCAGCTCTCATTATCCAGTCTATTTCCTCATAATATAGAAAGTAACCCTCCGTCATCAGCCCAACTTCCTCAACGAATTTGCAGGAAACCAGCATTGAGGCGCCGACAATATACGTAAGTTGCGCCTCAATCTCATTCGTGTTGTGCGGAACGGCGCTAAGGTCCACGCCATCACCGACATGAAACATCCGCGTCGACTTCGGTTCCAACCTGCCGCCGCCCATCGCTTGGACTTTACTCGGCCGCCAATAATAGACAAGTGTCGATCCGACAATGCCGATATCGCGACCCAGCATCGCTCTGGTCACCAATGCGGACAACGCTTCAGGGTCTGCCAATGTGTCTGTATTGAGCAACCAAACAAAGTCAGGAGCCAGGTGTTTGATCGCGAATCGAATACCAACATTGTTACCTCCGGCGAAACCGAGATTGCCTCCGGTTCGAATGAGAGTTAAGCGGGCAATTGGAACATCGGGTTCAACGGCCTCGGACTGCTCCCTCGAAAACTCGCGCCACGCTACGACAGCCTCGGTTCTTGGCGCTGCGAACTCTCCGCTGAACGTTTCCGATGCCGGTGTAACCTGCAAATGACCGTCGGCCCATTGCTTGAATGCTTCGACCGAACCATCCGTCGACTCATTGTCGCAAAGAACAACATTATAGTTGTCATACCTAAGGCGAAACACTGACTCCAGACATTCGAGCGTGTCCACCTTGCTGTTCCAATTCAACAGAACGATAGTAACCGCTGGCGCGGACGAGTTAGGCGCCATGGCTTGACCGGCCCCTCATGCGTTGCTCGAATCCAATATTCGCGTCGGGCTCCTTCCGCGTACTGATTTCAGTTCCGCGTCCAAATCGACCATGGAGCAAGAGTACCAGCAGTATGCAACAAATCGGCGCTATACCTGCCAAGACACCCCATTCAGGTTGAGTCACGGAGGTAATGATCGGCACCACAAAAGCACCCGCAGCCGCTGCCGGTACGAACAACAGGTCCTTCCTGCTGCAGTTGATGGCACGACGACCAAGCACGACGGCCGCAACGATGAAGAACACGGGGATCAGAGCAGCATGAAGGCCCATCTTCAAAGGCAGCAAAATATAGGCGTTGTGAATATACCTTGTCTCTCCATCAAAGCTATTGCCCGTTGTCGTTACAAGTTTATAAGCCCCGCCCAACCCCGTGCCCATCAGCGGCTTATCCGGAATCACTTTTAGCGCTTCCAGCGCCTCTGACCTCCGAAAATAGAACGAGTTTCCAGACCGGAACTCCTGCGAGAGCCCAAGCGCCCGCTCGGTGACGGCCTGCGCCAGCCTGGGATTCGCGATCGACACCCCAACAACTGCGGTCGCACCTAAAAGAATCGATACAAGCAGGACCACGACAACAGCAGCAAAGCCGCGGTTTAAATACGTGGCAATCACTAAACCGACCATCGTCGCCACCCATATGGCGCGACCGAATGTAACAAGAAGGCTCGCCACCAGCAGAAGCAGCAATGGCAGTCCTATCCACCAGCCTAGCCGGCGCCGCATGACAGCACCGACAATCAAATACAAAGAAAATATGATCAGATAGACGGTACCGCCTGCACTTGTTCTGGTGATGTCGGTGTTATATCGATCCAACTCCTCCAGGCGCCCTCCGATGATATTTATTTTCGTGACAGATTGAAATATTACGATTGCCGCCACTACCACTGCCGTCAGCAACAACGTCTTGATATACCACCGATACTTGCTTTCGGAATCAAGGGCCAGCGCTCCTATTGGCAACAGCAGCCAACCGATGTGCTGCCGCGCCTCTGCAAAAACAAAATGGTTAGGGGCATAGAACTTCACATAAACCACTGAAATCAAGACGCATCCGCAAGCATATATAAACGGGACAAATACAGCGCCCAGCCTTTCCTGCACAGACTCCCCCCTGACGAAGGAACGGAAGATCAGGCCCGTGACGACCAGCAGTATCAATACATCATATATTTCAAGCCCGCCTGCGCCGACAGGAATTTTTGGAACGAAACGGTGGGGAATAGCATTGAATATAAGAACTATCGTCAGAAATAGTGTATAGTGCGGGGCAATGAAACTCCAAGCTAAAACCAGCGGAGCGATGAATAGTATCAGTGATAGCCACCACGGAAACACCGCGACAAATGCACCCGCAAACAGGCCCGCCAATGTCAATCCAACCACCAACAAGCCGCTCCAAGCGATATGAGAAAGTTGGCGACGGTTAAGCGGTTTTTGGAAGGTCTGTGTTCGGGCGATCATTGCGCTCATGCCGGTTGGAAGATTAAGGCAACCTGTATCCATTACCCGGGCACCTGATGCGAAGTGTCCTTGCGGCATTCGGGTAGTTCTGAAAGTAGGGGAGCCTGGTCTGGGGCGCTTGAAACTCAGGATAGTTTCCTTGAAGCGCAGAGGGCCAGGGTGTTTATTGCATGTCTTTCAATGCCGAATGAGTAGAGCGATTTCTTAATGAACTGAAAAAATTCGGTCGAAATTTTCCTCGGCCTCATTTGCAAGAGTCTCGCACGCCTCCTGCAACTCTGACAAGGGCCCCGCAAGTACCAACTCGGCCGCCTCGACCAGCAACTCGTAGTTCGCAAGCGCCGACGATTTGGTACTGCACCAACTCTCGATGAAGGCAGCCAGTTTCGGGACCTGCACGGGGCAAAGCCCAACCTGTGGCACCCCGTAAGACAAAGCCGTGATCGCACCATGCAGGCTAGTGCCGAGATACGCCTTTGAGTGCGCTATGACGTACATGACATCTTGGACCGTCTTTGTAAAGGTGAACCTGACTTGCGCTGACTGTGGAATATGCTTGACGATTTGCGCAGCCGCCACCTGATCCAGATGTCCAGGAGCGCTGCCAATGACAAATATCATCACTCCTAGACTCGTACGCTCCGACAACAGCAATAGCTTCTTTGCGATCAATTCGCTATTACCGTCAACGTGGGCCAGCGCCGACTGAAAGCAGACATATCCATTCCTGAATTCATGGCACGCCTCAATGAGCGACGGCGAGGCATTGTTAGTCAATTCATCTATCGGAAATATCCTCGACAGCAGCACTGCGCAGTCGGGTGATAGCTTGGCTGAATCTATGCTCATTGCCTCCAGAATGGCCTTCGTTTCCTTATCCCTCACCGAAATATAGGACGCGCACTGGAGCTTTCCTTGGACCGCATGCAGTACACGTGTATCCAGTTCAGCTCCGAGGTGCGAGCCCCCGACCGCGTTGTACGCGACTGCAGTCGGTGGATCAAAGTCAGTGGTCGAAAAGACAAATGGCAACACTGAATGAACACCCATGAATCGAGAAAGCACTTTCGCTGACGCCCCAAAGCCGACGACTCTGGCGATCCGCCCCAGTATCTTGCCCATGAGTGGCGGGCACAGATAGCGGATGATCACAGGCCAGGTTGCGGATAGAACCTCTCCGCCAGCAACAACCACTAGCGTGTCAGAACCGTTCTTGCTTGAAAAGAGCTCCCTTAATGCCTTTGTCGATACGCCACCATACTCTTGCATATTCGAGCTTGTAGTAGCAAAAAAGTCGACCTGACCGACAAATCCTCTCCTGCGGGCGGACCTTTCAACAATAAGCGGAAATAGAAGATCACCATAATTGTGCCGATCAAATGCGCCAACAACGGCGATTCTTTGCAGTCGCTTACTAATCAGCATCCTCTACGCACCTTGTTTGCTTCGTCACTAGCCCGGCGACGCCGACCTGTCACTATTCATATTTTAAAATGACGTCATCGATCACAGCGATGAGTTGAATTACCCACGCCCAATATGACGCTAGACGCCGATGCAATAATATATCTATATCGCTTGGATCTTGCGCAGACCGGCCGACCTCTAAATCACAGAAACGGGACAAAGCAGACAACACCCGCTATTGTCACTCCTAAGACAACGCCAAGATTTGCGACTCGATTGCGGGCACGATGCGCATAGCTCATGCCAAGCATCGACGTTCCAATACAAAGTGCTATGAGCCACCCACGGATTCCAAATTTCGGGACAAGCATCGCCGCTGACGCAGCAATTACCGCCCATTGCATTGCTCCTGCTTTGGTCCTAAACCCTTGCTGACCGGTCGCTGTGAGTAAGACGCCCCAAGCAGCGGCCGCAAAGCGAAGGAAAAAGAGAAGCCCGAAATATGGCAGCAACAATATCAGATCACTGAAGGTCGGACCGAACATTATTGCAACTATTGGCTTTGCCGCTATCGCCTGTGCCAGGCCTAATATTAGGCCTACGCCTATGAAGGCGAACTGGAGTTGATTACTCACCCTATTTAATATCGAAGTGGATTCTGCAGCGGCGGCGGCTTGCGGAAGGAAAACATTCGCCAGAATCGACGCCGCCTGAAAGCCCCCCAAGAAAATTCGCATTCCAGCTTGATACAATCCTACCGCTGCAGCGCCTAGAAAATGATTGACGACTAAGCTGTCTATCTGCCCGAAGAGGCTCTGCATTCCAAAGTCACCCGCATAATTCACGGCATCTCGCAACAGCGCCAGCGATGCCCGCAATGGCGCAATGCGCAGTGGTGCAATATGGCGGTTCATCAGTCCAACCGTGACCGCTAGTACCATGGCACGCGACGTCGTGTACGCGGCAGCGGCAACAATGACTGTCGGATTCCAATATACGGCGCCGGCCAGGAGCGCCGCATGCAATACTGAAAATATTACGGAGACGGTTGTCTCCGTGGCAAACCTGTCACGCGCCCGGAATCCAGCGTTGATGAATTCTGTAAAGGTGTCTGCGCTGCACCCTAACAGCAATATAAGCAGCATAGCCCAATCGAGAGTCTTCATTGCCGTGGAAGCGGCAACGACGCAAACGAGAAGCAGCGCGGTGAGCATGAGCTTTGCGGTAAATCCCTCGCTCATCAACGCTTCCGTTACCTCCGGATTCGAGCCGATCTTCCTCAATACATAGGTTGTTAGTCCATAGTTGGTGAACAGTGCAAGTAACGTGGCGACCGATAGCCACAGCATCAGCACGCCAAACGACTCCAATCCGAGCAGTCTTGCAAGAACGGAGAATGAAATCAGACCCGCAAAGAGTCGGGCGATTGTCGAGAACCCCATCAGTGCGAGGTTCTTTCTTAGGGCCATTTGGTCTCCCGACCACCGCTGGTAAGCTCAGGGCATTCATGAGCGAGCCCTTCAGAGGTGAGCAGATTATTGCCAGAGATTATTGCCAACTCGAACTTTAAATTTATTAGTTTTAAAATATTGCTCTGCGTCAACCGAGATTCTTGCAGGCAACGCGCTTTGTGCCGCACGCGGTCGTCAACTAAACGAGTGCTTGAAGTGATATTTGTAAACTACATTATCCCAGGCTTACCAAACACGATAGATCTCTGGTCGACAGGTATATGCCTCGCCATCTTTTCAATGAACTCCAGGTGTATCTTGTAGGAGCCAGGTATATCGTTACTTATGTTTGAAACGCGCACCAACATTCCGTCGGGGATGAGTCCCCGGGTGCTGTAGGTGAGTTGCGCCAGTTTCTGTTCGGTTCCGCTGATCGTTGCGTGTTCACCAACCGTGATCCAGTAGGTGATTGGCTCTGTGCGAGCGTTGTGCTTTGTCACTAGCTCGCGAACCCGCAGCCATTGTGCGTCAATATTTAGCGCAGTATCATAAGAATATACCACTTCAAAACCTTGGGCAGGATAGCAAACCTCGGGCCTGTGTGCACGGGTTGCATCAGACTGGTCACCTCCATAGGCAACCGACAACATGACTCGCTCCCCCTTGCCGTTTATGTAAGTGCGGCTCAATGTTTGGTTATATATCTTATTGAGGACGGCCTGCGCATCCGGTGATATCAACTGTACCGGCATGTGCTCGTCCAGTTGCCAGTCATCAAACGCCTTCGGGAATAGGCTGTCCAACTCAACCTTAGCTCGAGTGTCGGCAAGTCGGCTGGTAGGGCGCCAAGCTTGCGCACCGACGAAAGCCGACAACATCAGCAAGAATGCCACAATGGCTTTAAGCTGATTTGCCTTCATGTGTGGACGATCCGGTGCGCGGGCATGAGTAGCCCAAGCACCTTGTCCAAGACCAGCATGAATCCTAATGCCACCATGAACAAAACCATGCCGGCGAAGCCGTGTACAAACCCTTGAGCCGCCTCGTCGCCAAAGTGATAGGTGACCAAAACTAGAATCATTACGCGAACAATATTTGCTGCGAATGCGGTGGGCACTAACAATAATGCTAGAGCAATATTACGGGCCGGATTGGTGTAGCGCATCAAGTTCATGTACAACATGCCGAGGGCCTCGAGCGTGAACATGCTGTTCAAGCCGGCGCAAGCATCGGCAACCAGTAACTGGTAAGGCCCCACCGTCATCACGACGCCCGAGCGGCCCACTGGGTACCCGAGTTGGTAGAGGAGATTGCTAGCTACGGCGGAAACAGCTGACTTCATTGGTGCCGTGACCGCTGCTACCAAAGCTTCGGGCAATGGAATCATGAAAATCATGAAAAACAACGGAAACGAAGCTGTCTTTAGTGCTTTCGCGCCCTTGAATATCAATAGCAAGGCAATTAGTAATAATATCTGAGAGGCGATCTCAAACATAATGATGTCTTGCGATCTACCCAGCGCATAGAGCAGCAAGCCAAACATCATTAATGGCCAGCCAAGCAGCGGCATGGGCCGAGTCGGTGCTTCGGCCAAGTCATGTCGCTTTTGGTAAAGCAGCCAGATGCTCACGGCCAGGATGATCGGCCCGTGCCCCTGCTCGTCCGAGGCCCAAATCGTTCGAGCCAAGTCCAAATAGGCTGGCCCGTATATCAGGAACAACCCACTGACCAGCGCCCCAAAGACCAGCCAGTCGAACCCTATGGGCAGCAATGGCACGCGTGGCGGTTGCAGCGGTTCAAGGCGCGGGTTGGCCGCCACAGACACCTCAGAACTCGTTGAAGATAACGCCCGCCAGCACCGCTGGCGTCTCTGCCAGGTTACTGACCAACTCTTCGAGGCTGCTTATACGTGATTCGTTCTGCCGCGCAACCACAAGCGCCGCACCACACCGGGCCGCTATCACTGCGCAGTCGCTACCATACTGGGCCGCCGGGGTATCGACCACCACATAGTCGAATTTGGATAGCAGTTCCCGGATAAGTAGGCCAAAAGCCGGTCTCTCCACCAACTCAAGTGGGTTGGGCGGGGTGATGCCCACCGGCAGCACAAACAAGCTGGGCACGCCGGGCACTTGCTGGATCACCTTGGATTCGGCCCGACCACTGAGGATGCCTGACAAGCCCGCGCTGTTCGGGATGCCAAACACCTCGTGCTGCCTAGGGCCCCGCAGGTCTGCATCCACCAACAGCGTGCGCCCGCCAAGTTGGGCCAGCGTCACGGCCAGGTTGGCCGCGAAGAAGGTCTTGCCGTCACCGCTGTCCGGGCTGACGACGGCGATTGCACGCCGCTGCTGCCCCTCG
>CAIRGS010000287.1 GCA_903878125.1 uncultured Nitrosomonadales bacterium | reverse complement strand
TTTGCCGCATTGCCGAATGCTGGACGCAGTGGACAACCATTGGCGGCCATTCCGGGCAATGTACCCCCATTGGGCGCGTCACTTTCAGCTTGCAGATTTGCTCCGCGCTGCGATAAAGCGTGGGCGCTGTGCCACGACCAGGTGCCGGAGTGGACGCAGCTGGAAAACGGGCAGGGGGTAAGGTGCCATCTCTACACATCGCAAATTGGGAGTAATAAATTAAACTTGAATGTGCCTCTCTCTCCCGGATCTTCTACCGCAAGTGGGGAAGCGACAGGGGAAGAGGGGAGTGACTCTTCACTGTTGCAAGTTGAAAATCTGCAAGTCCATTTCCCCATCCACAAAGGCGTATTGCAGCGCACGGTAGGCCACGTTAAAGCGGTAGACGGAGTGTCAATGAACATTCCAGCGGGACGTACGCTGGCGTTGGTGGGAGAATCCGGTTGCGGCAAATCCACGGTGGGCAAGGCGCTGCTGCAACTCATTACACCTACCGCAGGCAGCGTGCGTTTTGCAGGTCATGAACTCATAGGCATCAGTGCTAGACAATTGCGCAAACAGCGTGCCGGGATGCAAATGATATTTCAGGATCCCTATGCGTCGTTGAACCCCAAAATGCGCGTAGCGGAAATTTTGCAAGAGGGCATGGATGCGCTGTCTATCGCCAATAATAGCGATGAGCGGCAACGCCGCATAGATGAACTGCTGGAACAGGTTGGGCTGGAAAAAGCTTCCAAGTGGCGATATCCGCATGAGTTTTCCGGCGGCCAGCGGCAGCGTATCGCTATCGCCCGTGTGCTGGCAGTTAATCCGAATCTGCTGATTTGCGATGAACCGACCAGCGCGCTGGATGTTTCGGTGCAGGCACAAATTTTAAATTTGTTGAAATCATTGCAGCAGGAATTAAAATTAAGCTACCTGTTTATATCGCACAATCTGGCGGTGGTGGAATATCTCGCGCATGAGGTATATGTGATGTATTTGGGACGTATCGTCGAGCGTGGCACGGTGGCGGAAGTATTGCATGCCCCTAAACATCCTTATACTCAGGCATTGCTCTCTGCAGTACCGAGAATAGATGGCCAGGGCATGAAAACTGTTCGCCTGGCCGGGGAAACGCCTTCTCCCTCGAATCCACCTCAGGGATGCCATTTTCACACCCGTTGCGCACATGCCATGGCGGAATGTCGCGTAGTTTATCCAGGTGAGACCATCATTAGCACCACGCATCGCGTGCATTGTCATATTGCGGCGGAGTAAATAGATTGATTAGAACATCCGGATTCCGGCCTTCGCGGGTATGACGAATTATTTTTTTGATGGTTGAATTGGGTTAAAGGGGTCAGGGTCGGATTTTTTCAACGGTTGCTAAGGCCGACAACCGTCCGATAAGCAACGAAAATTTAAGGATGTTGGGCAATGCGTTATGTCTTGTGCATAAACTTCTTATTCCTTTTACTGGCCATACCAAGTTTGCTTCGGTTTCTATCAGCCTTTGATATTTGAGGCGATTTACCGAGTTGCATGATGAATATGTGCTGACCTGGATTGAGTATTCTTACGTTGCTATTCCAATCTTGCAGTTTTTCCACACTCACCTTGTAGTGGCGAGAAATAGCGCTCAGCGTGTCACCTTTACGCACCGTGTACAGAATAGTATTCCCAGGCAACTGGCCGGCAAGGTCAGGGTGTGCATTAAATGCCTCGAATTCATTTTCCGCAATCTGACCATTCAGTGGTACCAGTAGCGTCTGCCCGTTACTCACCTTGAGTCGTGTCGACATGCCGTTGATGGATCGAAGTGTCTCTGGTGACAGGCCGAAGCGTGTCGCGAGTTCATTTAAGCGTTCACCTTTCCTGCTCTTATAAGCCTGCCATGATACGAGTGGTAGACTGTTGCTTGCCAGATTGGCGCGAAAGGTTTCCACCTTGTCCACGGGTAGCAATAACACTTCTGAGTTTTCTTGCAGGATAACCGGACGGTTGTGGGCGGGATTCAGCGCGCGGAATTCATTCAGCGTAACATCCGCCAACCCTGCGGCAATCTCTATATCAATGTTTTTTGACGTACTGACGGCAACGAAATACGGTTGATCCGGAACGGGATGGAGCACCAGGCCAAAGCTGGCTGGATTGCTTATGATGTTCTTTATCGCTTGTAGCTTGGGTATGTAGTTGCGTGTTTCGGATGGCATTTTCAGGTTGGCGTAATTCGTCGGCAGACCACGTTTGCGGTTATGTGCGAGAGCGCGGTGTACTGCACCTTCGCCCCAGTTGTAAGCGGCAAGTGCCAATTCCCAATCGCCGAACATGACATGCAGCATTTGCAGGTAGTCGAGCGCGCCGGTGGTCGCGCTGATAATATTCCGCCGCCCGTCATACCACCAATTCTGCTGCATGCCAAAATGTTTGCCGGTAGACGGGATGAACTGCCAAATTCCAGATGCGTTAGAGATGGAATTGCCCCCTGGATTAAACGCACTTTCAATCATGGGTAGCAGTGCGATTTCCAACGGCATTCCGCGTCGCTCGACTTCTTCCACAATAAAGTGGAGATAGCGCTGCCCACGCTCCGTCATTCGTTGCATATAGTCCGGACGTTTTGCATACCATTGCTCGTGGTTTGCCACTAGCGGGCTATTCAATGTGCGCAACGCGTAACCATTACGGATGCGTTGCCATAAGTCGTTTTGTGTAAGGTTAGAGTTGGCAATAATAGTAAGATCGGGGCTAGCGTAAGTCGCGGACGGTTGTGGTATGGAATCTGCTGGTACGGCATCGAGCGAGCTATTCAATAAAACGTTCTCCTCCGCATGAATTACAGATATTGAGTTAAGCGCAATGCAAGCGGAAAAAGCGAATAAGTAAAGTTTGTTTAACCGCACTGGCGATGTCCTACAGAAATAAAATTTTGTCGATGAAAACTGACAATGAAAGGAAGCTGAAATTAGTGGTTTAACCAGCTTTCCACGGCAACATTACCGAGCAAGGGGGGGTTCTGGATTGCTATCGCTAGAGTCGTTGATATTTGAAGCTTGTTCTTTTGCTGCTTTAATCAATGCTTGTTCGGCTAACATTATATTGCGGCTTTTGGGTGATTCCAGGCTGATCCGTCCAAGTGCTCCGGTGCGGTAATCCTGTAGCAGCATGAGAGCAGCTTTTTCCTGATCTGGAACACCCCCTTTGAGCAGGTAACCGCGCCGGTTAGCGACTGCTGCGACAACGCCCACACCATCCAGACCTTCAACGGAAAATCCATAACGGTTTACAAGCAGGTTGGGGTAGTCAGCCACCAGGATGTCGCCCAGAAAACTGGC
>CAIRGS010000286.1 GCA_903878125.1 uncultured Nitrosomonadales bacterium | reverse complement strand
CCGCTGCAGCCCCAGTGTCGGCCATACAGGGTGTGCGTGCCGCGTAGGGCGAATGCGCCGGCGACGTAATCCTCTCCCGAACGGGCCAGCAGCAGCACCGGGGCCTCGGGCATTTGCTCGCTCAGGTATTGCATAAAACTGAGGGTCAGCCGCGGTTCGCCAAATTTTCGCTCGAAGGTATCGCAGTAAAAACGGTGGAAAACCGCCCAGTGCGCTGGGGTTATCGCGCGGCCTTCTAGCAGCTCAATGTGTAGACCGAGTTCTTCTACGCCACGCCGCTCGCGGCGAATTTCCTTACGCCGCTTGGAGGTTAACCCGGTGAGAAATTCTTCGAAGCTGGCGTAATTTTGGTTGTACCAGTGATATTGGCAGCCTTCGCGGAGCAGGAGATCAGGGTGCTCAAACGCTGGCAGTTGGGCGTCTGCGGGAAACAGACAATGCCAAGACGAGGCGCCCGTGCGCTCTGCCAGTGCCAGCGCGCCGGCGATGAGGGCGGCGCCAATGGTTGCTGTTGCCGGATGGTCCGGCCGAATCAGCAGGCGCGGCCCGGTGACCGGCGTGAAAGGCACCGCGGTCACGAGTTTCGGGTAATAACGGCCGCCGGCACGGGTATAGGCATCGGCCCAGTTCCAGTCGAAGACAAACTCCCCATAGGAGTTATCCCGTAGGTACAGCGGTAGCGCACCGACCAGTGTGCCTTGGTCAAAAGCCACCAGATGGACGGGGTCCCAGCCGTGCCCCACCAAACAGCCGTGGTCTTCGAGGCCGGCCAGGAATGCGTGTTGCAGGAAGGGATCTGTACCGTCTGTCAGCGCATTCCAAGCCGCTGCCTCCAGCTCACTCAGCTGGCGGATTATTTTAATTTCCAGCGACTCAGCGCTCATTTTTCAAAGGATCTCAATGTTCGCCGCGGGCGGCGCAGCCCGCCCTCACTTGTTCGGCGTGGGATTGGGGTGATTAGTGAACACCGGGAAGGGGGTTACTTTGTCGCCACGGCTGCCGCTTTCGGTAATTTTTGAAGGCCCCGTTTTTTCGACTTCATCGATGCGGATAATGCTATGCAGGGGGATGTAGGTACGGTTCACGCCTTCGAATTCGCTTTTCAGGTGCTCTTCGCTGGGGTCGACTACCAGCGTCGTGCGCTCGCCAAAAATAATGGTTTCAACTTCGATAAAGCCCAGTAAGTTTCCTTGGGCAACCTGACGGGCATAAATTTCGTAAATTTTGCCTTGGTTGTGAAAAGTGACGCGATAAGTGCTTTGGCGCTTCATGGTTTAACTTGTCGACTGGAGGTGTTTCGGATACTAGCATCCCCTTGCTGAGGGTGTGAGCCAGCGCGTGCCGTTGGTGCCAACGGTGGCCCATAGCCCTGCGTTTCGGACCTTCATGGGCAGTGGGTCCAGGTTGCCGCTAGTGTTCGAAATGGTATCTAGGTATCATCTGATTCTCGATAGATCACAAAAACTTAATCGATTATTTGAAGGAAATAGATTAGGCAATGGCACAGGCGATCAGACGGCCAGTCCGGCGCGAAGCCCAGCCGGTCAATTTGCATCTTGGGCAACGCCTGACGGAAGGCCTGTTGG
>CAIRGS010000285.1 GCA_903878125.1 uncultured Nitrosomonadales bacterium | reverse complement strand
TGTCGTGCGATAACGCTATCCGGATGAGATTCGCCGTAAGCCTTTTCAAAACCACTAAGAACTTTATTTTCGAGATTAAACGCCTCCCGATGACGACCCAGACCATGGTAGGACCAAGCTAAATTACCTAGATTTTTTAATAAATTCAAATCGTTTACATTATTGATCTTATTTTGGCCCCCAACAGACAATTCCAAAAAAATTGCCGCTTGCTCATATCGTTGCAATTTATTATTAAAAAACCCAATATTATTTAACGTTAAAGCAGTATCCTTATGTGTATTCCCAATTATTTTCTCTTGGACAGCGTAGGCTGTATGGAGTATTTTCAATGCTGCTTCATAGTTTCCCATAAGACCGACAACATATCCGTAATTATTAAATGACAGCGCTGAATTAATATTATTATCGCCATATTTTATTGATGTTATCTCATGCGCTCTAGCCAGCATCGGAAGTGCTTTCTCATAGTTCCCAGATAACAAATAGCTCTGCCCTAAGCCGCTTAAACTGATCGCGATTCCTTCATCAAATGCGTCAAGCACCCTTTCGTTCAGTTGTAATGATCGCAATCCCGCCTGCACCGCCTCCTCAAACATTCCCATTTTATTGTAAGAAATAACCATATCACCCAATGCAATTGCCAGGCGCCTCTGACTGATTTGTTCCTGCTTCTCATATATTGCAACCGCCTTAGTATTAATTTCTATAGCAGTGCTGTCATTATTTAGATAAATATAAGATTGAGCTAATAAATTCATTGCAAAGGCAGTGTCTACGTGATTTAATCCTAAAGCGTCTTCGCTCAAAGCAATAACTTTTCGAAGTACCAAAATAGACTCCTCTAGTTTACCAAGAGTGCGCAATGTAACGCCCAAGTTACTGCGGGCTTGAAGTGTCTCTACACTCATATCACCAAATATAAGTGTATTTATTTCGATTGCTCGAATAAAGCTGGCGTAGGCGCCCTGATAATCCCCTGAATGGTAATAGGCCAAACCAAGATAATTTAGTATCTTTGCTACCTCAGAATGTTTTCTACCATATGTTTTTTCGACCGATAGGAGGCATCTAACGTAGGCAGTAACCGATTCATTATATTTATTTTGATCGTAATAAATCTCGCCCAATCGAGATAGCACAAACGCCAATGCGTTTTCGTTTTTTTCAGTCCCTTTATCTATAATTACTAGGGCGCGATTGAAATATACCAAGGCATCGCTTACCTTAGTTAGCTTAATTAATATATCACCTATACGCACTAAGGTGGCTGCAACCGTGAACTGCGGTACCGTTACATTCTTCTCAAAAATTTGTAGTTCGCGAAGAGCCATGGATAATGCATTGTCTTGCTGTCCGACAAGCACATATAGTATGGCTGCGCGCTGAAAGAAGAATCCTACCGCTAAGTGCTCAGGGCCCAGTTGATTTTCGGCAAAGGCTATTCCCTCTATACTTTGAGCAATAGCTTCTCCGTACTCTTTTTTCTCAATGGCAGTTTCAATATTTTTATTAATTATCCCAAGTCTTTTTTCTGCTGCTGCGTCGTTTTCCGCCGCATTTACCGATATTGAAAAAAATAATATGAAAGGCAGCGCAACCATCACGAGGCCTGACACCCATCGCCCCATCATCACGGTTTCGCCTGCGCCGTCTCGATGATCACGGTGTACCAGTCACCCGATGGCGGCATCATTCTCTCGGCTTGGAGCAACTCGACTGCGTCAGGGGTCAAGCGTATACGGATAAGGATTCGGTTCGGAGCTTCAAAAGAAACCGCGTGTTCGATACGCTTCGCCAATAGATCTTGCTGCCAGCGCTGTGCCTTTTGTGCCACTTCCAAGTCAGCGGCCACCAGTTGTGTCACGGACGGACCCACGACGTTGCGACTTACCGTACCGCTGCGTACAGTTTCGCTCTCAAGATCTTTCAACTGCTGCGCTTGCCAGCCGGTCGTAATGCTTAAGCCCAGCACGATGGTGACTGAGGCCATAACGCTTGCTGGCATAGCCAATAATTGGTAGATTCGGCTGATGAGATCGCTGGGACGCCAACTCGTTTTCTCTGGTTTGAGCAGGCCCTGCTTTTTCGCCTCTCCCAAGAGCATTTCAAAACGGGCAGGTGAAGGCTCGTACATGGGCCTGGCTTCAATTTGACGCATTATTACTTTCCTCAACACGCCGGCCTGTGTTTCAGCCGCTGAATCCGTTTGATTACCCGCCACCTTACCGCTCAAGGCGTCGATCCACTGCTGATCTTCAAGTTCTTCTTTCATCTGTGTTCTCCTCAGGCCGCCAGCAACGGCAGGCAATCTTTTATGAACGGCGCAAACGCCTTACGGCACTGTGTCAAGTATTGGCGAGTGGCCGTGTATGAGCGCCCGATCCGATCCGCAATTTCATTACCGTCAACGCCCTCGACGACCAACTCGATCGCATAAGCGCGGTCAGGCTCCGCCAGAGCAAAACGAGCGAGCCCTTGTGTGACGCACTCCTCAGCAGCCCGAGATGGGTCTGTGGTCCATGCTGCCGAGGAAGCAACCGAGTTATCCGAAGTGACTTGTTCCCAGTTGGCCTCATCAGCGCTTGTGTTCGCAGTTTTCCTGCGTTGATGCTCAACCACCTCAAGATTTTTCCAACCCTCATCGTCTAAGGTCGTCTCCGACGGCTTCTGGCGAAAGTGGTCAATCAGGGCATTGCGGGCAATTTGCCACATCCAAGCGTTAGCCTTTCCCTCGACTTGGAAACTGGCTGCAGACTTGAGGATTTTCATGAAGGTTTCTTGCAAGACGTCGTCAGCGTCGTAACGAGAAAGCCCCTCTCTTAGAAAAAAACGACCAAAGGCTTTACCTTTACCCATGTATAGCGTTCTGAGAGCGGCCGATTGGCGCGGTCCGCCCGCCGCAATTTCCTGTAGCAAGTCGTCGTCTGTCATAGTCCCTTCCTAATCGGCAGTGATTGGCCACTCTTCCCGATTTTTAGCCGAAATAGGTGAGGATACAGGACACCCTAGTGTCGGGTTACCTTTTGACTGCCTGACTGGGGAGACTGAAACCAAGCAAAACAGTGCCCCCAGTCAATGCCGTAGCGCATGCTCGAAATTGCCACTGATCGGGGGGAAAGTACAGCTGAACTGGGTACAAATATCCAGTTCATTATTGAGAATCCTGCCTGCAAAGGCAGGGGCCAGTTGCAACACCAACAGCAGTGCCAAGAATATTTTCATGTTTAACTCCTTTTTTTGTTTTGGGCACACCGTAAGGTGTGCCCGTTGTCGATCGATGCTTAGTTGGTGATGGAGTAACCAATCAGGCCGCGGCCTGGCACGTAATAGTTGGTGGTTTGGCTGGGCTGCTGTGTGTACCCGTTGGCCCCCCAGCGTGAATA
>CAIRGS010000284.1 GCA_903878125.1 uncultured Nitrosomonadales bacterium | reverse complement strand
TGCGCCTGCCAATATTGCCATTTCTTGTTCTAGCTGTGGTGCACTTTTCTATGCGTTCAAAGCTATTAAAATAGATGATAGAGGTGGCTCCGCTTTTTAAGACAACCGCATAAGTGAATTTGCGTCCTGATTGGGGCAAGATTGTCCCGTAAACAGGAGCATGAAATGACCAGAAGACCTCGACGTAACCACTCACCGGCTTTCAAGGCCAAAGTAGCGCTGGCAGCCCTCAAGGGCGAGAAGACCTTGGCGGAGTTAGCGCAGCTGTACGATGTTCACGCCAATCAGATCACGCAGTGGACGGCGCAGCTTCAGGACCAAGCGTTCATGGCCTTTGGCGGGGATAATGATGGCTCCGCCCCGCCGGTGGATCTGAAGGTGCTGCATGCCAAGATCGGTGAGTTAACGCTGGAGAATGATTTTTTAGAAAGCGCGCTCACCAAAGCGGGATTGCTGAGCGCAAAGAAATGATCGACCCGGAACATGCGCTGCCTGTGACCAGGCAGGTGAAGCTGCTGGGGCTGAGCCGTAGCAGTTTTTACTATCCACCACGCCCAGTCAGTGACAGGGACCTGGCTCTTATGCTCCGGATCGACAAGCTGCACTTGGAGTATCCCTTTGCTGGTGCTAGGATACTGCGCGATATGCTTTGGCACGAAGATGTGCATGTCGGCAGGCGCCATGTGGGAACGTTGATGAAGCGCATGGGCATTGAGGCGCTGTATCGCAAGCCCAGGACGACCAAGCCGGGCGAAGGACATCAGATCTATCCTTACCTGCTACGCGCAATGCGCATTGATCAACCCAATCATGTGTGGGCGATGGATATCACGGATATTTCAATGGCTCGTGGGTTTGTGTATCTGGCAGCAGTTTTGGACTGGGCTACTCGCCGAGTACTCTCGTGGCGAGTCTCCATTACAATGACCACAGACTTTTGTCTGGACGCATTGGATGACGCGCTGACATTGTATGTCGGCCGCAGATATTCAATACCGATCAAGGCAGCCAGTTCACCAGTCACGCATTCACCGAGGCACTGCGCAGCAATGGCATTGCCATCAGCATGGACGGCAAGGGCAGTTGGCGGGACAACGTGTTTGTGGAACGCTTGTGGCGAAGCGTGAAGTATGAGGAAGTGTACGTGCATGCTTATGAATCGGTGTCGCAGGCAAGAGAATGACTGGGCAGGTATTTTGATTTTTACATTCGACGCAGACCGCATTCGAAGCTGGATCGGTTAACGCCAGACCAGGTATATTTTGATTCGCTGCCATTACCCATGGCGGCATAAACTGATGGGCGTGATTCACTTATGAATCGGGTTTGGTTGTTCAGATAAGCGGAGCCACCTCTGATTTCGTATATTCCACTTAAGCTTTAGTAGTGAGTTATGCTTTTTTCTCAAAATATATTTCGAAAATTTAGAACTTATGAATAGCAAAATTTGCTTTATAGGAATAGGTCCTGGCAAGTCAGGCACTACTTGGTTGTATCTAAATCTGAAGAAGCATCCGGATATTTGTCGTTCTTC
>CAIRGS010000283.1 GCA_903878125.1 uncultured Nitrosomonadales bacterium | reverse complement strand
ATGAATTGATTGGCAATAATGAGGGTGGGTGGGTTGAAGATCTAAAATCCGTAAAATCAATGGCCTCCATTCTAACCACTCTATTTACCAGAACACCATTCGAATTAAAGGAGATTGGATGTTCTGGTCGCCAGCGTGCATTGCAAAATTACTCTTGGGACGGGATGACGGAGCGTTACGCAACGGCATATCGCACTTGCTCATATCATTGACACGTGCGCCAGAGACAGGCAGTAACACCAGAAAAAAGGCGCTGACTTATCCGCCAGCGCAGTTTTTCAGGCATTATACGCAGGATTCTCTCCGCAAAACATGTGACGATTAATGCTAGTGGCGTATCCCAACGGACACCAAAGCGGTACACACTCATACGGTCAAAGCCATGCTTCCGCCCCAAAATTGCAATTTCTTTGTAGGTCCATTCGTGCATATGAAAACCCTCGGCGGCGTTGCTAAAATAGCGCGAAATATCATGTGGGCCTGAAAAGGCATGAGGTGTATCCAGCACATATACTCCACCAGGCTTTAAGGCGCGCGCAACAAGGTCCATGTGAGGTCCCAAATCATCGGGATGCAGATGCTCAAGGAACTGATAACTAAATGCCACGTCAGCAAAAGCCGGTGGTAAATCAAGGTGGAATCCGTCAAAAAGCACGAGTTCGAAATTCGAGGGCATCTCGGCTTGCTTCGCACGTTGATCTGAGATGTCCGCAGCGTATACATGCGCCACATCCTTAGCCACCGAGCAAGCCAAGCGACAGTCGCCAGGGGCGATTTCAAGAAAAATGGTATCCTTACTAATTAGTCCCGTGAGGATTTTCAAACGCATATTAACGCTTTGACGCGATGCATCAGGACTCTCTCGACGGTGTAGTCGCGGATGATCTGGCACGCGGGAAAAGAGTTCGTCATAAACCTTTGGTAAAAGCAATTGTCGTTCTTTGCGCGTGCTGCGTCTAACTTGGTCAGCAAGCTCCTTTTCGACAATGTAATGATTGGTCAGTTGCTCAGCAGTGCGCCCTGTTTTAGAAAAATTGCGAATAATAGGCGGGTTAGGAAACATGCAGGATAAAATTTCCAAGGTTGATTAAATACTGATAAAACTAGTCATCAAATACTGCCAAACTCTGTCGACAGATAATAACAATAAAACAATCCAGAAGGCATCGATTCCCTGTAAGTGTGTCCACCGCAATCCATAGTTTGAACCTGCTTCATTCTCATTATTCGCGATCCGCTGCGCTCCACGGAAGTTGAATTGTTCTGAAACAGTTCTCACAGACATATCACTTTGTGTATTTGAAGAGCAATTTGCTGACATCAATAATCCCGTTTCCGCGACAATCATTTTAGGCAATATTCTTGCAAGTCCCGTCAATTCCTGAATCGATTTAATTTCGGGTGTATAATTTCGCTCATCACTTGGATTCAAAGCCTGAAATTGCCGTAATGTCATCAACCGATGGAAAGCCGAAACTGTCCCTGCAAGGATGAAATAATCTGTATGATAAGCTCGATCAATCATCCATGCAGATAATGCAAAAGATGTTGTTAACGATAATAGCAACCGTTGACAACGCTCCAAATCTTCTTGTGCAGGATCAACACGTGCTTGGATTAGTGTGCGACTATTAGCATAAAGAATACCGACAAATAGCATGAGACCAATGTATCCAAGGTCAGCGCCAACATTAACGTATGAACCATGTGTTGCTTTATGAATAAGTCCGTAATCATCTGTTT
>CAIRGS010000282.1 GCA_903878125.1 uncultured Nitrosomonadales bacterium | reverse complement strand
ATACAACATCCATTCCCTATTTGGTGGAGGGGGAAGGATTCGAACCTTCGAAGGCAGAGCCGTCAGATTTACAGTCTGATCCCTTTAACCGCTCGGGAATCCCTCCAAACAGAACATGTAATTATCCATGTTCTCACCCCTCTTGTCAAAGGTACTTAGCAAGCCACTGGAAAACTCCGCCCTTATTTCCCGGCTTGGTAAAATTGCACCGCTGCAATAACGGACTAATCTCAATGCGAGGAGTAGATGTTAAATAATTGAATATATTTAACTATATGCAACTGTCACAACTTCGTGGCAGCATGGCTTAAGCCATGGCTATCCACCGTGGCCATGGACTTCATCGTAATAACGCGCTATGGTACTCAAGGGGTCGCCACCATGCGCTGCAGCGGCTCCGACAGGGGCGGTTATCGCACCATCCGCTGCTCATATTTGTAGCCGAATGCGTATGATAGCCACATCTACTGCATCATCAGCGCCAAGCTCCATATAGGCTGCACTTGCCATTGCCGATCATGTCACTTGGCTGTGAGTTGAGCTTTGGCGAGATGGGCGAGCTAAATTGCCGGGCTCAATGCTGGAGTGCGCCGCGCTGCATCCCTGCGTTCGGGTGCAGTATCGCCAATAAGGAGCCTGCTCATTTATTTAATACGCACATGACCAATTCGCTGCAACTCGTTCTAATTTTGCTTGCCGTTGCCGTAGGTGTGGTGGTGGCTTGCCGCGTATTGCACTTGCCAGTAGTCCTAGGCTACCTTACAGTTGGCATTCTGATCGGTCCGCACGCGCTGGGCTGGATACCTGATACACCAGGCACTCGTCATCTGGCGGAGTTCGGCCTGGTATTTCTGATGTTCAGCATCGGCCTTGAATTCAGCCTTGCGCGTCTCCATACAATGAAACGTACGGTATTCGGCCTTGGTGGCGCGCAGGTAATAGTAACTCTTATGTTGATTATGACAGCTGGGTTGCTGGCGGGATTTGATTGGCGTGCAGGCTTAGCCATGGGCTGTGTACTGGCGATGTCATCCACTGCCATTGTAAGCAAGATGCTTGTCGAGCGCGCCGCAATGAGTGCACCACACGGCCAGCAAATCATCGGTGTATTGCTATTTCAGGATTTAGCTGTAGTGCCGCTGCTCATCATCATTCCGGCTTTGGCAAGCCCACCAGGCGACCTGCCGTTCACTCTCTCCCTTGCACTGCTTAAAGCCATATCAGTACTAGCTGTGCTTCTGGTATTCGGTCAGCGCGTGATGCGATCTTGGTTTCATGTCGTGGCACGGCAAAAATCTTCCGAGCTGTTCATGCTCAACGTACTATTTATCACACTGGGGCTTGCCTATTTTACTGAGTTAGTCGGGTTATCTCTGGCACTGGGGGCATTTGTGGCTGGCATCTTAATTGCCGAGACTGAGTACCGCTATCAAGTTGAAGATGACATAAAGCCTTTCCGTGACGTACTAATGGGTCTGTTTTTCGTTACTGTTGGCATGATGCTGGATCTCGGCGAAATGTTTGTCAACATTGGCTGGGTACTTCTGATGCTGCTGTGCTTACTACTGATTAAATTTACTGTAGTGGCATTATTGGTGCGCAGGTTTGCCGGTGATTGGGGAGTGGCGATTCGTAGCAGCCTGGGATTGGCGCAGGCCGGTGAGTTCGGCTTCGTGCTATTAACCTTGGCCAGCGGGGTTCATTTACTATCTCCCGCAACAGTACAAATTATTCTGGACACCATGCTTCTCTCCATGCTGGCTGCGCCTTTCCTAATCCAGTATACCGAAGCTATTGTGCGGCGCATTGCACCCTCCGAATGGATGAGCCGCGCCATGCAGATACATCAGATAGCAGTGCGCAGCATATCCGCCGATGCAAACATCATTATTTGCGGCTACGGGCGAAGCGGGCAGGCGCTGGCACGCTTTATGAAACAGGAGAATGTTCAATTCATCGTGCTCGACCTCGACTCACGCCGTGTGCATGAAGCCGCAGCGGCGGGTGAGCACGTGGTGTATGGCGATGCCTCCAAGCGCGAAGTGATTTTAGCGGCCGGATTAATGCGCGCTAAAACTCTGGTTGTCACTTACACCGACACTATCTCCGCGCTTAAAATTTTACACTTGGTTAATGAACTGCGCCCTGACTTGCCAGTAGTGGTGCGAAGTACCGACGAAACAAATATCGAGACGCTCAAGCAGGCTGGAGCGGCCGAAGTTGTGGCGGATGAGCTTGAAGGCAGTGTGATGCTGGCATCGCAAGCACTGCTGATGTCCGGTGTGCCACTCAACCGCGTCGTCCGCCGCCTTCAGGAAAACCGGGCGCGTCGCTATAGCATGTTCAGCACCTACTTTCGCACTGCTGCGAATGTAGTGGGTGAAGCCACGGAAAATTTACAGCCACGCTTCCATAGCGTTTTGCTGGGAGAACGCGATGCCGCCGTGGGCAAAACGCTTGATGAAATCAATCTGGCTGAAGTAAATGTGGAAGTAAATGCAGTGCGCCGCCACAACATGCGCGGCAATCAGCCTGCGGGCAATATGATTATGAAAGCCGGTGACGTACTAGTGCTTCTCGGTCAGCCAAGAGAGTTGGCGGCGGCGAAAAAACACTTGCGCGAAGGATGACCTTCCCACGGCTTTCCGTCTTCCAAGAGGCGAGTTTCATGCTACCAGTTTTTCCTGTTGCTGAGCGCTGATCCAGTTATTCAAGAATTGTATCGGTGATTTGTATCCTAGTGTCGAGTGCAGACGTCTCCGGTTGTAAAATATCTCGATGTATTTAAACGTCATGGCTATCACCTCGTCCCGTGTCTCGAAGCGTTCACCGTACACTCGTTCGTTTTTAATCCACCGAACCAGCTTTCGGTCGGGGCGTTATCCCAGCAGCTGCCCTTGCGGCTCATGGAACAAATCATGCCGTATACCTTCAGCTTGGCCTGAAATACGAGGCTGGCATATTGGTTGCCT
>CAIRGS010000281.1 GCA_903878125.1 uncultured Nitrosomonadales bacterium | reverse complement strand
GCATAGTTCTGGAACACCATAGCTATGTCGCGCTCTTTCGGCGGAACATGATTGACCACCCTCCCCGCAATTTCAACCTCACCGTCACTTATGTCCTCCAGTCCTGCAACCATGCGCAACAAGGTGCTCTTGCCGCAGCCTGATGGGCCCACCAGCACTGTGAAAGAACCATCCGGAATATCTATCGATACGCCATGCAGTACCTCAACCTCGCCGAAACGTTTTTTTACTGAGCGAATATAAACATTAGACATGTAGAATTTGAAAAATTAAGGGGTTGTATTTCTAACATTGATTTTTAAAAAGATCTTGTAAAAAATTCATCGCTAATCTTTAAATGTATAAATTACATCATGTTAAATATTATCGAACGCAAACTAAATAAACCGAACACATATTGGCGTACCAACTGAGATCTCACTACCAGTTAAAGTCAGGTGTCCATTACTCGGATCAAGGCCAAACATAACAATATTATTGCTGTCTTGATTGGCGACGGCAAGAAACCGACCACACTTGCTAATGTCAAAATTCCTTGGAATTTTCCCCCGAGTACTCTCATGCCCGACCAACGAGATTTGCCCAGTGTTACTGTCAATGGCAAAAATCGCAAGAGAGTCATGTCCCCTGTTGGAGCCATATAGAAACTTTCCATCTGGAGTTACCTGAACCTCTGCGCAGGTACTCAGTTCAGCATAAGTTGCAGGCAGTGTCGACAAAGTGTTTAAAGCGTTTAGACTCCCATCGGCATTGTTATAACGATACGCTGTCAGCGTTGAATTCAATTCGTTTATGAGGTAAGCGAAATTCCCATCAGGGCTCATTGCGAGTTGGCGAGGCCCTGAACCGGGTGCCGTTGTAACCCAAGGTTGACGGGCGTTTGGGGTAAGTAGCCCAGTTTTTTCATCAAACTCATAAATCATCACCTTGTCAAGACCGAGATCTGGCACAAACAAAAATCGATTCGCTTTGTCAAATTCGACAGCATGAGCGTGTGGGCCAGCTTGCCTCTTTGCATCCAAACTCGAACCTTCGTGCTGAATAACTTGAACTGCCTCGCCAAGGAAACCATCTTCACCAATGGGCAGCACGCAGACACTGCCTGAGGCGAAATTTGCTACAGCCAAATAATTCCCGGTCGCATCAACTTTAAGATGGCAGGGGTCAGTGCCGTAACTAGCTCGTGAATTGAGGTAGGTGAGTTCACCGGTTGATTGATTGACTTTAAACGCGCTGACTGCCCCACTGGGGCGCCCTTCGTATTCCTTATATTCATTGACACAAAATAAGAATCGTTTTGTCGGATCAAAAGCGATGTATGAGGAGTTGCGCACTCCTTCGGTGACACATTGGGGGTATAGTGCGCCAATTTGTGGATCAAATCTATTGGCATAGATTCCTCGACCCTTACCATGAAGCGTTTGCCCTGTACCGAAAACAATCGGCTCGCTATAGGTGCCTACGTAAACTAAATTAATTGCGCTGGTCATTTCATGACTTTAATGAATTTTAAATAAAAAACCCCAGCCCAAAGGGCGGGGATTGAGTTAATTTTAGCCATTAAGATAATAACCAAATTTCAAAAAATTTATCAAATATATTTAAAGACATAGAAACTAAATCAATAGCGAAGAATTTCTAATTTACTATTCAACCTTGATTTTAAGATCCTTACAAATTCCTTTAAGGTAATTCATCCCAGCAACCGTCTCCCGAACAAAATCTTCGGTTGCAGTTGGATGTCTGAATACCCCCGGTGCTGTGGAAGTAGGGCCCCGCGATACACCAGGCACATCTTCAAGTTCCAAGGAAATTACGCCATCGTAGCCAACATCCTTGAGCGCCTGAAATAGCGCAACCCAATCAATCTTGCCCATCCCTGGACGCCAATGCACATTAGTCACTCCATCATTATCCGATACGTGCATGTGTATGACCTTCTTGCCAAGACGGTAGACCGAAACATTAGG
Organism: uncultured Nitrosomonadales bacterium; assembly: GCA_903878125.1. Lineage (GTDB taxonomy): Bacteria > Pseudomonadota > Gammaproteobacteria > Burkholderiales > Gallionellaceae > Nitrotoga. Next base: position 12,343 of record CAIRGS010000281.1, on the reverse strand, counting down.
AAAATCACCGACCGGAAAGGTATGACTAGGATCAAAATTAATACCCATAGCGGGTGAGTTAACATCGTCTAGCAAACGTAAAGCACCATCGGTATTAGCCAGATAGCGGTGAGGGTGTGGCTCGATAGACAACATGACATTTGCTGACTCGCATATTTTGGCGCATTTACGTAGCGAATCAACGTAGTCCTTATAATTTCTATCCCAGTCAAGACCGCTGGGGATTTTAGTCGTGTAGGTCTGAACTAGTGGCTTAGTTGTGATTCGTGGATATTCCGCATCGCGGAAACCAAAGGGATATGCACTGACCATATTAATGATAGGCGCCCCAAGTGCAGTCCCAACATCAACAGCTCGTTGCCAGTGTTCTACTGCAGCCTTACGCTTACCCTTGTCTGGACTAGACAAATCGTGAGGTGTTGAAACGAACTGGGATAAGGTCAACCCCTCACTCTTTAATTTCGATCTTAAGTTTTTGATTTTTTCGGGAGTGTAGTGGTCCCGCAAATAATCTTTATTCCAACCAATCAACTCAATAGCTTTAAATCCGCACTTAGCAATACGATGGATAGCATCCTCGTAGGGTGGATCCCACTGAAAAGGCCATGAGGCAGCTCCGAACTTCATAATAAATACTCCTTATAAGTTATTGAAGAAATCAACCTTTTAAAGCCCCGCCAAGCAAACCTTGGACAATGAAGCGTTGCATAAGAAGGAAGAGAAGTAATATAGGAAGAGTGATAATTCCAGCCCCTGCCATAATCAGATCCCAACGGAAAGTAAACTCTTCTTGAAAACTAGCTAAGCCAATTGGCATTGTAAAAAGTTCTCGGGATGAAAGGAAAACTAATGCGAAAAGAAACTCATTCCAGGCTCTTATAAAACTAAACATCGTAACGGCAGCTAGCCCAGGCCCTGCCAAAGGCAATATGATTTTGTGAAACGTTGTCAACATCGAAGCGCCGTCAATTTCTGCGGCCTCCTCTAACTCCATAGGAATAGACTCAAAAAACCCACGTAAAAGCCAAATAGTAAACGGCAGTGAGAAGGCAGTATATGCTATGAATAATGCAAAATGACTGTTTAATAACCCCATACGTTGTATTAATAAATACAATGGAATTACTAAAAGTATATGTGGAAACATTTGTGTTATGAGCAGAACTAAACCGAAGGAGTAGCGCCCAACAAACTGTATGCGAGCAATAGCATATGCCGCATACATTGCAATTAAGACTGAGCAAATCGTTGAAAGTGCCGAGACCTTAAAGCTATTCCAAAAATAAGAAGGGAATTTTGTATTGACCCATACGTTTCGATAATTTTCCAGCGTCCAATGGATTGGCAGCATGGTTAAATTTCGAGCGAACAGTTCCTCAGAAGGTTTTAAGGATGACGAGACCATCCAAAAAATTGGGAAGAGAAGTACTGTCGCTGCTGGAAGCAACAGCGAATAGACTATTAATAAAAAATATGCGCGTCTGTATGTACTTAAAAAAAGAACAATTCCCCTTGTTTTTAGCCCTGAGATTTGTGGTGATAGCATATTTTTTTGCATCAATCTTTTTGCACCTTGTAGGCAAAAAGATAGGCAATACTCAATAGCAATAGTACTACTAACATTAATACGCCAATTGCTGCAGCATAACCCATCTCGGACCCCCAAAAAGCTTTTTGATACATTAAGGTCGCAAGCACTTTAGTAACGCCTGCAGGCCCACCTCCGGTTAGCAGATAGATAATATCGAAATTCTGGAAAGACCATATAGACGCTAGCAAAGTAGTAATTACACTTGTTCCGCGAATGAAAGGGAGAGTAATATACCAAAATCGCTGTCTACTATTAGCACCATCAATAATTGCGGCCTCGTGCAGTTCCTTGGGTACATTTTGTAAAGCGGCTAAAAGCACTATGAACATTACTGGATAGAGTTTCCAGATTTGTACGACAATTACCGATGGCATTGCGAGATTCGGATCTGCAAGCCAAAGTACTGGGCTGCTTATTATTCCGAGTGATTTTAATATAAAATTCAAGATACCAAATTCATCTCCATAGAGCCATTTCCAAAGTAATGCAGTACTAACTTCAGGAACAACCCATGGCAAAAGAAATAATGCCCTGAAAAATTTACGCCCTTGTATATCGATATTTACGAGTAGGGCAAGTGAAAGCGCCAAGCAATAAGCGCCAGCTACAGAACCTATCGTCCAAATTAATGTTCGTCTGAGACTGCTCCAAAAGTCGTCATCCTCAAACAAGGCCCGAATATAATGCTCCCAGCCGACAAAGCGCGTAGGGTTAGGTCGTCCCATATCTTGGCTTTGTACAGAGACGATCAAACCCTCAAGCAAAGGCACGAGCGTCAATAGAGTGATCATCGCGACCGACGGCAGTATCATGAAATACGCAATACGTGTACGTCGCTTTAAAAGCATGAGTCACCCGGTCCCAAATTACAAAAAATTTCGGCGACGGTTTTAATGTCAATTAAAGTAGACAAAGCACAAGGCTCAGGTGGTAAAAAGCCGGGCCATTTTGGCATGAGCATCCATCACGGCTTTTTCTGGCGTTTTAGTACCCACCACAACTTCGTTGACTGGTGCAGCAAATAACTTCTCGCCATCGATGATGCCCATTTCTGGTCTTCCAAAGCCGGGGTAAGCAAAGTCTGTAGTGAATGGGACTACCTTTGTAAGGGCCTCTTCTAGCAACCTATTTCCCTTGACCCTTGGTGATGCAACGTCAGATTTAAAGATGGGCCAATGTTGCCCCGGGGTGGTTCTATAAAGCGGTTCTAAACGGCCAGATTGAATGAACCATTTAATAAATGTCTTTGCTGCTTCTTTAGCAGGGCTATGTTTCCATATGAACATTGGGTTATAGAAACCCGCACTTAGCCTACTCGTTGGTCCACCAGGACCTTCAAGAACATCGAGAATACCAACCTTGTCAAACAAACTTGGATTTTCTTTCATTATTCGTGAAATGACTCCACCCGTACCGAACCCAAAGGTAGCCCTGCCTTGGACAAAAATAGTATGTGCATCATCAGTATTGTAAGCAGCGATACCTGGTGGTGTAACTTTATGCTTGGTGGCCAGGTCAGTTAGGAAAGTCAGGGCTCTGATATTTGCTTCCTTCGCTTTTGTACCGAAAATCAGGTTACCGTCTTTGTCGAGAATTCCGCCACCGGCCTGTAGCATGAACGACATGAAGAAATGCTGCGAAATATGAAAATCACCAGCCGGGAATACAGCACCAAAGTTTCCAGCGCTAGGGTTGTTTGTTGCAATTGCTGCTGATTGAAACTCGGCCCAATTTTTTGGTGGCTTTATACCTTTGGCCTCGAGTAAGTCTTTACGATAATAGATGGGCCGTATATCTAAGTTATAAGGTACTCCCCAGTATCGGCCTTTCCAAAAAAACTTTTTATAAGCATATTCATTGAATATATTATCGAGTGTTCCATTTGATTTCCAATGTGCAATTATGTCGTCCATTGGTTCCATTTGATCCATCGCTGCAAACTGTAATGGATGGTAGGAATATGCCTCAGCGACATCTGGCATAGTTTGCCCACGCACCGCTGCAAGAAACTTAGGATATACCAGGCCGCCTGATACCGGTTCATGTGTAATTTTGATTGATGGATAGGCTTTTTGGAACTCGGCCAAAATGCCCCTTAGCGCTTCGGCGAGTTCTGGTGTGTTAAGCCTGACAGTCCAGAAAGTTAGTGCAGTTTGTCCCTGCGCATTAACCCCAGAACTTCCAAGCGAGAACAATCCAGCTAGTCCAGCTATGATTGTAGTCCGACGAGGAATAGTAGTATTTTTTAAAATCATTATTAATCTCCAAATATTCGAAGGCTAAGTTAGTCATGATTGACTCAAAATCATTTTTTTCTAATTTAAAAATTTAAACACTATCGAAAACCCTAAGATTTATCAAATAAACCCCAACATGGCCTAGATCAAATAACGGTAGCTGTGACGCTTCATGTGACAAGGTTCGTATGTGGGTGGGAGCAGCATTGGATTGCGAAATCAGAGGGCTAAAAAGTTGATCGGGTCGAGATGCCGGGCCAGGGAGTCAATCCGAGCTCTCCTGGAGAGTTGGCAACACGCATTCGCTATGACATCCGCAAGTGGTCTAAACTAGTTTCAAAGCCTAACCTGGTGGCATTGTGCAAAGTCCAGGCTTTAACGGATGCACGATGGCGATGAAGCTCAAAGCCAGTACCGTGTTGACGGCGATTTGATCGCAGGGGCAATGGGTACATCGCGCTGGGCAAGCACAGGAGAAAACTTTTTGAACGCCCTAGCAAAGCGCCATTTTTAAAAATTTTTGAGCTTCACTCTGAGGTGAAATTTTGAACTACTACTTCCCCGTAATCTGCACACTCTCAGCGTTGCTCACTGCCTGCGGAGCCGGGGGTGTAAGCGGGAGTGGAGGCGGAAGTAGTTCGACACTCGCACCATTTGTTAAGTTCAGCTCCATCGCTGTCCCCGGGGCAGTCCAAATAAATGGGTCGTCTCAGCAGGTTGACTATGTTTACAACACAGGCATATCGAGGGTAACCAGCATCTCAGCGGTGACTCCGTTCATTTCCGGGGCATCGTATGTTGGTACATATGACTCTAACGGCCTCACGACTAAAGCCGCCCTTACATCCGCCCTAGGCACAACCATTACTGTTGACACTGCAGCTGGTGGAGTCATAAGCAATTTGGCGGCTTTCCCCAACGTCAATGTGGGCATCAGCGCAAACAGTCAAGACTATGTTCTTTCAGGGCGCCCCCAGTCACCCGGCTGGGGCTGGGACTACCAAACATTCGGCGTCTGGACAACGGGTGCAGGGACGGGGGCCGGGACCGTTGGCGTTGCCAGCATTGGGGCTGAAACAGCCGCGTCAGCTATTCCAGTCAGTGGAACTGGTAATTTTTTAGGCGCCAGCGGAGGTAGATATGTTGACAGCACAGGCGTCAATACCTTTGTTGGATCGGACATGACCGCTACCGCCAACTTTGGGACGCGCTCTATCGCGTTTGCAACGACAAATACGCGAACCAGTACGGATCTAATCACATCGACCGGCAACACCAATTTGAATAGCAGCGGCACGCTGATCTACAACGCCTGGGTCAATCAATTTACCGGCGTCATCAGCACTGTGGGCGGCGGCGCATCTAATGCGGCAATGACGGGCATCGCGACGGGCAAGTTTTACGGCCCAACGGCTCAAGAAATTGGTGGAACTTTTGCGGTAACTGGGGGCGGGGCAGCTTATTTCGGTGCATTCGGCGGTAAGCGTTAAAAACGCCGCGCTTCATATTCCTGCATTCAGAGCGCGATCGCGCTCTGGCTCAGGATTGCTGTTTTGTTTACTGACGTTGATACTTGCATCAACCAATGCGTACGCTCAGCCGTCTGATGAGTCCAGATCTCAAGCTCAGGTTCAATTTGAAAAGGGCTTGAACTTTTTATTGAACGACGAATTCGCCGCTGCGGCCGAAACGTTTGAAAGACTTTACGCGATCACTGGCAGCGAACGGGTTAGGCTGGAATGGGCCAGAGCGAGCTACCTACGGCAAGACTATGCGCAAGCCGAAGCCTTGTTCAAGGCTGTACTCGCCTCCTCCCCACCATTCGCCGTTCGGGAAAAAATTCACTACTTTTTAGAAGATATGGGCTTTGCACAAGGCCGGCTCGACTACTCAATATCGCTGGAGAGAGACAGCAACCCGCGGTTCATTCCGAGCGTGCGCAGCTTTAATATTTTTGGCCTGCCCTTTGGATACAAACCGCCGATAGACACCGGCCCTAAGTGGGGCGCCAACTACCGTTTAACAGGCAGCAAGGGGCTGGACGATAACAATCGCTGGATAGCCAGCCTAGGCGCAATGGGCGTGCACTACGGGGAACCCACTCTGGACAAAATAGGCTGGGATAGTCACTTGGCATTTCGCTTTCAAATCGAGCCCAAGGCCGAAATAAAAATTTCACACGAAAGCATGGACTCTGGTGGCACCCGGCTCTATAACTATTCATGGGCTACCTTGCTGCATGTGGCTGAAACTAAAGGCGGATGGAAGTGGACCAACGAACTGCGGCACGGCGTGATCAACTACCCGGCTTATTCCTATCAAAATAGTCACTTGTCTGGGTACAAGATAGCCACAGAAAAAAGCGTGTCACAGTTTGCTTTGCTAGGAGCTGAGATAGGCTGGGATCGCGGTAGCGCCGTTGAGCGGCCGTACTCTTACACAACCCTCAGCTACGGACTGAGCGGCACCTACTTCGTGACCTCGCTGGACAGCCGTATCCAACTCAAATGGCTAAGTTCAAACCGAAAACATGCGGAGATGGACCCCGTCTTTGGAGTGCTGCGTGAAGATAAGCGCTACCTTGTCAAACTGTCCCTGGACCCTGCCAATTTCAGCATCGCGGGATTTACGCCAGTCTTTGAGTTGGGCTATGAAAATAACAAGTCAACGCTGGCTTTGAGTAACTACAAGCGAACAAATGCAGGCCTAATTTTCAGGCGCAGGTATTGATGGTCATATCCAATCCTAAGGCCGTAAAGAAGCAGCCCACAAAGACTAAAAGCTCAGCGACAAGACAGACCTGTCATCTGAAAAATAAGCCTCTGTAGAGCCTTTAACGCCGGCATATCGGCCAATTTTTTCAGGGTCTAGTGCTTCGTCTTGCGCAAAATTCGCTTCCCAGTCCATGACGCTGACGCCGCTGTGCGGGCAAGACATATAGCCATCGGTAAAGAGTTCAATGCTCTGCACATCAGCCATAGGAAGGCTGAAATAGCGCTGGTCTTTGCCACGGGTCACGCTGCCATCCACACTGGCATAAGCTAAAGAGTGGTCAGTCTGGTTGGCAAACTGGTACTGACCACCAGAAATACCGCGCGACACCATGTCCGGCAGGCAGTCCATGGCATCTAGCATGAGTTGTCCACGGCACGCGGCGCTAACTTGACTAACGATTTCCAGCACTTTTGAGGGAAGAATAATGGCCTGCCGACTCGGGTCCAAGCCCTTGAAGACAAGTTCACGGGTGGCGGTTTCCAGCGTATCGCCCTTTAAGCCTTGCAACTGAAGCACCTCTCTCGTCGCCAATCTGACTTGGGTGAACAATCGGTCCACGTCTTTGGTCATGAGCGTGATGTCATGACCGTTGATACGAAGGCCCGAATCCCCCACCAGCAGGAAATGCATAGTGTTGCCAATGGGCACGGCCATGGCTGCGGTGGTGCTGACCCGGGCCTGCGGCACACCTAAGTTGTGCAACCCATCACGAATGGACGCGTTCATACCCGCCAGCCAAACTTGCGGCTCTGCTAACGAGCATTGGGGTTGCAGCACCAGTCGCAGCATGGCTTGGGCCGCCGAGGTGGCGGCAAAACGACCGGGAGAGCCGGGCCCTCGAAATGTGTCTGTTGTATCGGTAGCGCCGTCAAAAACGCCATAAAACTTGCCTGGCAGCACGGCCACGACGTCATCACCAGAGGCTTTTAAATCGCGCGATTTTGGAACACTCAGGCAATCAATGCGTTTCACATTCATTGGAGTGAATCCCGAATTAGCGCCGAAGTCTTGACTGCGGCGCAGGTGCCGGCACTTCAGGAGGGGCAACAGGGGTCGGGTTGAGTGCCTCAGTCTGGGCCGCGATAGCCTTGCGATACAAGCGGTTGACGACCGGCAACCTGTCGAGGATGTCGTTCCATTCCAAATCAAAGGGTAAGCCTATCCAGTCACCAAGTGCCCTGAGCTCGTCTGCACAAGACTTGATTTTTTTGCGCGCCCTGTCTATTTCTTGCATCTCTGCTTCGGTGAGGTCTTCCCGGCTCTCGTTGATGAGCTGGGCTTCGAGAATCACGATCTGGTCATGTGAGTAGGCACGCTCACGGCGGATGGTGTCCGGGGTGCGCAAGACCCGTTCTGGCGTCTCTATTTTGTTGAGTCGCGTTGAAATGTCGTTCAAGCTCTTCTGTGTAAAGAAATAGAAAAGCACCACGCAAATCAATACAAAAAACAAGATGAATAAAATTAAAGTAGAACTCATGGCTCATCAAGCATTTCGGTTAACAGTAAGCATTACAAGAATTAATGGTAGCAATCCTGCAAGCAGAAAACCAACATATTTTAATCCCTTAGCACTCTTGTCGGCACGGCATTAGCCAAGAAAAAAAGCCATCCGAAGATGGCTTTTTGGACTAAGAAGAAGATCAGTTCAGGGCTGATTTTTTACCGTCTTTGTACTCGTACAAAGTGATGGATGGGTTCTTCAACTCGCCGTTGGCTTCAAAAGCGATGGTGGTGGTCACGCCCTTGAAGTTGGTTTTCAGCAATTCAGGGGTGTAGACCTTGGGATCTGTCGATTTAGCACGCTTCATAGCGTCGACCAGCACGAAAGTCGCATCGTAGGTGTAGGGGCTGTAAACCTGGAACTGGTTAGGGTACTTAGCGTCGTAGCGTTTTTTCCAAGCCTCGCCGCCAGGCATTTTGGCCAAGGAAGCGCCGCCTTCAGCGCAAATCACGTTACCCAGAGTTTTGGCGCCGGCGGCCAATTTTGCGATTTCAGCGGTGCAGATGCCGTCACCACCAAAGAACTTGACTTTGGCCATGCCCAGTTGCTCCATCTGGCGCAACATGGGTCCCGCTTGGGGGTCCATGCCACCGTAGAAAACGGCGTCAGGGGCTTTGGCCTTGATGGCGGTCAGGATGGCCATGAAGTCGGTGGCTTTGTCGGTAGTGAACTGCTCGTCAACCACTGAAATACCTTTTTGCAGCGCTGTCTTTTTAAAGACTTCAGCAACACCTTGGCCGTAAGCAGTACGGTCGTCAATGATGGCGATTTTTTTCAGCTTGAGCTTTTCAGCGGCGTAAAAAGCCAGGCCAGCGCCCAGCGCGTTGTCATTGGCGATGATGCGGTAAGTGGTTTTGTAACCGGGCTTAGTTAGGTTGGGGTTGGTGGCGGCGCCAGTGACGTGAGGGATACCGCAGTCGTTATAGACCTTGGCAGCGGGGATGGTGGTGCCTGAATTGAGGTGACCGACCACGCCTGCAACTTTGGAGTCGCACAGTTTTTGTGCCGCAGCAGTGCCCTGTTTTGGATCGGCTGCATCGTCTTCTGCAACGATTTCAAATTTAATCTTTTTACCGGCAATCACGATGTTCTGGGCATTGAGGTCTTCAATGGCCATGCGCACGCCGTTTTCATTGTCTTTGCCGTAGTGCGCCTGGGCGCCGGAAACAGGCGCCACGTGGCCGATTTTGACGACTTGTGTATCTTGAGCAGTTGCCAGGCCAGAGGCCATGGCCAAGGCGGCCAGTGCTGTAATTTTCAGTTTCATGTTCACTCCGATTAAATAAATAGTCAAGGTTTCGAGGGCTTTTCACCTCAAGCCAAGAAAGATAGCTCAATTTTTGAGCCTGTGCCACATAGGTGTCACAAAAAGTCAAAAAAGACTTAATTTTGGCTTTGAGCGCCAGAGGCGCTTTGCGCGCCGGCAGTGCGGTCATGGGCTTTGAGTGCGTAGCCGCGTTGTCTGTAATGGTTCCAGCGTTGACGCCCTGCCTGGCGGTCGTCAGGGGCACTGCTCACAATTTCAATGAATCGCTCAAAGCTTTCAAAGCCCTGCGGGACATCTTGGCCCAGATTGACCAGAACACCCATCGCGCGCCCTTCTAAGACCGGCTCCAAGGCAGAAGACGCCAGCACGATAGCTGAGACCGCCAGGGTGGCGGGCGGCGCGTCGCTGCGGCAATGGGGCAGGAACTCGGTCGCAGACAAAGTCCACAGCATTTGGTCCAGCTGCGCCAGCATCACAGGGTCCGCTGTGACCAGCAATTTAGCCCCCCCGGCATAGGCTTTGCGCAGCAAGCGGCAGCTGTAGTCGAGTTTGTCGCCTACATTGAAATGAAACTCAACGTCTGTCATGCCCGGGCAGCTGGGCTGCGGCTCTTGACGCTCTTTGGACGGCTCGGTTTTGCTGGGGATGACTCGGTCTGGCTGAGCAGGTACTCCACCAACAGCGCAACAGGTCGTCCGGTCGAACCTTTGGCTGCGCCACTTTTCCAGGCTGTTCCAGCAATGTCCAAATGCGCCCAAGGAAACTTACCAGCAAAACGCTGCAAAAACTTGGCGGCCGTAACCGCACCACCCGCGCGACCAGCCACATTGGCGATGTCTGCAAAGTTACTTTTCAGCCCTTCGGCATAAATGTCATCCAAGGGCATTCTCCAGCACAGATCTAACGATCGCTCCCCGGCTTCCATCAGTGACTGGGCCAGCGCATCGTTACTTGAGAACATGCCTGAGCGCACGCCGCCCAAGGCGACCACGCAAGCGCCTGTCAAGGTAGCAATGTCCACCACGGCACGCGGTTTGAAGCGCTCGGCGTAGGTCAGGGCATCGCACAGAACCAGCCTACCCTCGGCGTCGGTATTGAGTATTTCAATTGTCAAACCGCTCATGCTGCTGACCACATCGCCGGGCTTGATGGCGCGACCGTCAGGCATGTTTTCACAGGCCGGTATCAAACCAACCACGTTCAGCTTGGGTTGCAAGGCTGCTAGCGTCCGGAAGGTGCCCAGCACACTGGCTGCTCCGCACATATCGAACTTCATCTCATCCATCTCACCGGCTGGTTTGATAGAGATACCGCCCGTGTCGAATGTGATGCCCTTGCCAACCAGCACCACCGGGGCCTGATTCTTGAGTGCGCCCTGGTAGCGCAGCACGATAAAACGCAGCGGCTCTTCTGAGCCGCGCGCTACCGCCGTGAAAGAGCCCATGCCAAGTTTGGCGACTTCTTTGGGCCCGAGGATCTGGGCTGAAATGCGTGGCAATTTAGCCAGTTCGCGCGCCGCGCCGGCCAGTTTTTCGGGGGTGGCATGGTTGGCCGGGCGGTTACCCCATTCGCGGGCCAGCGCGATGCCCTGGGCCAGACCACAGGCTTTGGCAAAGGCGGCTTTGGCCGCCGGTGCATCGGCCACAGCCACCACGGCCCGCTGAAAGTGCTTATTCGGCACTTTGGACTTGGTGGCGCTGTATTGGTAAGAAGCATCGCCGCAGCTTAATAAAGCGGGATGAATGGCCTGCCCCGCAGCGTCTTTGAGCAAGCTCAGGCACAAAACAAGCCGCAAAGCCTTGCCGGACTTCAGCGCCGCCATCGCCGCCAGCACCGCACTGCGGACATGGCGGGGCGACCCGTCGCCCACCCCTACCAGCAGCAAGCGGGTCGCAGCCAAGCCCTCAGGACGGTAGGCTTGCAACAAATTACCGGGTTTGGCTTCAAAGTCACCGGCGCGGGTGGCCGCAGCAATTAGGCGGGAAAGTGCGTCATTACCGCTGGCCATTTCCTGAGGCACCAGCACCAGCAGAGCGTCACATTTTTCAGCGCAGAGCCGAGCGCGGTTCAAGGTCTTGAGTTCGAAGTTCATAATTGAAGTAAGTTCCGTTTTGCGAAAAATAAAATAATCGCTCCATGTTATTCCAATCTTCGATGCGCAAAGAGTTAGCGCGCAGCTTCGGCGCCACCCTGGTGGTACTCGTCACCATCATCTTGACAATCGTCTTGATTCAGACCCTGGGGCGCGCCTCCCGGGGCTCCATCAGCCCGCAAGACGTCATGCTGATCATGGCGTACGCCGCGTTGGGGCGGTTGCCAACCATCCTGACCTTGTCGCTGTTTATCGCCATGCTCAGCACCCTGTCCCGTATGTACCAGGACAGCGAAATGGTGGTCTGGTTTGCCAGCGGGCGCGGTCTGTCTGCTTTTTTGCGGCCCTTGCTGCGCTTTGCCTGGCCGGTGCTGGTTTTGATCACCGTCTCCGCGCTGATCATCTGGCCCTGGACCAACCAGCAGAGCGCCGACATGAAGCAGCGCTATGACCAGCGGGGTGACTTAGAGCGCATTGCCCCGGGCCAGTTTCAGGAGTCTGCCAACGGCCAGCGCGTGTTTTTCATTGACAGTGCCTCCGAAGGGCGCGTGGGAAGCAACAACATCTTTATCGCCACGGCCGAAAACACCAAAAATACCGTCACAACAGCCCGCGCAGGCCGGGTTGAGTTGGCCAATGATGTGCAAGTGCTCGTGCTGCAAAACGGCCAGCGCCTCGAAAAAACAATCGGCAAGCAAGACCTGCGGATAAGTGATTTTGAGGAATACGGCATCGTTACCGGGCAACGCAAGGACATTGCAGCGGACGCGGTTGAAATCCGCGCGATGTCCACCCTCGAGCTTTTGAAGTCGAACATCAAAAGCCACCAGGCGGAGCTTTCCTGGCGCTTCGGGCTTGTTTTCAGCGCCATTAATTTTGT
>CAIRGS010000280.1 GCA_903878125.1 uncultured Nitrosomonadales bacterium | reverse complement strand
CTCCCACGCTGGTAAGCGATACACCAGGAACAGGGTTTCCAGTAGGCTGAAATAACGTTTGAGCGTCGTTTGCGGTAGCCCGCTGGATCGAGAGATTTCGGCGAAATTCAACAGGCTCGCACTGCGGGTGGACAGCAGTTGGATTAAATTCGGAATTTCAGTCAGTTGCTCAACATTGGCCAAATCACGCACGTCACGTTGCATGATGGCTTGCAGGTAACTGTTAAACCATGCAGCTCGCCGCCGTGGCGAACTACGACTAACCATTTCCGGGTATCCGCCACACAGCAACTTTTCAATCAGTTGGGTGCGGTCGCATGGAGATACCCCCAATGCGTTCATTGGTCCGTCAAATAGCCAGTCGACGAGATTAACGGTTGGCGCGCCACCTATTTCAGCATTCGATAATGGCCAAAGTGATAGTATTTCCATGCGCCCCGCAAGCGAATCGGCGATGTCAGGCAATAGCAGGATATTAGCCGAGCCCGTCAGCAAAAATCGTCCGGGGCTGCGATCACGGTCTACAGATGCTTTAATGGCGAGGAAAAGTTCTGGTACTCGCTGCACTTCATCCAGGGTGACAGGGCCACTGAAACCCGCAATAAATCCATCAGGGTCGCCCTTGGCAGCAGCCAGCGTAACGTGGTCATCCAGCGTTAAATAGCGGCGGCTATTTTCGGCAGACAGCGATTGAACCAGTGTACTTTTGCCGGTCTGACGCGCGCCATTCAGCAACACGACAGGCGTGTCTGCGAGTGCATCATTGATTAGCGGGAGAACATGTCTTATGTACATGTCGAAATTATATCCGATGATAATCATCCGTTCAATGGACGATTGTCATCCTTTAAATAGCCAAATAGACTGTCTCACCATGTGGTTTGACGAGCGCACCATGAACGGCCAGATGAATCCGGGATTAATTGTGTCGGCACCATTGCCCCGTTTTTACGCGTGAGCGTGATTTTCAGGCTCGACCGACAGTCGCATCCCTACAGACTTCAACACCGCCAGCAGCGTCTTCAAGGTCGGATTGCCCTTCGGAGACAACGAGCGGTAAAGCGCCTCCCGGCTGATGCCTGCTTGCGCCGCAACCGCCCCCAAGCCACCGTAGGCTTCGGCCACATCACGCAAGGCTAAAAGGCCCGCTGCGCGGTTGTCTGGATCATCCAACTCCTCCAGTGCTGCCTTCAAATACTCGACGGCAAACTGCCGATCAGCGCGCAATTCCTTGATGGTTTCCTCGGTGTGAGACACCGATACAGTTAACACCTTTTTCATGAATTCCTCCGTTTCCAATCCGCCCAATAAGCCTTGGCACACGTAATGTCGGCCTGCTGCGATCCTTTGCCGCCCCCGTACAATAAAATCACCAGCGCCTGTCCGTATTTTCCGTAATACACCGGTAACCAGTTCCAATATCCACCCGCAGTTCCGAAACGCCTTCGCCCACCGGTTTGCAGTCACCAAAGTTACCTGCAGATACGCGCCTCAACCGAACCTCAACTTGCGCTCGCGCCCGCATGTCCTGCAAGCCGCGTAACCACTTAGTGACGGGCGCACTTTCATCCTCAAACTGGTATCGGCGTAATTCGATCATAATTCAGTGTAGTTTATAAACTACTTTATAGCAGTGCCGATAAAGAAAACCCGCCCTTTGTGAGTATTGTGAGGGCCGGGGACTTGCGTGCATAACCAACAAAGTTCAACCTCGGTGGGGCGGAATAGCGCTGGCCCACTACCACGCTGCACTTGGCCGTAGCCAACGTAAAGTGATCATCCAGCGTTAAATAGCGGCGGCCATTTTCGGCAGACAGCGATTGAGCCAGTGTACCTTTGCCGGTCTGACGCGCGCCATTCAGCAATACGACAGGCGTGTCTGCGAGTGCTTCATTGAGTAACGGGAAAACATGTCTGGTGTACATGTTGGGATTGTATCCGATGATAATCATCCGTTTAATGGACGATTGTCATCCTGTGAATAGCCAAATAGACTGTCTCACCATGTAGCTCATATGCAAGATTCAAGATGGTAATTCCCGACATAATGGCTACGCGGGTAGAAAGGCGTGGTTTCTTTCTGCGGTGTTTCCTGAACGAGACCATACAACTCTGAAGTGGAAGCCTGATAGAACCGTGTTTTTTTCTCCAACCCAAGAATACGTATAGCTTCGAGAATGCGCAGCGTGCCTATGCCGTCAGCATTAGCAGTGTATTCCGGGGTTTCGAAACTGACCGCCACATGACTCATAGCCGCAAGGTTGTAGATTTCATCGGGCTGAACCTGCTGGATGATGCGTATCAGGTTGGTAGAGTCAGTCAGATCACCGTAGTGCAGCATAAAGTTGCGATTGGAAGCATGTGGATCCTGATAGAGATGGTCGATGCGGTCTGTGTTGAAAAGCGAGGCACGACGTTTAATACCGTGCACTTCGTAGCCCTTCTTGAGCAGAAGTTCGGCGAGATAGGCACCGTCTTGTCCGGTGATACCAGTTATTAGGGCTT
>CAIRGS010000279.1 GCA_903878125.1 uncultured Nitrosomonadales bacterium | reverse complement strand
TTCTGTGCCGACTGATACAGGCGCTGATCAATAGAATTGTCGGGGCGACCCTACGTCACTGGACCAGGGTCTGATCATGAAGCTCCCTGACAAATATCTGCGGGGGCATGCAACGCTTATGCGCTTTGCAGTGTCAATGGATACCAGTAACAATGGCCCAACTCGATTCTATGTTCATGGTTCATCGCTGGAGGCTGTTCTACATTCAAGAAATTGAGCATCTTAAAACAACTCTTTCGCACAAACGGAAAGGCCGACAGAGGCGCTTGCCAAGCTAGCACCCTAGGAGCTATGCTAATTCACGTGGTAAACAACCACTTACGTACGGAATTCAGTCCATCATTTAGATAGAGGCCATCAGTGGAAACAACAGTGGATAAGCGTGACTGCCCCCGCAAGCGAACGGAATTAAACTATCGAAGAGAAGTATGTTCGCCCATCATTTTAGGCCTCCTATTTATGTTGACGGCCCCAGTAACACTAGCGCAATCAATAGGATCACAACCTGCGTCATGGCCAAATAAATCTATCAGAATAGTTATCTCATTTGCAGCGGGTGGCGCTACCGACTCCGTTGCAAGGGCAATTAGCCCCAAATTATCTGAGTACCTAGGACAAACACTCATATTAGACAACAGAGTTGGCGCAGGAGGAGCGATTGCGACTGAAATAACAGCAAAATCAGCTCCTGATGGTTATACATTGATGTTTACATCGGGCCCGCCTCACGACACCTTTCCATTTTTCATAAAAAATCCATCTTTTGATGTTTTAAAAGACTTCACGCCGATAATGATCGTTGGAACGGCTCCACAGGGAATCGCAGTTTCAACATCTCTACCAGTCAACTCTCTCAAAGAACTCATAGAGTACGGCAGCAAGAACCCTGGCAAGCTGGCTTACGGAACCGCGGGAAACGGTAGCGTCCAACACTTAGCTGGAGTAATGTTAAATCGAGCTACAAAAATTGACATGGTGCATGTACCGTATAAGGGGGGAAATCCAGCCCTAAATGACCTAATCGGCGGACAAATTCCTGTAGGAATATTAATTCTGTCAACAGTGATGCCACACGCAAAGGCTGGAAAAGTAAAGATACTTGCCGTATTAGACTCACGAAGAGCTCGTACAGCCCCAGAGATCCCCACTGTTATTGAGGCGGGGGTCAGTAATTTTTATGTGCCAGAAACATGGATAGGCCTCGTTGGCCCAGCTAACTTACCGAAACCAATCGTAAATCAACTAAACCTAGCGCTCACTAAAGCAGTAGCTGTACCAGAAATTAGAGCACGGCTAGAATCTTCTGGGTTCGAAGTAAAAACTGGCACTCCAGAGGAATTTTCAGAATTAATGTATAAAAGCGTCGAAATCTATCGAAAAATAACAGCCGAAGCTGGAATTAAACCCGAATAAATTTTGGCCGTAAGAATCTCAGGAAACAGCAGATAGCACTTTAATCGTTATTTTATTTATAAAACCATTACTCATAGGCTGGGCTATCGTTGAACGCGCAATCTAGAAAAAATAAAGCTATTTTAATCACAGGCTCTGCCCGTGGGCTTGGAAAAGCTATGGCCCTAGCCTTGGCCAGAGCTGGCTATGGAGTAGCAGCTATCGACCTTCCATCCAGCGCCATGGAGATGGATGAATTGAGGAAAATTGCCGAAGCCGAGGGATTCAGCGATCTTATATTGCCTTTAGAAGGTGATATTACACACGAATACGAATGTAATAATCTAGTCAAAAGTGCGGCTGAATACTTTGGTAGGATACACGGACTTATAAATAATGCCGCACGTGGCATGCAAGACATTAGTGCTGTTCTCGTAGGGCAGCGCAAGAAATTTTATGAGGTCACACCTACAGATTGGGTTGGAGTTCTTAACACTAATGTTAACGGTCCATTTTTAATGGCACGCGCCATTACGCCATATCTCCTAACCCAAGGATGGGGAAGAATAGTTAATATCGTAACCAGTTTCAATACAATGCAGGCAGTAGGATTTTCACCGTATGGTCCATCAAAAGCTGCACTGGAAGCAGCCACTTCCATTTGGTCTAAGGACTTGGCTGAAACAGGTGTAACAGTAAATGCCTTATTACCAGGTCGTGCCGCTAATACGCGCATGATACCCAGCAAAGAGATTACCGATCGCGCCACTCTGGTCCAGCCGGAGGAGATGGGGCCGCCTGTCATTTGGCTTATGTCCGAGGCATCGAATAATATAACTGGAAAAAGATTTATTGCACATAAATGGGAACCCCCTAATTCTTCCGAGTTGAATTATCAGTCTCTCGCTAGTGCGGGATTCCAAGTTTAATGCCACTTATTAGGAAGAATATTTAAGTTTCCTGTTGGCGAGCAATCTTAGCCAACAAATATTCCCTTGTCCTAACAGGCGGGTACTTGGGAGAACTTTGGGCATTCGTGCAACTAGGTAAGCATTCAATTTTCGCATCGTAATTTGGATGGAAGAAACAAATCAATGATTGTCGTCTGCTATCCATAGCCAAATCTCTAGGAGGATTAGCTACCCGATGTAAATTAGACACCCAGCGATCATTAGTCCATCGAGCCATTAAATCGCCAAGGTTGATGACATATGTGCCAGGTACCATCGGTACTGACAACCACTTACCATCTTTACTCATCACCTCTAATCCGCCCGGCTTGTTCTCACTTTTTAATATAGTCAGGGCTCCATAATCCGTATGAGCACCACATCTCAGTTGATTTTCAGTTGGAGCAGAAGCCTGATCAGGATAGTTAGTTACTGCCACCACCGACATGTGCTTATCAAAGCTAGAATCAAACCAGTCTTCAGGTAAGTCTAAGCCCAATGCAAATAAATGCATCAGTGTTTTCCCCAGATTATCCATTGCAGAATAATACTCTAACCATATTTCTTTGAAATTTGCGACCTCGACTGGCCATACATTTGGCGAGAAAACTCGCTTACCTTCCTCAGATCCATAATAAGGATCTGACGGATCACAGTTTTCTCGTGACATAGTGTACATCTCGCGATAATCTGGAGCTGTCTTTCGATCACCAAATGTATTTCCTGCTGCCAAGCCACCCATTGCGATATACCCTCTATATACCGAAGGACTAGTTGTATATTTACTTTTTATACTTTCAGATAGGTCATAAAATTCGCGAGACACATTATGCGCTCGCGCGACCAAGTCTTCAGAAACTTGGTGCCCCTCAATAACAAGAAATCCAATATTCTTCCATGCAGCATCTATTTCTTTTGCAATTTTTAACTTCTTTTCATAAGAGCCTGAATAATATCCTGAGATATCAATGATCGGAATTTGGAGCCCCTTAACTTCCTCGCCAACTTGAATTCCACTCATAACGTCCCCCTATTTTTTAAAATAGTCAGTCTTACTGCCACATGTCGACTCGATTACCCTAACCCAACGCCCGCATCAGCCAGGCAGCGATACCGAACAGGTCTTCATCGGCATGCTGATAGCCGATCACCTGCAAGCCCAGCGGCAAGTTGTTCGACTGCAGCAGCGGCAGGGTGATGGCCGGCACACACAGCAGCGAGGCCGGCACGTTGAACACCGGATTGCCGGTCGAGGCCAGACCCAGCGG
>CAIRGS010000278.1 GCA_903878125.1 uncultured Nitrosomonadales bacterium | reverse complement strand
TTACGGCGTTGCGCGACAATTCAGGCGTACTTCACAGTGTTTCTCTCGCGAAGTACGCCGTCGTTTTTTTTAGGATTTCACACTCCCGCTTAAGCCGAACGTTCACGGCACGCAGCCTGGGGAGTTCCATCTGCTCTGGCGCGACGACCTTGTTGCCCGCAACACCAAGCTTGCCTGCCGCTGCCGCCTTGATCCAGTTGTGCAGGGTTTGATGGTTCACCACAAGTTCCTTGGCAGCAGCACCGGCTGAATATTTTGGCTGAGATAATCGATGACAGGGTGAAGGTGAAGGATAAAGCAGTAATTCGTGCTGGTGTGGCGTCGCTTCAAACTGAAGAAGTTAATGATTGACTATTTGTTGCCCAACTCACTAAGCAGCATTCAATTTGTCCAGCAGCTCATGTATTTTTTGAGGATCATTAGCAAGCAATATCCTTTGCGTCAGCGTTACAATCTCTGGAAGGCTTGTGGAAAGAACACACTGTTTAATGCAAAGCAGTTGCGCAGAATTCATGGAAAATTGACGCAAGCCGAGGCCGAGCAGCAGACGAGCGTAGTCGACATTTCCAGCCATTTCTCCGCACACGGAAATCGGAATACCAGCCTTGTTGGCGGTACCAATGACGTGTGCAAGCAGGTACAGAACAGCGGGATGCTACGGATCATACAGGTGAGCCACTTCCACATCTGTGCGGTCGACTGCCAGCGTATACTGGATCAAATCATTGGTGCCAATGGAGAGGAAATCCAACTTCTTGATAAACACGTCGAGCATCAAAGCGGCGGCTGGAATTTCTATCATGCCGCCAATTTGTATTTCGCGATTATAGGGAACACCCTCATCATCCAGACTTTGCTTGGCATTGACAATGAACTGAAGGGTCTGGTTAATCTCCGACACACCGGAAAGCATAGGGATCAATATTTTTACGTTGCCGTAGTGCGAGGCACGTAGCAATGCACGTAACTGAGTGAGAAACAATAGCGGCTCAACCAGGCACAGCCGGATACCGCGCAGTCCCAGTGCCGGGTTACTGGCAACGCGTTGGACACCATTAAGCTGTTTGTCTGCACCGAGGTCGAAGGTACGAATGGTTACAGGCAATCCTTTCATTCCTTCTGCCACAGCGCGGTATGCAACAAATTGCTCTTCTTCATCCGGCAGGACATCACGATTGAGGAAGAGAAATTCGCTGCGAAATAACCCTATGCCGGTGGCACCATTTTCATAAACTTCCGCCAAGTCGCTTGGAAGCTCAATATTCGCGTGCAGCTCGATGGCTGTGCCGTCAAGTGTATTGGCGGGCGTAGTTTTTAGACGCTTAAGTTTTTTCCGGTCATCTTCCCATTGGCTCTGAAGAAGTTTGTATTCGACCAAAACTTGCGCATCCGGGTTAACAATAACGACACCTTGCCCACCATCTACGATGAGCAGATCGTTCTCACGCATTAACTGCCGCGCACGATGTAAACCTACCACACATGGCGTACTCAGACCGCGCGCTATAATGGCGGTGTGCGAGGTGGCACCGCCCAAATCAGTAAGGATAGCGGCAAATTGGTGTGGTTTGAGTTGAATCAAGTCAGCCGGACTGATATCGTGCGCTATCAAAATCATTTTCACGTCAGGCCAGGCAGTAGGTGGTTGATAGCCCGGCTGGCCGGTAAGCTTTTTAAGCACGCGCTCTACTACCTGAACTACATCAGTTTTACGCTCGCTCAGGTACGCATCGTCGAATGCCTCGAATTGAGCCACAAGAGCATCCATCTGTATTTTGAGCGCCCATTCTGCATTACACTGTTCTTGTTCTATCATTTTGCGTGATGCCAGGTCAATGTGCTCATCGGCCAAGATCATCAGATGCAGATCAAGAAAAGCATCGAACTCGGCAGCTGCTTGCAGCGGACGATTGCTGCGCAATCCGGCCAATTCTTGGCGCGTGCTTTCCATCGCAGCATCGAAGCGTGCAACTTCCTCATGCACCAGATGCTTGGGCATCACATAGTGCTCAACTTCCAGCACAGTGTGCGAGAGAAGGTGTGCATAGCCGATAGCAATCCCACTGGAAACTGGAATGCCATGCAGGGTGAAGCTCATGTACCTTCTCCGAAATAATCATTAATCAGGGCAACGATTGCATCCATCGCCTCCCTCTCATTTTCGCCGCTGGTTTCGATGTTAATAGTGCTGCCTTTGGCAGCGGCCAGCATCATTACGCCCATAATACTTTTTGCGTTCACGCGTCGGCCTGCACGTGACATCCATACCTCGCAGGGAAACGTTGTGGCGAGCTGAGTCAGCTTGGACGAGGCGCGCGCATGTAGCCCCAGCTTGTTAATGATTAGTACATCTTGGTTCAACATTACACCCCTCATCCGTATCCATAAATACAATACATTCGCGCCCGCCTTCCAGCGCCTTCTGGGCGACTTCGGCCAGCGGCATGTGGCTATAGCAAACAGCGCGCAACAGCATAGGCAGATTTACTCCAGCCACACCTATTGCATGGCCAGTCTGAAACAGCCGTCGTCCGATATTGCACGGGGTTGCGCCAATCAGGTCGGATAACACCAACACACCCTCCCCCGTGTCCAACTGCGCCATGAGCTCCAGCCCTTCGTCTTCCTTACGCTGGGGATCGTCATCTGCCAGAATCGACAATACCTTCAAGTTAGGCGATACATTGCCCATGACATGCCGTACGCAATCCACCAGGCTATCACCGAGACCATTGTGGGTTATCAATAAAATCCCGACCACTTCAAATAACTCCTAAACGATAAAATAAAAAATTAGATCAGAGAAAAATCAGCAAAAACACCCTAACAATAAATTGCACAATAACGTAAATCTTGATGCGACTTTCATGGCTCAACCTTCGTGAGAGTAGTTTGCCCTTGAGTCTCTCTATAACTTTGCACTTTTGTGATGCAAGTATCTTGCATCACGTTTCCATATCTTCCAGCTCTAGCGCTGCCGCCAGCAATGCAATTCTGGCCACGACCGCGTAGGCGTAGAAGCGGTTCGGCGTGTCGTCCGGTGCACAATCCGGATTGGGCAAGATGCAGCTGGTATCAAACGCCAGTGGAACAAAGTGCATGCCCGGTGCATTGAGATTCTCATCTACGGCACGTCCGGTATGCACGCGATAAAAGCCGCCCACCACGAAATGATCGACCATATATACCACTGGCTCGGCTACTGCATCATTAATGCTCTCAAAGGTGTACACACCTTCCTGCACCAGCACATCGGAAACCTGCATGCCTTCCTTTACCACGGCCATTTTGTTGCGTTGTTTGCGGTTGAGGCTCCGTACTTCGCTGGCGTCCTTCACCGTCATGATACCCATGCCGTAAGTGCCGGCATCGGCCTTGACGATGACAAACGGTGCTTCCTTGACGCCGTATTCAGCATACTTCACTCGCATTTTCTGCAGAATGCTGTCCACATGTGTGGCCAAACATTCCTCGCTGGCACTTTGCTTAAAATCAACCTGACCGCAGCTGGCAAAATAGGGATTAATCAGCCAGGGATCTATGTCGAGTAGTCGGGCAAACTCGGCTGCAACGCGGTCATACGCACTGAAATGCTGCGACTTCCGCCGAGTGGTCCAACCCGCTGCCAGCGGTGGTAGCGTTGTCTGCTCCAGATCTTTCAGCATGTCCGGCACCCCGGCAGAAAGATCATTATTGAGCAGCACCACGCAGGGGTCGAAATTGTCCAGCACCAAGCGGTTGCCTTTACGCTGCAGCGGTTCCAGCGTGAGCGCGCTGCCATTGGGCAATGCCAGTTTGGTGGGCTGAATAATTTCCGGCAACATGCTGCCAATACGCACATTCATACCCGCCCGCTTAAGAATCAGGGCGAGCTGGGCCACGTTTTGCAGGTAAAACATGTTACGTGTGTGGTTTTCGGGAATCAGCAGTACACCGCGAGCTTCCGGGCAAATTTTTTCAATTGCACTTTGTGCAGCTTGCACGCACAGCGGTAAAAATTCTGGGTTAAGGTTGTTAAAGCCACCCGGAAACAAATTGGTATCCACCGGCGCCAGCTTGAAACCACTATTGCGCAAATCCACCGATGTGTAGAACGGAATGGTGCGCTCTGCCCATTGCGAGCGAAACCAGTGCTCGATAGTGGGCTGTGCGTCGAGCATTCGCCGCTCAAGATCAAGCAGTGGACCATTCAGGGCAGTAGTCAGATGTGGAATCATAGTGTCTTTGTATGTGAACTGTAAGAGGAAATGCAAAGCGGGCATTGTAGCCCAGCCGCCACGACCAGTGTGAGCCGCACTCATGGTAGAATGTGCGCCTTAATTTTTAGAGTACACCATGTTATCAACCGCTAATATCACGATGCAATTCGGCGCCAAGCCGCTGTTCGAAAACGTTTCCGTAAAATTCGGCGATGGCAATCGCTATGGCCTGATCGGCGCAAATGGCTGCGGCAAATCCACCTTCATGAAAATTTTGGGCGGCGACCTGGCGCAATCTTCCGGTAATGTAATGCTGGACAAGGGCGAACGCCTGGGCAAACTACGCCAGGATCAATTCGCCTTTGAGGACAATACCGTATCACAAGTAGTGATGATGGGGCACGCCGAAATGTGGGAAGTCATGTCGGAGCGCGATGCAATCTATGCCAACCCGGATGCCAGCGAAGAAGACTACATGCATGCCGCCAACCTTGAGGCCAAATTCGCCGAATTCGATGGCTACACTGCCGAAGCGCGCGCAGGCGAATTATTGAACGGCGTGGG
Organism: uncultured Nitrosomonadales bacterium; assembly: GCA_903878125.1. Lineage (GTDB taxonomy): Bacteria > Pseudomonadota > Gammaproteobacteria > Burkholderiales > Gallionellaceae > Nitrotoga. Next base: position 4,259 of record CAIRGS010000278.1, on the reverse strand, counting down.
TATTCCGCAAGAGCTGCACAATGGGCTAATGCGTGCGGTAGCACCGGGTTTTAAGTTGCGTGTGCTATTAGCGCAAGCGCTATTTGCCGACCCTGAAATTTTGTTGCTGGACGAACCGACCAACAACCTCGACATCAACACCATACGTTGGCTGGAAGACTTGCTGAACGCCCGCAAAAGCACCATGGTGATCATCTCGCATGATCGCCATTTCCTGAACAGCGTATGCACCCATATGTCCGATCTGGATTACGGCAAAATCACCACTTTTCCCGGCAATTATGACAATTACATGCTTGCCTCCTTGACAGTGCGCACGCAACTTGCCACCGACAACGCCCGCGCCAAGGAAAAGGTTGCCGAGCTTAAAGCTTTCGTGGCGCGCTTCTCGGCGAATGCGTCGAAGTCAACCCAGGCGCAATCCAGGGCGAAACAGATCGACAAAATCAAAATTGAAGACATTAAGCCATCTACTCGCCAGTATCCCTTCATCCGCTTTGATTATGATGAGCGCGAGAAACTGCATCGCATTGCAGTAGAAGTAGAAAATATAAGCAAGGGTTTTGATCGCCCGCTATTTTCTAATTTTAATTTCCGTGTTGAGGCCGGAGAGCGCGTCGCCATCATTGGCCCCAACGGTATTGGCAAAACTACATTGCTACGCTGCCTGGCGGGTGATATTGAAGTAGATTACGGCACCATTAAATGGACAGACAAGGCTAACACCGGGTACTTCGCACAAGATCACGCGCATGACTTCGCCAATGATGTCATCCTTACTGATTGGATGACCTATTGGAGACGCGAGGGAGATGATGACCAAAAAGTACGCAGCGTTCTCGGTCGTTTACTGTTCTCCGGCGACGATGTCATAAAAAGCGTAAAAGTTCTTTCCGGTGGCGAAAAAGGACGCATGATGTTCGGCAAATTAATGCTGCAAAGACCCAACGTATTATTGATGGATGAGCCAACCAACCACCTCGACATGGAATCTATCGAGTCGCTCAACACTGCATTGACTGAGTACAAAGGCACGCTGATATTTGTCAGCCATGACCGCGAATTTGTAACTTCACTCGCCACGCGTATTATCGAAATCACCCCACAAGGTATATCCGATTACCATGGTACTTATGAGGAATATCTGCGTGATCAGGGCGTGACAACATGAATACACTTAGAGCCCTACACAGACATACCCTGCCAGAATGAAGAGCAAGTATTTTGGGGAAAGCACGGCTCAACAAATTGTCTGAATTGGACGAAAGTCCAACGGGTTGTGCTGCCTATTCCAGATTTTCAGATATAGCACACTCTTCGCCGTCACAACCGCCGCGCTCTGTAGCCTGTTGCTCTCTATATTGATTGCAGTAGGGATCGATCGCAGCCTCACTCACGCGATGGAGCAACGATTGGTCACAAGTCTTGCCCTGATCTCGTCAGCCTCAATGCCACAGCGCGTCCATCAGCAGAATCACGCCCCTTCTCGATTAAGCCTTTAGTGGTGAGCGAAGTGATTGAATCACTCGCGCTGGCGGCCGTTACGCCCAGATGCTGGGCTATCCATGACAAACGTACACCGCCTCCTCGTGACAGCAGCGCTTCTAGGATATCCACTTGTGTCGGGTTGAGCCCTTCAGTCGTCGCAAACTGCCACGCTCCGCTGCGCAACACCGAAGCAATTCGCGTAGTGGCTCTGACAATACGTTCGCTTTTCGCAGGAGTGTCATGCCTAAGAAGGGGGCGTTTCGTTTTCATGTTCGCAGTATCCGCAAAACCCGAGCTATTGCCAAGGAGTCCTAACTAACAGTCAGCAAAACACACGAACTTAAACTTTCCTCAAGTAGCATGCCTTGAGCATAAAGCTGCCGGAGTCCATCTTGCAGTCCACCTCATGATCTCCTGCAACCAGGCGGATGCTCTTGATCTTGGTGCCCATTTTAAGTGTGATAGACGACCCTTTTACTTTCAGGTCTTTGATCAGTGCCACCGAGTCGCCATTTTCCAGCACGTTGCCATTGGCATCCTTCACCTCCGGTTCGGCGTTGTCATCTGCGCGTGCGGCCTTCACTATCGGCCACTCATGGCCGCAGTCGGCACAAATATAGTTGTCGCCATCCTGGTATGTATTCTCCATAGCGCATTGGGGGCAGACTGGGATAATAGACATAATTTCCTTAAAATTTTAGGGTAGCTCAGATACACCCTGCTGCAATTACGGCAGGATTTCCAGTATAGATTCAGACGGTCGACACAAGCGTGTCCCCAAAGGCGTTACGACAATCGGACGATTCATCAGAATCGGGTGCGCGATCATGAAGTTGATCAGTTCGTCATCGCTCCATTTCGGATTATCCAGGTCAAGCTCTTCAAACAGCGAGTCCTTATGGCGTAGCACATCGCGCACCGGCTTACCCATGGCTGCAATCAATGCCACCAGTTCGGCGCGGCTTGGCGGCGTTTTCAGGTATTCGATAACGCGTGGTTCAATGCCACTATTGCGGATCATCGCCAGAGTGTTGCGCGAAGTGCCACAATTGGGGTTGTGATAGATGGTGATGTCGGTCATGGGTTGCTTTGCTAAAAAGTTCAGACCCGATCATACCAAGACATAAAGATATTGACGATATGTACCACCAAAAGCATAACGGGCATCTCGATCAGGAAAAATCTGGGTCAAGCAATGTAGCAAAATATTAGCTCCATTTTTCTTATCATGTCTCGCTCTATCTGCATCGAATTTCTCGATGCAGATACCACGTTACCCGAGGAGGAAAATGATGCATAGGTGGATGCTACATTGCTAGACCCCGTTTTTTCTTTGTGGAACGGCTCTGTCTTAAGCACTGGACATGGTGACTAATCTTGGTATGCCGGTGACGATGAAAATCTGAAATGAAGCGGCAAACGCGGGCGCTTTAACCAATTCCCGACTTATTCAACAACGCCTCTCCAGTCCAATCCAAGGTGGTGATGGATGAAATTATGGCTCTGAAGACGAAGTCGTTCTTGATCCCATCGTTCGCTTTATTCAAAATTTCACATCACCCTTGAATCCGCCATTTGTGAATCGATGGGGTCGAAAATTAAAAGCCACCCCAAAGGGTGGTCTGATGGGAGACGATAAGCTTACTGTCGCTGACGACGAAGAGATACTGCCGCACCTAATGCCAGAAGGCTGGACAATATAATCATGCCCCATTCGGTGAGAGTGGGGATGGGTTGAGCGGTGGTATTAAGAGCGCTGGCAAAATTGAATCGGATCGAGTTTTTCTCGACAGATCCATTAGGATCCATATTGAACTCATAACGCAGTATCTTGATTGGTACTGCAGATCTAAGAGTGGCCACTGGGTTGTCACCATTGCTCAGGCGCAAAATATTGGCAAGCACCCCGGAGTAACTGGCTTCGGCTGTCCACGAAATATAGTTTGACGGCGTCTCAACCGGCTCATTTCCATTTTCTTTTGCAAATGTGAGGCTTGCATATGGAATTAGATCGTTATTTGCATCATATGCCTTGATTTTTAACTGTTCATCAAAGTCAAGGTCGACAAAGACGAGATAGTCACTCACGCTAAGCGGTGTGGAAAATGTAAATTCGTAGACTGCAGTAGCACTGCCCACGTCTGAAATGAAAGCGAGTTGGTAAAAGTCCCGGGTGCCTGCAATCCACGCTGGATTACTCTCTGGAGGCGAGCCAGAAAAGATCACTTGATTCGTAGACGCAGTAAGTTCTGCGCCCAGAGAGCCTACGCGCGTGATAGTAAGATCGTTTGGCGTACGGAACTGAAAAACTCCTGGGCTATTGTCGGCAAGACTGCTAAATCCAGCAACCTTTGCATAGGTGTAGGTAGTCTGTGCATAAACGGAGCTGGTGAAAATAGCTGCAAAGAAAAATGCAATCGCTATCGAAAAAATAGATAGTAGTACTTTCATGCTACGCCCCTCTGATAGTGTTGCTGTAGTAAAACCCGATATTGATGCTAGCCGATTTGCACACGCCAATCAATCATCATCCAGGATGGCTACCCTGTTTCAATAAGGTTATTTAAATAGGGCAGACTCTGGGGCTCCCCCTGAAAACTCCGTTGCATTTCAATAATGCAGGGCGTATTGTCTGTTCCAAAACAGTACATGCATGGTAGGTTTATTGTCTCTTTCGTAGCAACTAAACTGCGAAGGAGAACCCAAGAAATTGGGGGCTCTTGTTAGTTGCATATGACAGAATGTGCTTAAACACCATGGTGACGTATTAA
>CAIRGS010000277.1 GCA_903878125.1 uncultured Nitrosomonadales bacterium | reverse complement strand
TTACGGCGTTGCGCGACAATTCAGGCGTACTTCACAGTGTTTCTCTCGCGAAGTACGCCGTCGTTTTTTTTAGGATTTCACACTCCCGCTTAAGCCGAACGTTCACGGCACGCAGCCTGGGGAGTTCCATCTGCTCTGGCGTGACGGCCTTGTTGCCAGCACCACCAAGCTTGCCTGCCGCTGCCGCCTTGATCCAGTTGTGCAGGGTTTGATGGTTCACCACAAGTTCCTTGGCAGCAGCACCGGGTGTCAGCCCATCTTTGACTCGCTTGACTGCCAATTCCCTAAATTCTGAGGGTGTATTCCAGTTTAGGCATCTTCTTCATTGTCTTCCTTTCAAAAGTAACGTTAATTTTACGTCACCATTGAAAGATTATTTTTCGGGGGAAGGTCAGTGTAATAATTGTATAAAATCAATCTTCCATGCCCATATAATCCACAAAACCAAAATTTGTATATTGTTTATTAAAAATGTTACGATAAAAAAATACTTGATTTGAACTGGTACCAGCAGGAATATTCAATTAAAATTTCGTAGCTGCTGACAATAATCAGCATGAGGGCGCACCACACCGGACTCAGTGCCAGCCGAGTCGGCACTCAAAGCATGGGCCACTCAAATTAATATTCAATCAACAGAGCAACGGGAGTAACGACGGATATGATTGCAGTAGTCAAAAATCTTGTCGAATACCGCGAACTGATGACCGTACTTGCGTGGAAGAACGTCACGTTGCGCTACAAACAGGCATATCTGGGCATTGCCTGGGCTGTAGTAAAGCCACTTATCCTCATGCTGATCTTTACATTGGTCAAAAGCTTCGTTGGCATTGACAGCGGCAACATCCCTTACCCCCTCCTAACCTTCGCCGCGCTCATGCCCTGGATTTTCTTTCAAGAATCTGCATCGGAGGGAGTAAATAGTGTAGTGGGCAATGCCAACCTGATCAAAAAAATATATTTTCCGCGCGAAATATTCCCCATAACGGCAGTCGTCACCAAACTTGTGGAACTTGGCATCAACTTTATCATCCTGGCCGGGCTCATGATTTGGTTTAAATATATACCCAGCATGTACATCTTATGGGTACCTTTCATCATTCTTTACACAATTTTGGCCGCTTTAAGCATCGCATTTGCCGGCGCAGCAATCAATGTTTACTACCGTGATATGGGAACCGCCCTGCCCGTGCTACTTTCCCTGCTCATGTATGCCTCTCCGGTGATCTACCCATTGCAACTGGTGAAGGATAAACTTTTGGAGCAACAAGCTGCCGGCGAGTGGTCCAACCTGCTCTATACCCTATATACCCTTAATCCTCTGGCGGGCATCATTGACGCGTTTCAGAGTGTAGTGTTGAGAAACCAGCCGCCAGATCTATCAGCTATGGTACCCGGCATAATCCTGGTTACGATCCTGCTCCCTTTAAGTTATGCCTTCTTCAAGCAGGCTGAGTCTTATTTCGCGGATGTGATTTAAGGGCAGCGGGTAGAAGTTAGCGGATTGCGTGTGAAAATTTGAGGGTAGCAACAACGATCAGGCGATAATTGGTGGTGAAAAGCCATGAAGATATGATCGGATCAAGCTGGTAAATTTGTGTTTTGGTGTGCTCATCTGCATAAGGAAGCATCAGCTAGTCACAAAACTTCCCATCCAACTCATTCAAAAAAATTTGCAATTCTTTCGGCAATGGCGCACTCAGTTGCATAGCCTCAGCCGTCAGCGGGTGGGTGAAGGTAATGCTGTGCGCATGCAGAAACATGCGCTTTAAACCCTGTTTTATCAATTCTTTGTTTCGCGCGAAATCGCCGTACTTATCATCGCCAGCGATGGGAAAGTCCAGATGAGAAAGATGCACACGAATTTGGTGGGTGCGTCCAGTTTTAAGCTGAGCTTCAAGCAGGCTGAATTCAGGCCAGCTTTTTTGCAGGGTAAAAATAGTATGCGCGGCTTGCCCATCTTCGCGCACCATTACGCGTTTTTCACCATTTTGAGTGTTGAATTTGTGTAGTGGTAATTTAACGTGCTGCTTAACATTCAGCCACTTTCCCAGTACTAAACACAGGTATCGCTTGTCGTTTTTTCCATCGCGCATCTGCTCGTGCAGATGAACCAGGGCAGAGCGCTTCTTCGCCAGTAGCAGCACGCCCGAAGTTTCTCGATCCAGGCGATGAACCAGCTCCAGGAACTTGGCTTGCGGACGGGCACTACGCAATTGCTCAATAATGCCGAAGCTAACCCCACTTCCGCCATGCACTGCTACTCCAGATGGCTTGTCGATCACCAACAGCGCATCGTCCTCATACAAAATTGGAAATTCAAGTGCTGGGACATAGTCACGATCTTGTGGTTCAGCTACCCGCACCGGTGGGATACGCACCTGATCGCCCAGCTGCAGGCGACAAGTCTGATCCACGCGCTTTTTATTCACGCGCACTTCACCGCTACGCAAAATACGATAGATGTGGCTCTTGGGGACACCCTTAAGGTGTTTGCACAGAAAATTATCAATGCGCTGATCGCAACTGCCTTCGTCAATCTTGATCCAGGTTACAGATTCTTTGCGTAAATCATTCATTATGCTTATACTTCCCGGTAACGCGTATTGGCTAACGGAAAACGGGATGTGAATTCCCCGTGAGTGTGGAGTAGGCAACAATGCCGCCACCCCGTTCCAACGCAGTCCGGTTAATGTCACTCACCGGAAGAAGCAGTGATAGTAATTGATTTGCGCGCTCAAAGCACCTGTAGATTTTTTCCGTGCCGCCCCTAATAACAAAATTGGCGGCACCTGTTGATTCTTAACAAGCTAATAACGAGAACAATATTTTGAACAGCCGTCGGCATCGCTATATCAGCATTGTTTGCACGGCTCTTATTAGCTTTCTCGCGCGCGGTTAGCCGCGTTTAGACTTGTTCTGCCCGTGTCAGAGCGCGGGAGAAAATATAATGAAACGCATGTTATTCAATGCGACACAAGCGGAAGAACTCCGTGTCGCCATTGTCGATGGTCAAAAATTGATTGACCTCGACATTGAATCCGCTGGCAAAGAACAACGCAAAAGCAATATATACAAGGCCATCATTACCCGTATCGAACCTAGCTTGGAAGCTGCCTTCGTCGAATATGGCGGCAATCGCCACGGTTTCCTGCCATTCAAAGAAGTTTCCCCCATTAATTACCTGAATCAAGAAGGTAGCGGTCGTCCCAGCATCAAGGAAGCATTGCGCGAAGGCCAGGAACTGCTCATCCAGGTGGAAAAAGATGAGCGCGGCAATAAGGGCGCCGCCCTAACTACTTACATTAGTCTGGCTGGCCGTTATATTGTGCTGATGCCAAACAATCCCAGCGGTGGCGGCGTATCTCGCCGTGTCGAAGGCGAAGAGCGCAATGAACTGCGTGACATCCTGTCGCAATTGGAAGTGCCAAAAGGTGCAAGTATCATCGCGCGTACTGCTGGAATTGGCCGAAATCTGGAAGAGCTGCAATGGGATCTTAACTACCTCAAACAATTGTGGGATGCGATCGAAAGCGCGGCAAAAACCGAAAAGGCACCCTCACTGATCTACCTGGAAAGCAGCTTGGTGGTGCGCGCCATTCGCGACTATTTTCACCCTGAAATCGGTGAAATTCTAGTCGACACGGATGATATCTACCAACAGGCACGGGCTTTCATGAGCACGGTCATGCCAAACAATGTCCATGTAATCAAACGGTATCAGGATGACGTACCTTTATTCTCACGCTTCCAGGTTGAACATCAGATTGAGTCGGCGCATGCGCGCCAAGTAAATCTCCCCTCCGGTGGTGCCATTGTTATTGACCATACCGAGGCACTCACCGCAATCGATATCAACTCAGCACGCGCCACGCGTGGCGCGGATATAGAGTCGACCGCGCTCAATACCAATCTGGAAGCTGCCGAAGAAATTGCCCGGCAGATGCGCCTACGCGATTTGGGCGGCCTGATCGTGATCGACTTTATCGATATGGAAAGCACCCGCAACCAGCGCGAAGTGGAAAACCGCCTGCGTGATGCCTTGCATTATGACCGCGCACGTGTGCAGACTGGGAAGATCTCGCGCTTCGGCCTGCTGGAACTGTCGCGCCAACGCCTGCAACCCAGCCTGGAAGAAACCAGCCACACCCCGTGCCCACGTTGTAACGGCATCGGCCATATCCGAGGCATCGAGTCTTCCGCCTTGCACATCCTGCGTATCATTCGGGAAGAAGCGATGAAGGAACACAGTGCCGCTATCCACGTGCAAGTGCCATTGGATGTCGCCACCTTCCTGCTTAATGAGAAGCGCGCCGAGATTCACCAAATCGAATCGCGGCTAAAGGTGATCATTACGTTAATTCCAAATGCAAGTATGGAAACCCCGCACTATACCGTGACCCGTTTACGCCAAGACGACATGACCGTAGAAAACTTGCAGGCCAGCTACAAACTGGTGGCGACACCTGAAGCAAACCATATCACTGCCAAAGCCGCACAAGAGACCAAACCGCAGCGTGCCCAAGCTGTAGTTCAAGGGGTCACACCACCGCAGCCAGCACCAATGCGGGATGTCCGGGGTGCCACGCAACCTTCTATTTTCACCAGGCTGATAGGCTGGCTCAAGTCACTGGGTGCGGAAGAAACTTCAGAAAAGCTGATCGACAAACCGCGCGCCAATAATCCGCCTCGACGTGAACGGGAAAGCCGTAGTCCAAGTGGTAACCGTTCTGACAGTAATCGACCAGAAGGTAACCGTCAGCGCAATAATCCGCGTCGTGACCGTGATGAAGCTCAGCCACGCATAGAAAAAACTGTTCAAACGACATCGAAAACGCAGGAACCGCGCGCTGCACGTCCGCCCCGACCACCGCGCGTGCCAGTCGAAACAGCGGTATTGGAAAGCATAACAAAAGTTGCAACAATCACCGGATCATCGGAAGAAAATAGCCAGAGCACTGGACGTAAGCGCGGTCGGCGCGGTGGCCAGCGCGAACGTGAACGACGTGATCAACAGGCAGCCGGGCAACTAGCCGGTGAGCAACCAATCCTGGCTGAAACCACGCCTAGTGCTGTAATGAACGCTGTTGAAACCACACGTCACAGCGAACCTGCTGAGCCTCAAAATATTCAAAATATAGAACCTCGCCCTCTTCCTGTTGAGCCGACAATTACATCAACCACATCATTTCAGGCCAGCACTACAGCCAATGGCAACGAGTTGGTGCAGATCGAAACTGACGCTGTCAAACGCTCTTCAGCGGCGGCCGCCGCCCAAGTTGAAGCTACACCGTCAGCGTCACGTCGCCGCTCACGTCCACGAGAAATTTTCAGTATGGAAAACAACGAGCCGCTGGTGCAAATCGAGACTCAACAAACTTAGAGTTCATAGTTGAACCAGTAGATTGAAACGATAGGGCGGAATGCCAAACAATAAAGCCGCGCAATATAATTGCGCGGCTTTATTGTTTTTCCTGCATCATTCATCATCAAAAACATATGCGACAAACACATCCCACCCCTTACACTAGGGTCTTCTGAATATGCCTTAACAAACCCTCTGACGCATCCTCCACCATATCAACTACACGCTCGAAACCATCTGCTCCGCCATAATACGGATCGGGAACTTCACGCTCGTCATGTCGACTCGCATATTCCAGAAACAATCCCAAACGTCCTCGCTCCGTCACCGAGCATAAACGTTGCAAAATGCCAAGGTTGGCACAATCCATCGCCAGCACATAATCGAAACGAATCAAATCAGCAACCTCAACCTGTCGCCCCCGCAACATACTCATGTCATATCCGCGCTGTAATGCGGCACGCTGCGTTCGCGTGTCCGGTGGACTACCAATATGATAATCATGCGTACCTACCGAATCAATCAAGATGCGCTTTACCAAGCCCGCCTCCTTAACTCGAGCGCGGAAAATTACTTCAGCGGTGGGAGATCGACAGATATTTCCCATGCAGCAAAATAAAACGCTAACTTTTTTCAATTATTCTTCTCATCACCATAAAAAATGTATTGTAATGTATCAGCAATTCAAATTCTCCAACTCAAAGTGGGGACAGAAACACACTCTCCCGCAGCTTTTTCAACTGATCGCGCAATTCACTGGCATGCTCAAATTCGAGATTTTTCGCTGCCTGCAGCATTTCTTTTTCCAGCCGTTTAATTTCCTTGGCAAGGTCACGTTCACTCATCGCCAAGTATTTGGCCTGATCTTGTTCTATTTTAAGTTGCTTGCGAGCAGCATCTGGTTCATAACTGCCTTCAATAATGTCCTTGATGCGCTTCTGCACGCCTTGGGGAATAATGCCGTGCAGTTCATTGTGCAATAACTGCTTGATCCGCCTACGCTCGGTCTCATCAATGGCACGGCGCATCGAATTGGTAATTTTATCAGCGTAGAGTATTGCACTACCGTTAATGTGTCGCGCAGCACGGCCTATCGTCTGAATAAGCGCTCGCTCAGAACGCAAAAAACCTTCCTTGTCAGCATCAAGTATCGCTACCAGTGACACCTCAGGTATATCCAACCCCTCGCGCAGCAGATTAATGCCGACCAGCACGTCGAACATGCCCAAACGCAGATCACGGATAATTTCCACCCGCTCAACTGTTTCAATATCTGAATGCAGGTAACGCACTTTAATACCGTGCTCAGAAAAATATTCGGTGAGATCTTCTGACATGCGCTTGGTCAGCGTGGTGACCAGCACTCGCTCACCCTTGGCCGTTCGCAGATTAACCTCAGACATCAAATCATCCACCTGATGTGTGGCCGGGCGCACTTCAATTTGCGGATCTACCAATCCAGTCGGACGCACCAATTGTTCCACCACTTGCCCGGCATGTTCTGCCTCAAAAACAGCCGGTGTAGCAGAAACAAATATGGATTGACGCATTACCTGTTCAAACTCGTCAAAACGTAGTGGGCGATTATCCAGCGCGGAGGGCATTCGGAAACCGTAGTTGACCAGATTTTCCTTGCGCGCCCGATCACCTTTATACATACCACCGATCTGCGGAATGGTAACGTGGCTTTCATCTATAAACATCAGCGCATTGGGCGGCAGATAATCAATCAGCGTAGGTGGTGGTTCACCTGCCTTGCGTCCAGACAGATGACGCGAATAATTTTCGATGCCTTTGCAAAAACCGATCTCGTTCAGCATTTCCAGATCGTGGCGAGTACGCTGTTCAATACGCTGCGCTTCCACCAATTTATGTTCGCGCTGAAAGAAATCTATACGTTCAGCCAGCTCCACCTTGATAGTTTCAATAGCCTGTAATGTAGTGCTGCGCGGCGTGACGTAATGGCTGGACGGGTACACGGTAAAACGTGGCACGCGGCTCAAAATGTGACCGGTAAGTGGATCAAATAGCGATAAGCTTTCCACTTCATCATCAAACATCGTCAGGCGTAACGCATGTTCGCTGTTTTCTGCCGGAAAGATGTCGATCACATCGCCGCGCACTCGAAAATGCCCATGCGAAAAATCCACATCGTTACGCTCATACTGCATCTCTGTGAGGCGCTTGATTGCATCCTGCCGCACTAATTTCTCATGCTCGCGCAGGTGCAAAATCATGCCGTGATAATCTACCGGATCGCCGATTCCATAGATGGCCGAGACGGTGGCCACAATCACCACGTCCTGTCGTTCCAGCAGGGATTTTGTGGCCGACAAACGCATCTGCTCGATCTGCTCATTTATGCTGGAATCTTTCTCGATAAACATATCACGCGACGGAACGTAAGCCTCTGGCTGATAGTAATCGTAATAGGAGACAAAATATTCCACTGCATTTTCAGGAAAAAAGTCACGCATTTCAGAATACAACTGCGCCGCCAATGTCTTGTTTGGTGCCATGATGATGGCCGGCCGCCCCAATTGGGCGATAACATTCGCCATAGTGAATGTTTTACCGGAGCCCGTCACACCCAGCAACGTTTGAAACGATAGCCCCTCATTTATACCCTCAACCAATTGTGCAATCGCAGTGGGCTGGTCGCCCGCTGGTTCAAAAGGCTGATGCAAAAAATATGGGCTATTGGGAAAAGTCTTAATCACGGTATAATTTCAGTCAAATTTGAATACAAAATTTAAAATACAGGGCAGTTTACTCTGAACCTATAAGGATACAATCTTGGAACTATCGAAGCGCGTACAAGCAATCAAGCCCTCCCCCACTCTCGCCGTTACCGCGCGAGCTTCCCAATTGAAGGCGGAAGGGAAAGACATTATCGGGTTGGGAGCAGGCGAACCAGATTTCGATACTCCGCAGCATATCAAGGATGCCGCTATAGCTGCGATCAACAAGGGTTTCACCAAATACACTGCAGTGGGCGGTACACCCTCTCTGAAGCAGGCTATTGTCGCCAAGTTTAATCGCGACAATGGGCTGGAGTACACAGCGAAACAGATTCTGGTTTCCTGCGGCGGCAAACAAAGTTTCTTCAACTTGGCGCTTGCCATAATCAATCCCGGCGATGAGGTTATCATCCCGGCACCTTATTGGGTATCCTATCCGGATATCGTGCTCATAGCAGAGGGCAAACCTGTAATCGTGCAGGCAGGCATTGAACAAGACTTCAAGATGAGCGTTGCACAATTAGCTGCAGCTATCACAACCAAAACAAAAATAGTGGTAATCAATAGTCCAAGTAACCCCTCCGGTGCAGTTTACAGTCTGGAAGAATTACAAGAATTGGGTGAAGTGTTGCGAAAATATCCTCAGGTACTGATAGCCACCGATGATATGTATGAACACATTGCGTTGCGTGACGAAAAATTTGTCAACATTCTGAATGCCTGCCCCGATCTTTATTCACGCACTATGGTTCTGAATGGCGTGTCCAAATCTTATGCAATGACAGGCTGGCGGATCGGTTATGCCGCAGGTCCAGAGCACATCATCACGGCAATGGAAAATGTGCAATCGCAAAGCACTTCCAATCCTACTTCGATTTCGCAAGTAGCTGCGGAAGCAGCTTTGAATGGGGATCAAGGCTGCATTGCGCCGATGCTAAAAGCATTCCGCGAACGGCATCTATTCGTAGTGGATGCACTGAACAAAATTCCCGGCGTCAAATGTATAGCGAGTGGAGGTGCGTTCTATGCTTTTCCCGACGTGCGTCCGGTTATTGCGGCTTTGCACCAGAAGAGCATCATCAAAGAAGCTACCGATGTAGCGTTGTCCGAATACCTGCTGGAGCAGGCTGGTGTGGCCATAGTGCCTGGCTCGGCTTTCGGCAGTGAAGGCTACATTCGCCTGTCTTTCGCCACCTCAATGGAAAATTTGAAAACTGCGATTACCCGAATCTCCAAGGCATTTTCATAATTCCTTTTTATTTCATTCCTCGCTAACGCTGCCGACTAACGCGCTGTGCTCCACAAAGGCTCGGTAAGAGTACCGGACAATACCAGCGGCACGCTGCCCAGGTCAGCGCGTACTTTCAAATTGACATTCAGCCGTCCTGATAACTGCTTGTTCGCTGCAACATCGGCATAGCCATTTGCACTCATTACACTATTTGAAATTTTTATCTGGCGCAGATGCTGACTGTTATTATTTATCTGTAGCACGCCACTCAATGCGTCAAAATGTGTGTGGCCGCTGGACACCCCCTTGCGGTTAGGCATACGTGAAGTTTCTACCATGTCAATTTTATTAATAAGTCCCTTCTTTATCAAAAATTTGCCATCCAGATGTGGGGTTCTAGGCAACAGGGAAAGTTTCTCACCGCGCAGAATAAAATTAGCGTGACCGTCCATTTCACCCGCAATGCCGGATTGCGGCAGCGCATCAAGCAGTTTCATGGCCTTTACATCCACAAGCCCCTGCATTTGCCAGCCCTTCAGCCAAGTCAGATGAGCACTGCCTGTCAGCAGGCCACCATACAAACTCCCTTCGATTTCATGAAAGTTGATTTCGCCTGCGCCCAACTCACCTTTTGCGGTCAGCTCGTTGAACAAAATGTTTGGCAACAGCGGCACGTAACTTCCCTTGATGGCCAATGCGACCTGCCAGTGAGACTTTTGAGGCTGTAGTTCCAGGCTAAGCTTGCCATCAACGCTCTTCAAGACTGCCTTGGCGAAACGTCTCTGTCCATCAAAATTCACCACTCCATTTACAGACGGCAGAACAAGTTCATCATCACTGACACGCGCACGCTGCAACACCATACTCGCCACTGGATAATGGGTATCCCCTCCTGCGATCTGTAGCCACGGCAGCGCCTTATCAAAAGACTTAGCGTTAAGTATAAGATCGTTTATTTCCAGACTGCGAATCGATTTAATATCGCTTAATAACTCAAAGAAATTAAAATTCAATACAACACTGCTCGCTTTTAACTCCTGGGTAACACCGAAGGATACATCCTCTAACTCAAGTTTCGGTTGGGGGAGCAATGTCGCACGCAAATGGCCGACATGTACCGGGTGCTGAAGTTGACCGGACAATTTCTGCTCAATTTGCGTGACATAGCTCTGCATCGGCCAAACAAAAGGCAGCAAAACGACCATTAGCAATAGCAACAGAATCAAACCGGTCGCTATCTTGCCCCACGGCAGCGACTTGCTGCGAGTTTTGGCGACTCGCCGAACAGCCTTCATTTCCGGCACTTGGGAAGCCTGTATCTTAACTGCCGCTTTCATTTTGGCCTTGGCCACGGTTTGCGCCGCTTCTTGTGCAGCTTTAACTTTTGCCGCTTCTTGTGCAGCTTTAATTTTTGCCGCTTCTCGTGCAGCTTTAATTTTTGCCGCTTCTTGGTCAACTCTAATTTTTACCGCTGCCCGATCTACTGTAATTTTTGCTGCATCTTGGTCAACTCTGATTTTCGCCGCGTCCTGCTCAGCTTTGATGCACGCCGCAGCTTCGTCACGTGCCTTCGCTTCCGCTTTTTCTATGGTCAGCAGCGTAGCTAAATGTTCCGCCTTGACTTTTATGGCATCCTGCTCTTCTATGATGCGCGATTCTTCGGCTTTGGCGCGCACCTTAGCGGCCATTTCCATTTTTTCCCTAGCCTGAGTAGCCACCTTTTTCACTATGACTCTTGCCGCTTCCTGCTCTCTCTTAAGACGTGCCGTTTCGGCTTCAGCACGAGCCCTGGCTTTCGCTTCTACTTGCGATTTGGCTTGCTCAGCTTCCAGCTCATATCTGACATCTGACACTTCCTGCTCTGCCTTGAGGCGCAGATCTTCAGCTTTCTTCTTTGCCAGTGCGGCCTCTTGTTCAACTCTGACTCTTGTCTCTTCCTGCTCTCCCTTAAGGCGTGCCGTTTCAGCTTCAGAATAAACCTTGGCTTTAGCTTCCACTTGTGATTTGGCCTGCTCAGCTTCCAGCTCAGATCTGATTTTTAACGTCTCCTGCTCTGCATTAAGTCGAGCCATTTCAGCTTTGGCACGAGCATTAACTGCAGCTTCCATTTCCATTATTGCTGCTGTCTGCTCAGCCTCCTCTTTCGCTCTTGCTTTTAACGCTTCTTGTTCTTCCTTGATGTGCAAAGCCTCAACTACGGCACGCGCCTTAGCTTCTGCTTCCACTTTTGCCTGAGCAACTTCCTGTTCCTCTTTGATTTGTGCAGCGACCTGTTCTGCCTTAAGGCGAACCGCTTCAGCTTCCTCTTTTACCCTAACCTGCGCAGCTTCCTGTTCCTCCCTGATTCTTGTCGCTTCTTGCTCAACCTTGAGGCGGGATGCTTCAGCATCAGCAAGTGCCTTGGCTTCCGCTTTTGCCCTGGCCTGCGCAACCTCCAATTCCGCTCTGATTTTTTTCGCTTCTTGCTCAGCCTTGATATGGAATGTTTCAGCATCAGCTCGCGCTTTGGCTTCCGATTGCACTTTTGCCCCGGCCTGGGCAACCTCCAATTCCACTCTGATTTTTTCTGCTTCTTGTTCTGCCTTGACGTGAGCCGTTTCAGCCGCCAATGCTTCCGTAGCAGATACATGCATACCCCTGATAGCGTCCTGCCTCTCCCCCAGACCTTCAACCTTGGGCAACGGTATAACAATTTTCTGAATGGGCCTCCGTGGGATCGCCATCTTCACAACGCTACTTACCTTATCTTTATCTTGAATAAAACCGCCATCAATCAACTCTTGTAGCATATCGTCAAGCGATTCGCGTAAGCTGGGCGCAGCCCGTTTCATCAACTCTTTCACCGTGGACTGATTATCGATCAAACCTAAGGCACGCTTAATATCGCTGGGCAAATGATTAGTTATCTTTTTGCTTTCGTCCTCACCTTTGCTGGTTTTGACAAATATGATTTTTATATCCATGCCGGCCTGTTGCACCTGAATTATCTAAATTTTCGTTACTTGATTTTCACAATAACTAATCACGTAAAAACATCTATCTATTGACTGAAAAGCTTGCAGCCAGTACTATAGCGGCCTTGTCAATTCCCTGATAGCTCAGTTGGTAGAGCGACGGACTGTTAATCCGCAGGTCCCTGGTTCGAGTCCAGGTCGGGGAGCCAGATTTAGAGCCTTGCAGTGATGCAGGGCTTTTTTATTGTCTGAATCATTGGCCTGAGTAGGGGCTACTAATGCTTTCAAGTATAAACCAGCTACATCAATCCACTCAGGGCGAACCATAGTATTTAATATAAGCTTTTCTCCAATCATTAGTCAGCATGTTACGTGCTTTGGATAAAGAAATTTTATTCGCACATATCTCTTTGTGAAGTCGATTCTCCAGCTTGTCTTTGAGGACAGCATTCCAAGGGCTGGAGCCATATGCCTGAGGCCAAAGATTGTCTACAACGTCTGCTCCGCCAAGCTCTCTGCTGATAAGGTGATCAATCTCGCACGTTCTTTTTCCCGCGGGAATGCAATGAGGGTCGTCATACCCTGAATACCCATAAAGTTCGAATACTTGTCGTTTCATATCAGCGGTGACATGCCGCTCATCCTTTCCCCACTTGATAGTGCATATTTTCTCTTTTGACAGCCCCGGTCGAATCACCCCAGGCGTTTTGCTCAAATCGGGGATGTCATTCGCACAAGCGATGGATACAGAAAGAAGTAAGTAGAAAAATGTTATTGTTCGAATCATAAATACCTAATTAATATCAGATAATCCAAGCCCCGCGCCAAGGGAAATATTATATTAATCTACCGTTTATCCGATATTTTATTTAGCTAAAAAAATATAATTTAAGTTTATTCTGTTTGTGATTTAAATTATTTCGGCGGAATGCCCTGATAGTGGAATGCTTGCCAAGCGCATCTGCAATGGAATCAAGTGCCTGTGCATCTCGCGAAATAGCTCTCTTTTCCTTCGCTCTTCACTGGACACTACTTATGCTTGCCAAACACCAAACCCTGCACTCCGTAAATCAATTCCTATCTCTACCTCCTTGTCGCAAGCCTCTGCATAAGACATAGGATTAAACCCTTAATAAAGGTCAGGCAGCAACCGCAATCCATATTGCTTCACGTATCGGTTGGACTGAATACCTGCCTTGTGTTTATCGAAGCGCACATCTGGGTTTAATCCCGTCATGCCGACATATACGCAAGGTTTGCCTAAGATATAGCCCGGGTTGCATTTCTTCAACTTGCCCTCAAACAGGACATCTTTCGATAGCTCAATTATGTAGACTGTCAAACAGCGAGTTGAATTTTCCACTTTTTTTGAATTTCCGCATCTGTGGAAACAACTCACTACCACTTGTTGTATGTGGATTATTTGAAAGACTGCTGGCAAGTATGCGCGCTGTTTGGTGGAAAATGTTGTCTGCTGTTTGATAATACAGAGCATCCTAATTAGAGAAAATGGGTGTGCATGGGGATGCAACGTCGATACTATCCCTCACCTTCATCTATTGGAGTTTGCCGGTTGCTGTATTGGACAATTCATCAACGAAGATCACATCGCCAGGAAGTCACCACTTCGCTACTTTGTCAGCGAGCAATTCCAAAATATCCTGCTTGGTGACCTGCATTCCGGGGTGATTATGAAGGGTATGGTGGTAACCCAACCCGCTTCCTTAGCAATTGTGCTCGTTAGAAAGCAGTGATCGCTGCTTCATTTGTGTGGTTTGTATTTAGTTGCCAGATGGATAATCTTTGCGATTCTCGCAGAATGAGATGATGCGCTTATTGTTTCATAACCATTTTCCACAAAAGCGTTCAACGAATTATTTAAATCTACGAACGCATCCCACATCAGGGTTGATAAGCGCAAACAGCACTTCAGCGGGGTCCGCGCACGCATCCTTTCCATGTTAATAAGGCATTGCAATCCTCGCAGGCGGCGAACATTGTCACTACTCGAGATTTGACTCTCGATAACAGCACGCCGTCGCTGCTCAAAGTCATCCGGAGCCGCTCTCGCCAGCTTAGCCCAAGAATCAAAATCGAACTTATCCATTAATTCAAGCTCAAATGTAGTTAATGATTTAAGTTTAAACTTAAAATCAACTTCAATCTGTGCGGTGGAGAACATAGCAGGTTGCTCAGTTGCAACTTTCGATCAGAAAGGTAGGAGACTGATTACCCATGAACCAGCTTCCTAAATTTTTCTATGGGCTGAAGCGTTGAGCCTCGATGGAGCATTGGATGGCAATTGGAACATACAAGCGGTAAGTTGCTGAACTTGGTCTTCACTGCGCCTTTTGGTTTACCCCGTTTCGTCACAATACAACATTACTAAAAGATTATCACTTATATATCAAGCGTATGCCGCGCTAAAATTTTTGACTCGTGCCTTGTGGTGCTTAGAAACTTGAATTTTTTTAAGAGGCGTCCAGAAGTTAATATGAAAATTAGAGTATTATTTCATGCTCTATATCCGGCATAGACGTTATACCGAGCTAGCTAAAATCTACAATATGAACAGATATTGCGAGCGTGAGTGATGTTTAATAAAGAAATGATCATGGAAACTCTAGATTGTTTGCCAGATATGTACCCGCAAACGCTTGAAAATCGATTCCCTCATGTCTTAAATAAAATCATCGAGCTTTGGAATTCACCTCATTGCGAAGCCTATCTCACCGACCTGTTGCTACCTAATGGCCGTGGTGGTGGGAGACTGAATCGGGATGGATTCCCGGATGATGCATGGCAAGAAATATTTCAACTGAATGAGCTTTGTTGGATGCGCCGGTCTAACGTTGACGAAAATGACGGTTAATCAACGATGGAGTGAGTTTCTTGGTTCCATCTATAAATTTACTTCATGCAGTTTCTATGGCCGAGTCAGCTTGGCGTTCTTCACCTTGACACGATCGCCTACCTGATAGCTAGTTTTAGAAGAATACTTGAAAGTCTTGCTTGAACCGTCCTCCATCTCTACATAAACGTGATATCTGGTT
>CAIRGS010000276.1 GCA_903878125.1 uncultured Nitrosomonadales bacterium | reverse complement strand
ATGCTGCTCTAATGGGTAATCAAAGTTAAAAATAGACCAAAGTGAAGTGAGTAAATGGTTATGGAGTATCTAGCAGATATTGCCGTCCAAAAAAACAATGGAGAATGTAAAAAGGTGCGTGGACAGAAAATATGCTAACAACTGGTACAGTGTGGGTCGCATTGGCGACCTATGCGTTAATGTTAGCTGCGTTTCGATATGCTAATAAACGCACGTTTCATGTGCTGGTCATGATTTCTGTAATCTTGTTTGATTTGGGGATGCCGGTTTATCTCTATCTTTATAAGGACTGGTATCGGCGTTTGATTGTAGAGAGCGAATTGACTTCATTTCTAGTATGGATACATTTCATGATGCTTGTGATGATGTATGCGTTATATGTAATGCAAGTTAAGACCGCGCTGCGCATGCTGCGTTGTGATAACAGCGTGCGCATTGATCACCGTGCGCAAGGTAAGGCGGTGTTGCTGATACGTGCTTTAGTCATTTTTACAGGTGCCCTACTTGTAGAACCCTAGAAATTTTAAAGCGATGCAAGAGGTCACTATTTAATGCTCTTGCGGCGTCGGGTTACATCCCAAACCATAAATCCTATCGCCACCATACCAACGATACAAGTGACTATAATCAGCAAACTTTCAGTTTCCTTGCTAACTAAGCCACCAACTAGCATATGCACAGCATAGCTCATGATGAACAGAGAGCTAAGAGCCACAATTAAATAAATTATAATTTCTTGTATGAGCTTATTCATATCATTAAATTAAATCTGCCACCAATTGGGACATGAGCGGTCTAAATCCGGCTAACCTTTAACTATAAATATAGTAGGGTCGTCGGAGGATTATTTACGCAATTCACTGATAACTTATTTACCGTTCTTTAGGTTGGCTGGTGCATTAACATTTTTGAAATGCAAAAGCACCCCACCGGGCTGTAACGCGATAGTTTCAACGACCCCTCCACCAAGAGTAGATAGGTTCCGTGCTAGCGCTGCATTGTTGGCATGCCGCGGATTGAATAATAAGTGGGAAATGCTGTGCAGCATGGCGAGCTGAGCCTGCGGATCTTTTGCTGCAGGGGGTAACGGTAAGGTATCGCATTTACATGCGATCATGGTACGGCTTGGCCATTGACTGGCTACACGTAAAGGAACAGGATTTCTTCCACCTTTGCCTTCTTCAGCAATTTTCCGGGCATTATCAGCCTCTTCAACAAGAAAGTGAATTAATTGATCTTCCTCAGATAGAAATCCAGACTGTCGAGTTTCGTAGTGGCTTTTATCAGCCCGCATAAATACTGAGGAAAGAATAATAATAAAAAGCATCATTAGGCCCCGTTGCTGGAAAAACCCGTTGCCTGCGCGGTCATGATGCAACTGTAATAACAACGGAACTCCAAAAAACAAAATAAGGCATAACACAATTATGCCCCATGCCGAATCACTAGTTGCAACACCCAGCGTCATGCCAATAAGTAAGGTGCGCCCTGTAAAGTCCGACCATAGATTGCGGTATTGCTTAAGCATGACGATTGCAAGCCCCACAAGCATACTCCCTCCAACTATCCAGCGGACAGCAGATATTTCACCGCTCAAAGATGATCCGAGTATAGCAATTGCGAGACTTTTAATAGGATTTTGGAACCATTCGACGTAACTCCAACCCCTTAACATGAGCAAGGTAAAGAGAACAATAAAACTTATACCGATAAAAAAATATTTTTGCTGTTTTTGATCCAGCGGATCTTTGTACCATGACCAAAGCAACGCCAACGGATAAGCCAAGCCAATAGGATGCAAGCTTACGCTGAAGGCGCTGACGAGTAATTGAGAAAAATACCAACCGCCACCCGGGCGAGGATTTGCGCGATACTCAGCATTCAACCATGCGCCTAATGTAAATGCCGGCAACAAGTAAATGCCGGGAGAAAGAGTATCAATTTGTTCCAATATTAACGGAGAGACGATCAACAACCCACTGGCAACTAATGCACTTTCAGCATTGACGTTGTGTCGGTTCCATAAGTACAGTAACCAGATAGAAGAGGCAACCAAAAAAGCAGTGAAAATTTTGGCTGCAAATACATTGCCCGTCCAAAGAAATGCCACAGGTAAAAACAACAATGCGCGTAAATCAGGTGCGCCAAAAGTTACAACTGAGGCTGCCACCTCATCAGCTATTGACCAAACCAACAAAAGGGATTTGGCAGCCCCCTCATCTAAATTGTAAAGGTCTGGGCGTAACAAAAAAAGGATAACTCCACCCCATAATGACAATGAAAGATATCCCCAATAGCGAAGAGGGATACGCGACAGAAAGGTATTAATGTTCATAATCAATATTATTGTTTGGTTTAAGTGCACTATGCCTTGACAAGGTTAAGCGTAGGGTTTTATTATATCACTGCATTTTTATATCACTGAATTTTAGTAATTACTGGTATCGAACAATACATTTTGCCAGAAGGAATTCGGTTGCAGAGTAAATTTGCTTGAAAACATCCGAGTTCCGCTTAAAAAATTTGCAATATAAATCTAAATATTTTAGATAAAACCGGGGGGGAATTAAAAATGCAAAGACAATCAATACCATCTAGGTCATTTTGGATTATTATCGTTGCGGGATTTGTAACAGGTATGGGTAATGGTAGCGTTTTTGGAGCTGCTCTTATGTGTTGGATGGGACGTGCAGGATTTGAAGATTGGGGCGGAGTAGGTTCTGGTTCATATATTCCAACAACATTTAATGGTTTTATGAGCTTCTGGATGCTTGCGTTTGGCTTTGTGTTTACAATAATGCTGGCACTCGCGCTAAAGCGACATGATACGATTGAAAATGGGCGTCATGCTTAAATAATGGGTTCGCCTGTGTTAAAACTTTAAAATCTGACGACCTTAAATAAAGGAGGGGAAACATGCTTGTAATATTTGCGGGTACGTTCTGTATGCTCTTGGCATTTTCTAGTATGTGGTTATCATGGTATGTTTTAATGCCGCACGAAAAAGTTCATTTGCCGGATGGTACTGATACATTGGGCGGGACAATCGGCGGTACGCTAGGCGACATAATTAAAGAAGAGATGTCTTCAGTCGCGCATCATAAAACGCCAAAAAAATAATACCTAAAATTATAGTGGGATTAACGCTAGTTGCGGCAGCCAATAAGTCTGCCAAGAGCTAAAACAAGGAGATGCAGCATGATTCTTAAGTATTTATTCGGTAAAAATGAGGCTATCCCGGTCGGTTCGGCGGCGATTTTCTTTGGTTTTTCGGCCATAATGTGGTTCGTGATCGGAACTGGGTTGGGGTCATTCAACGCGGCTAAGCTTGCTTTCCCTGATTTTGTAACCGGGACGGAAATGTTTGCTTTCGGCCACATGCGTCAGGTGCATGTGCTGGCGGTAATTTTTGGCTGGATTTCGATGGCGTTTGCAATGGCCATGATGTATATCACTCCGATACTGGGGAACACCAGGCTGTGGTCAGAGAAGCTTGGTTTGTGGAATTGCATGATGTGGAATATTTCCCTGCTTTTGGGCCTGTCTCTATTGTGGATGGGGGTGACTTCCGGGCGTGAATATTCTGATTTCCCGTGGCCGCTGGATCTTGCTGTAGCTGCATTTATAAGCATTCCATTGGCAGTTAATGTATGGATGACCATAATAAAGCGCCGTACTCAAGGTATTTATACTACCAACTGGTTTTTTGCAGCCGCAACTTTTATGTTGATCATCGTATTTTTGGTGGGAAATCTACCAGAGTACTTCCACCTTACTGGTCTGACAGAAGCTTACATGACTTGGTGGTTTGCGCATAACGTTCTTGGGCTGTGGATTACTCCAGTAGCTGCAGCTATCGCCTATTACGTTATTCCAAAGGTGACAGGTAATCCGTTGTATTCCCATCGAATAGGCCACTTGCATTTTTGGTCAATCGTCGTTTTTTATTCTACTCCGGCTGCGCACCATTTGATGTCGGCTCCTTTGCCTGAGTGGCTAAAGTCATTCGCTTCAGTGGAAGGGGTATTGATTCTGGTCCCGGCTATTGCCTTCGTGTCGAACATACTTTTGACCATGCAGGGTAAGTGGAACATGTTTGTCGAAAACCTTGAAGTACGCTTTACCGTAGTTGGTGTATTGCTGGCGATCCCGCTCAATATGCAGGGTGGCTTCCAGCAAACACGCTCAATCAACTGGTACATTCATGGTACAGGTTGGATGGTGGCGCATGCGCATCTTGCGTTGCTAGGGTTCTCGACGTTTCTTGAGGCGGCTGCCGTGTACTTGGGTTTGCAAACACTGATGAAGCGCAAGCTGTACTCGCTGACTTTAGGAAACCTGCATTTCTGGTTGCTGTTGATTGGGTTTAGTACTTACTGGATATCAATGACGATTGCCGGCCTAATTCAGGGTGCTGGTAAAATATATGAAGTTCCATACATTGATGTCGTGATCGCTGAGCATCCTTATATGATCGCACGTTGGTTGGGCGGGACTATGGTGTTTTCTTCAACCCTTATTTGGTTATATAACATGTGGATGACTGCGCGTGAAGGTACTGTAATTCCAGCCGGACGTATGCCACACGAATTGGCGTATGAGCGTTAAAACTAAAACACTAAGCCAGAGTCTCGGGAGAAAACTATGAATTTTAGAGAGTATAGAATCGGTTCAAGAATGTTTGGTGCGGCCTTCGCATTATCAATGAGTATAACCCTGCTGTTTCCAAGTTTTGATCTTGCGGCGTCAGTCGTTTCAGAGGTTGGCTTGGATAAGCAGCTGACGTCAGGGTGGGACTCCGGGTGGCAGCTCTCAGATCCGTTACTGAACGGATTGAACAAGCCATTGAAAGTGTTGCTCAGGAAAGATCCGAAAAGTGGCGCGCCGATGGACCCTGTGTATGCATATGTATATCCTGCAGGAACGACATTGCCGAATGGCGTGAATCACACTGCCAACTTGGGTCACGGCGTTGAGGAGCTTAGTGTCAAGGAAGGCCGCATAAAAGAAGCAAGAAAAGAAGATGGTGTTGTTTTCCTGATTAAGAAGAGTGATAAGCTGCTGAATTTTGAGGATAAGCCACTTGCTTATATGGAAAATGCGACAGCCACAAAAGGCTGGACTCCAAGTGACGTTTTAAAACAAGCAGCAGATTCAGACATATTGCACGCTGGATCTGGAAAAACCATGTTTGTACGAGAGGGTTGTTGGTGGTGTCATACATTATTGCCAGAACAGACACAAGATTGGCAAGTATTTGGCGCTCCTCCTATGCTTGGTGATTTTAATGGCGAATCACCGACAGCATTTGGGTCAGATCGTAAGGGACCGGATCTGCTGCACGTTGGTTCACGCAATGCGTCTAGAGAGTGGATGATGTTGCATTTCTTTAATCCACGCTTAGTGCAACCGCATTCCATCATGCCCCGTTTTGATTATTTATGGGGCGAGGTCGACGCTGAAGGCAAAAAAATTGATTTCAAAAAATGGCGTTCTGAGTACGATGAGTATCGGGAAGGTAAAATCACTACTCCTCCAGACGTGCCTATGTACGCTAAGGATAGCGAAATTCGGAACTTGATTGATTTTGTAATAAATCTGAAATAATTTAAGGGGGACGATATGACTTGGGTATTTAATGAACCGCTGGTTTCTTTGACGCACGCAGAGACTGGAGAAAGAAGCAAAGCACTTTGGGAGGCCGAAGATCTTGGCGGGATGACAGAGGATAACAACCGTTTACCAGTTCCTGTTGTTATTCTTGTCGCGTTAACGATTGCAACAGCATTCCTGACCACAATCCCGCTCTGGGGGCAGCGTCCTACAGCTGCGATCTACGTCGACTATATTAAAGCTATGGATACGCCTGAAATCCAGTCGATTCAAGAAGCTCAGGGTGATGATGCAGCAATGAAACGTATAGTTGAAATTAATAAAGACAGTCAATTTAAAGCCCAGCAAGGTCGACATCCAGTGAGTATGGACGATTTGCGAGTGCTGAAGCCGCAAATAGAGGAGGTTATGAAGCTTCCATCTGTGGATCTTAAGGATTACACTGTTGTAGGTCCAGTGGTGAAAATTGCTAATTTTGAAGGTAATTATCGCGCTAATGGTAAACGAGAACGTCAACAGCCTTGGTGGGATAAAGGATTTACGATTGACTTATTTTATCTTGTGATGTTCTTTGTTGGCGTAACTATTACTGTGAAGCGATTGCCTGCATACCATTGGCAGCCACGTCATCATGACGCTGATCCACGCCACGGTGAAAGACGGCATAACGCTTAATTTGAAATTATATTAAGGAGTCATCAGATGATAGATTTGGATTATGGACCAATATGCTTTGCGGCAGTAGTTTCAATAGGATTTCTCGCTCCATTTTTCTATAGTTTTTTTGTAGATAATTATGATAAGAAAAGTCCTCAAATAAGGTCAAAAAATAGCTAGCATTGCTGTTGCAAGCTAAATGAATAAGGTATGCCGCCGTACGGGCGGCATAATCTTTTTACGAGGATTCATTTGGAATGAATGGAGATTATTATTTATTCCTTTCTTGAAGGATTAAATGTCGGCAGGTTTTTTAATGTGTTAGCTAATACAGCATATTCACCAAAATTAGATCTAAGCATAGAAGGAATGCGCAGTCAGCAATTTAGTACGGGTGTGTTTTTTTTCATGCTGCTGGGCGTATTGGTGTTTTCTGGCATCGTGATTATGGTGATGTTCGGAAATCATGCGCCAAAAAAAATGAGAACTGGCGAGAAAGTGATGTTTGGGATGATAATCACAGGAATTATAGTTGCAGTCATTTTTGGCGGATTGCAAATGCTGGGCGGAAATCTTTACTAGATTATCCACGAGGATGGTTACCTAACGACCAACGGAGAAAAATATGGAAAGCTACTTACAATCGTTAGATGATGGATGGTCTATTTACCTTTGGCTTGTTGTTGGAGGAATGATAATTCTTGCTGTTATTTATTGGATTAGATGGGGACTTAAAAATGAGCAATTCGATGAAGATATCAAGTATCTTGTATTTGATGAAGGCGATAGAGAAAAAATGTCACCTCAAGAATATGCAAAAAGTCGCGAGGTTAATGCCGCACAGATGCAAAGCCGGGAGCGTGTTTTAAAGCGTCAGGAAAAAGAAAAGCAACAGGACAAATGAAACAAGGCGAAAAAATCGTTTTTTTGGTAATTACAATTGTAGTTGTTGGTTTTATGGGGCGTAATCTATGGCGCCTCAATACTATTCAGGAAGTCGATAAAGGTATTCCTTATTACAGCACCGCACCTGCTACTTTGGAACGCGCTGCTATGGATGTCTATCGCCAACAAAATTGTAAAAGCTGCCATTCATTATGGACGGTGCGGGACCTTATGAAAGCCGTTCCCGCTCCGATATTGGACGGCATGGGATCCTTGCGAAGTGAAGAGTGGTTTTACCAGTATTTTTCAGCAACAAATCCTCAAGCAATATTGCCATCCCGCTTAAAGAAAGAATATCAAATGCGATCGTATGCGCATCTGCCTGAAAGTGAAAGGCGACTTCTGGCGCGCTATATGGCAAGCCTGAAGGTACAAGACTGGTATCTTGAAGAAACGCGTAAAGCTGAACGTGAAGTACTTACTGGTCAAGAGTATCGACCATGAGTAAATTGACTCCTTTGACCAGAGCCCGATTTTTCAACGGGCTGGTGGCAGTTATCATGGGTTGTGCGCTGAATTACTTTGGCGACCGTTTACTTGGAGTAAAAATCGAGTTATTTCGCGGCATTCTTGACTTCAATGGCCTGTGGGTCATCGATATGTTGGTGCTACCTTTTTTCGTCGGTGTATTGGTTGCTGTTATTTTTGGACTTGGCGGAAAATGGCTGTGTTATTTCCCGCCACTTATAGTTAAATCGATTGGCTACTTGGAAAGCACCTATATAAATACAGTTCCGGAAGATACGTCGATAATGCCATTTGGCATGTGGGCTTTGTATGTGACTGTAGTAATGACTTCGGCAGCCTTCGGCGGGGTCATGGGTGAAATCATGGTGAAAAAAACATACGGGAGAAGTCCCCAAGATATTTTATATAAGCAACGTGCCAGTAATAGAGAAGGTGATATTTAGATGACAGTTACTTCTGCGAACAGAAAAACTGTGCTTCCTGTTGCAGATTATGCACGACGCAAACGTTACTTATCGGCTACCTTTGTAATTTGCTTTGTCTTGTTGGCAATTGGGATTACCTTGTATGTTGTGAATCAAGGGTTCGATCGTATGGGCGAAATGCGCACACGCGTAACCTACGAATTGAAAGATGAATCATCCCATATACGTGCTGCTGGTGAGGATTTAGTATTGCATAGTGTGCATGAGGCAGAGAAAAAACATGCGGTAGGATATAACGCTACAGAAATTGAAAGCTTGCTCTCCAAAGATGAGTGGCTCGAAGTAGAGAGTATGGTATTGATCCCTGAGGGCACTTTTTCGATGGGTACAGATTTAGAACGTGCAGATGCACAAAATCGTCCGAAGCATACAGTTAAATTACCCGCCTACTGGATAGACAAATATCCTGTAACTAATGCGCAATATGCTAAATTTGTAGTCGCTACTTCACGTCGTCCGCCGCTGAACTGGAAAAAAGGAAAAATTCCTTCAGGCGAAGCGTTGCGCCCCGTTACTATGGTCTCTTGGTACGATGCAACAGCTTATGCTAAGTGGTCAGGCAAACGACTTCCTTATGAAGCGGAATGGGAAAAGTCCGGGCGTGGAACTGATGGAAGGCGCTGGCCGTGGGGTAATAAGATGGAACCGGAGCGGTTGAACACTTATTACAATGTAGGGTCTACAACTAATGTGAATGCTTATCCAAACGGCGTTAGCCCCTATGGAGTAATGGATATGGCGGGTAACGTAAATGAGTGGACAGCAGATGATTTTGCACCTTATCCTGGATCCGACGCGCCGGCAGATTTGTTTAAAGGAAAAATTGTGCAGGCGACAAATACAAAAGAGGTTGAGCTTGTGCCGACTGGGGGGAAATACAAGGTATTGCGTGGTGGCTCATGGAAGGGGGATCCATTCTCCTCTTCAGTATTTCATCGAAATTTCGCTTTTGCAAACTATGCATCCGATTTTTTCGGGTTCCGCTGTGCCAGTAATCCCGGGGTGAAGGACAAAAGACGGTGAGAGTGCTCAAAATTTTGTGGCAGCTGGGAATGGTTCTTGGTCTCTCATTGTCTGCGATAAAGATGAGCTATGCAGTTGATAGCTACCGTTTCCTTCACGTGCATATTGATACGCTCTGGTATATTTTTTTATTCCTGTTGGGTGTAATTTTTGTTCCCTTTATCCTGTTGGCGGTGTTGACATGGCACTACGCGGAAAGCAAAACCGATCCGAAAGAGCAGCAGACAATTTCAGTCGAGAGTGAGAAATGATGGCGAGTGTAAGGGGTGGCTCCAATCCAAGTTTAATAGCGTGCTGGCTGGTTACGGCGTTGTTGTTTTTATTTTGCGCGATTCCAGCGCTAGCTGATGATAACGAACAGAAGGGCGATAGCGCTAAGGTGATGGAGGCGTTTGAACAGCAAGCTAGCAAGATTAATATAGATAAGCCCTCAACTATACAAAAAAAGCATTTGACTATGTTTTTATTGGGCGTGCCATTATTAATCCTGCTTCTAATTACTGGGGCGCTGGGCATCGCAATGGGGATATATGGTAAGCAAGTATTTATGCTGCATATGATTTCTGCCGGGCTAACTATCACGCTGGCTTTTGTTCACGCTATTGTGGGCGTTATTTGGTTTTATCCCTTTTAATTTAGTTATAGAACGATGCAGCTTTTTATTATTGTCGACGCTTAGCCCCGCATCTGTTGCTAAAAAAAATCAATGAAGCACTTTTTATGCTTCGATGTTTATAGTTCGTTTTAGCGCTGCGCTTGTGCGTATTGAACGATGCCTCTGTCCCGCTTCCACTGATTGTCTAGCTGGCTCTTCGATGAATTTGTTGCGATAGTAGATTGCATTCACGCTCGGCTTAGCCGGGTAAAGTCATTATCTGCAGATAAAACCAGGTTGTTACTTAACAAATTTGAATTACACATTCTTGCGCTATTACCGGCATTCGTTTTAATTATATTGCTGCATATTAAGGTTCGGTCATGCTGGTGAAAGAGTCACTATCATTAATTTCAAAGCGTAGTTACTGGCCGCTGGCAGTACTGTATGGATTATTCGGTCTGACTAGCGTGGCATATGAGGTATTGTGGGCGCGCATACTTTCTTTGCAATTCGGTGTAAGTATTTTTGCGGTGGTGCTGACCGTCGCCGCATTTATGGGGGGGCTGGGAGCGGGAAGTTTATTTGCAGTACGCCGGGCTCCCCAAATCAAAAGGCCGTTGTTGTTACTGGCTGCATTGGAAGGTGGTATTGCTGTTTACGCCCTACTCCTGCCTTTGATTCTGCAAATGACGTCGGCGGGAATGGAAGGCGCTGCGGCTCAACTCTCGCTATTTCAATGGTATGGTCTTATTGCTAGTGTTGCATTGTGTTTGCTGTTGTTCCCGGCTTTCATCATGGGGGCAGGGTTTCCGTTGATTTTAGCATCCCTGGGGAATAAGCCGGAGCAGCTGGGGAAGATTTACGGTTTAAATACGCTAGGTGCTGCTTGTGGCGCATTGTTACCACTTTGGTTGCTGCCTGCCATGGGTTGGGTCTCGGCGGTCAGAGTGGTTGCCGCGATTGGCTGTTTGGGAGTGGTTGCGCTGTTGCTGCTTTCATCGCGGTACACCACAGCGCAGGTTACCGAGAAAAGCATCAGTGCAAGCCGACCGCGTTTAGCTTTTCTGTTTGCCTATGCCGGGATTGGTGCGGCAAGTCTGACCTTGCAAATAGCGTGGACACGATTATTCGGCATGGTGATGCTACGCACCGAGTATGTGCTGACAGTGATTCTGGCGTCATTTCTGTTGGGAATCGGTATAGGCAGCTTGATCGCGCCACGCCAGCACAGGCAAGCATGGTTTGTAACCCTGCCCATTATTGCTGGAGGATTTACCGTATTAAGTCTATGGTTGCTGCCTGCACTTTCTGCATGGGTGGAGCGAGCTGAGTTTGCTTCTTTATTTGGAGCATTGAGAATGCAAGGGTTATTGCTTGCGCTGGTAACTCTGCCGGTTACACTGGCTCTTGGAGCTTGGTTGCCGTTGTTAAACAGCCGTTCGAATGGCGGTGGGGTATGGTTATATGGAGCTAATTCACTGGGCGCCGCTCTCGGCGCGGTAGTTGCAGGGGTGGTACTGATTCCGGTTTGGGGCAGCGCTGCTACGGTGGTGGTGGCTGCTTCGGCATTGTTGATCCTGGGTTTAACTTGGGCACAGTCGCGTACCGCATGGCTTGCTGTACCGCTTTTTTTAATGGCAGCGTGGCCAGTTGTAAAGTTACCGCCAGTCAATATGCTATTGCCGCAGGCGCAAGCGGGAAGCAAGGATTTATATTTTTACGAAGACGCCATTTCGATGACTCATGTGGTGGAGCAACAAGACGGGCAGCGTGTGTTGCTGACCGATTTGCAGAGAATGGATGCTTCAACTGATCCTACAGCGGTGTTCGTGCAGTCCAATCAAGCGCGTCTTCCATTGCTCTTGCATGAACAGCCGCGCGCGGTACTATTTCTCGGATTGGGTACCGGAATTTCCGTGGCTGGTTCTCTGGCGTTTCCTGATTTAGAGCGTAGTGCTGTTGAATTGTCGCAGGGCGCGATTAATTCTGCAGCGAGCTTATTTGCCCCATTAAATCGCGACGTTCTGCGTCAAACCAAAGTGGAACGTGACGACGTACGGCATTTTCTAAGCGCGAGTCGGGATCAATACGACGTTATAATCGGCGACGTGTTTCATCCGGATTTGGCAGGTTCAAGTTCTTTATTATCAGTGCAGCAATTTCAGCGCGTGCGTAATCGCCTAAGCGAAAATGGACTATTTGTTCAGTGGTTGGCGCTCAATCAATTCGACAATAAATCGTTAAACGTGATTTTTAACAGCTTTCGGCTGGCTTTTCCAGATGCGCAAATATTTCTTGATGGAATGCATTTAGCCTTGGTTGGCCCACGGCAGAAGTTTATGGGCGCGCAGGGGTTGCTGCATAATTTGCAGCGCATGCCCTTGGGGCAACAGGATGAGGCGACGGCTGGCGAGGGAGGGTGGACATGGCTGGGACGCTATTGGGGGCCAATGCCGACTAGTCGGGAACAGGTGCAAGACGAGTGGTCACCAGTGATTGAGTTTCGTCTGCCACGCGCGCGCTACGCAGGTGAATTAGATGTGACAAAGTTATTGCAGCTTTTGCTGAAAACCAGGCCGAAAATGGAAGCCGCTGCAAATTTGCTTGGCATTCGCGACAACGATAAAGATGCTTTTGAACGTGCCTACGTAGCAAGTGAGCTGATGACGCGTAGCTGGCTTGCGGCTGCACGTGGCGCAACGCAACAGGCTAACCAGCTGACGCACTTGGCGTATAAGGCGAATGCAAAAGATCGCTGGATTGCTTATGCGTTGGCTGATAATATGTTTTCATCTTTAGCGCAGGCGCGTGAGCATGGTTTGAGCGAGAAAGAGGCGTTGCAGAAAATTTTGCGTCTTAATCCATATCACGTAGAAGCGGTGCGTGCATTGTGGCGAATTGAGCGTAAAGCTGGTGATGCGCACGCGGAGTTGAGCCGTGTGCGTTTGCTGGAGCTGAGCCCGCTTGATCGTGAAGCAAATGCGACAGGGAATTAACTAATTATGGCCAGCGGCGTCAAATATAAATCCATTTCCAGTATCCCGGTCAAGGTTATCGGCACGGCCGTAGGTTCCAAGTCAGTCTATTCCGAATTCCGTTGGAAGCGCCGGTTGGTGCAGATGCTGGTCTTGATTCTTGTGGTACTCATTCCGGCCAGTGGCCTATTCCGTATTGATCCGGGTGCGGCCGCCTTTGTTGTGCTTGATAGGCAGATCTGGCTGGCTGATTTTTCCTTGGTAACCGGGGCATGGCTTTTTTTGGCGAGTAGTTTGGTGTTGCTGTACTCGACTGCAGGTACTGTGTTCTGCGGTTGGGCTTGTCCTCAGAATACTATGGCCGAGTGGGCTAACAATCTTACGCACAAACTATTAGGTAAGCATGCCGAAGTAAGTTTAACCGGCGAAGCGCCGCGAGTCGCGGGTGCCAAAAATAAGATCATGAATTGGACGCTGCTTGGGGTTGCATTTTTGGGGGCGTCTATGTTTTTTGCGCTAATCCCATTATTTTATTTCTATCCGCCAATTGTAGTGTGGTCTTTTGTAATATTGCAGGAAAATACCAAGTTGGCGGGATCGCTGCATTGGATTTACGCTGTATGTGTCGTGATCGTTTTCATAGACATTGCGGTAATAAGACATTTCTGGTGCCGCTATGCCTGCATTTACAGGGTTTGGATGCATTCGTTTAAAACCAAGCAGACCTTGCATATAGCATACGATGCCAGTCGCAGCGATGAATGCGCCAAGTGTAATTATTGTGTCACTTCTTGTTTTATCGATCTGGATCCGCGCAAAACCGATATTTATGACAGTTGTATCAATTGCGGTGATTGCGTTGATGCTTGCAATCGCTTGCATAACAAACAAGGAGTCCCTGGGCTATTACGTTTTAATATGCTTGAGCGCACGAATAAAAGTGCAAATAAATTTCGTGGCGTCGCAATTTCATTGTTTGCCAGAATGGGTTGGACGACCCCATTCGTAGCATTGGGTGCGGCGATGTTTGTTTGGGGAATATGGTCATATCAACCTTATCATGTAGCAGTGGGTAATGCGGATATCCAGCAGGGTCACACGGTTCAAGAATATCGCATTGCGCTTTCCAATAAACTGTATCACTCGGCGGAGCTTCATGTGCGTGTGTTAGGTTTGCCGTCGGGTAGTTACCAGCTTAGCGCTAAGGACGTTAAATTATCACCGGTCGGGCGAGAATCGCTTATGCTTTCCATCGCGCAGAATTTGCCACGAGGCTTATATTCTGTGGTGGTGGAAGTCACTGCGGGTGATACCTGGAAGGGGCGATTCCCTCTTCAACATTTTTCCGAACAAAGGAGAAAACTATGATAGCCAGCGATATTGATGAGAAAGCTCAAGGCTTATCGAAAGTAGATGAGCCGCGCTGGGGTGAGAAGCCGGATGATCATTTTGGCTATGCTTCTGATGAAGAACGTATGGCTAAACGAGGACTTGAAGATTGGGAGCTGGTAGAAACCATTCCGGAGTCACAAAAAAACATACCCTATTGGTTTATAGGAGTGACCGTTGCGGTGTTATTGGTTGCGGTGGGTTTGAGTTTCCCTTTTTGGGGTCTTCGTCCGGGTGATGAGCGCCCTTGGGTGGACTGGGGGTTTATCATAGCTTTATTTTATGTTGCCGCCGGAAGCGCTTTTGTTCGTTTCATGGTTAATCTATATGGATCGTCAATTGGCGGCACGCTGGATTCAGATAAAAATAATAAAGATCAATCCAATGAACTCAAAGCTGAAAAATAATTTTCCTACTCCGGTTAACCGACTATGGAGAACATATGTCAAATATACTAAGCTGATACCCTTGGTTCTGTTAGCGGCATGTGGTGGAGACCAAGTTGCTGATACGCAACCGCAAAAATGGCAGGGTGCGGAGGTGCGAGTTGAATCTAGGCCCAGTCCACCGCGTCTTGGAGTAAACGAGTTTTTGGTGATAGTGACTGGTGAACGTGGGCCGATCCATGACGTTATGGTTTCTATCCGTACTGACGACCAAGATCAATGGATACAGGCAATTCAAGATGGGGAGGTGGGTGTTTACCGCAGGGCGGCGAAAGTTGATCTAGGGACCAGATCCGTGTTACAGGTGCAAATGAAGCGCAACGGTGCTGAAGGAGTTCTGCGCTTTCCGATGAACTTATCACCTTAGCAATAAACAGTTCTTAAGGATTCCGGTCTTTATTTTTAAGTGTGAATAAGACGTTAGCAAGATAGATGCAAAACCCCGTCGCCATGGTCATTCCTGCGCTGGCTACGATGGGCCCATAATAGCGGTGCACTTGTGCCATAGCTTGCAGGTTATTTGCTAGTAATAAACTCCCTTCCAGGGTGCCAAATACCACTTGCGTAATATAAAAATAAAACACCCCAATAGTTGTCCACCAAAACGAATGGTTTATCAAGCGTAAAGAGTAAATTGCTTTTCCGCTAATTATGGGCAGCAAATAATACATGGTTCCCATTGCCAATATTACTAGCCCGCCGATTAAGTTTATGTGTGCATGTGCCAATGGATCTATCATGTGCCCAGGGCCACCATAAGGGCTGCCGATAGAATCCAGCCAGGCTCGTATGGACGGAATCACCTGCAACATGCCATGCATTGCACCGACAAAAAAAGAAATTGTGGAAACCACCAAGAACTTAATTAAGTGGGGGAGTTCAGTGTTATTTAGATGCATGTGAAGTGTGGGTGTGATGCTTCAATAACGAAAGCACGGCCATATATGGCCGTGCTTATGCGAATAACAGGTTAACGATTTATATCGTTTTGAGAGTTTTTAATAGAAGGTGAGTAATATTTATTTATTACCTTTTTCACCCTCTATAATCCGTTGAATACCTAAGCCAGCCAAGGTTGTGGAGATGATAATGCCAACGCCGAAAATCACTATGGGAACCAATACTTCCATGGTATTACTCCTTCTATCGTTATTTAAAATAACCATTATTACTTACTTTAAAAAGTATATCTAAAAGACATTACTTGCGCAAGTATTTCGCACAAACAGCATTGTGTGCCTGAAGTAGAGACAATATAATATAAACTGTATTAGCGATTCAATTCTGGTTAGAATATTTCACTTTTGGTGATACTTCTTCGCGGTTGCTTTCTCGGGGGGGTGTCATTCAGCCAAATATTAAAGCGCGGATTAAACTATTGTCTCTATCGTAGGAAAAACATGTCAAACGAAAAACCTGTAAGACCAATTGCTTCAGTTCGCACATACCCTACCGATGCAAGTAACGTAGTTTGTCTTGCATTAACAGATACTAATGGCGCTGAAACTGAATTTATCATCAATCCAGAAGGATTGAATGCTCTTATATACCCAGTTCTTGGACTTGCATCGAAATGGGCAAGAGAACCAGATTCAAAAGTGAAATCTTGGTCTGGTCCTAAAAATGCACTTCCTGCACAGCATGTCGAATTAGCCATTGGCCGAACCGCTACTGAGTGCGCTGTACGGGTGTTTATGGGCGAGGTTGAGCTAACATTTATCATTCCTTTAGACGATGTGCTTAAGGCTGCTGAAAAGTTTATGCAACATCAAGGCAAGGATTCTGAAAGCTCATTGCATTGAGCTTGGTAACTGCTGATTTTACTGGTTGTTCAGTGACGGCTAATTTTAAACAAAAATGCGCCAACCTACCAAAACATAACGTTCCAATAAAAACAGCACGGCAAATATCAACAGCATAAAAATCACGAAGCGCACGATTTGCCAAGCTAGACTTAGATAGCGGCGATTGCGGGTAAGCATATACGCTCCGCCAGAAATGACAATGAATAGGGCGGCCAGGATGAGCAGCAGACGTAAAATGAGCAAAGTGTTTACCCTGACAGTTGAGTAGGTGGATTTAACTTCCCCTAATCCTTACTCCGCTTGTCGGAAATGGATGGAGGTTGCCTGATGAAGAATCAGGCAGTCTGTAATTGTAAGCGCAGGAACGCAGGCGCTTCCTCGGTCTTATTGAAAGTCACGAATTCCCACGCCTGTTCATCAGCAAGCAAGGTGCGTAGCAAGGCATTGTTCAGGGCGTGGCCGGATTTATAACCAGAGAATGCGCCGATCAACGGATGCCCGAGCAAATATAGGTCGCCAATGGCATCGAGTATTTTGTGCTTGACGAACTCATCCTCAAAGCGCAATCCGTCTGGGTTGATGATGCGGTATTCATCCATCACGATTGCATTGTCTAAATTGCCGCCCAGCGCCAATCCCTGAGCTCTCATATTCTCAACGTCATGCATGAAGCCGAAGGTGCGGGCTCGGCTTACTTCCTTTATGTAAGAATGCTCTCCCAGATCTATCGTTACATGCTGCTTGGTAGAGGCAAATACAGGGTGGGAAAAATTAATAGTAAAGCTAAGTTTGTAGCCGTTGAATGGTTCGAAGCGTACCCACTTATCACCATCCTTGATCTCTATAATTTTTTTTATGCGAATGAATTTCTTTGCAGCAGACTGTTCGATGATGCCTGCAGATTGCAACAGGAAAATAAATGTCCCAGCGCTACCGTCCATTATCGGCACTTCTGCGCTAGTCAAGTCAACAAAGGCATTGTCAATACCAAGCCCGGCAAAAGCGGACATTAGGTGCTCAATAGTGGCTATCCGCGTGCCGTTTATTTCCAGGCAGGTGGACAGGCGGGTATCGTGCACCGCGTTTGCTTCAGCGCGTATCGTCACCACTGGCACAGCATCCACGCGGCGGAATACAATGCCGCTATTTGCTGGTGCAGGAGATAAGGTAAGCGTAACCCGCTCACCAGTATGCAGCCCTACCCCGGTAGCATGCACAGAATTTTTTAATGTGCGTTGTTTAACCATGTTGCTTTAAAAAATTCATAAATGATATAAAATTTTAACATAGTTCATTCTGGCATCGGTTTATACCGATTTTATACAGGAATTTTTGAACAAATCGCGCGCATATTGCTGCGTGTCGATTCCACATGCGGTCAAATTAAGCGCATGAGAATTAGCGCAAGGTAAGCCACCTTTCATTGAGGTGAATTTCCTGCCCGCCACCCTGCCCTTGTGTATCCTGACCACAAAGGTTGAAAAGGGTGGAATGTTCGCGCTCCCAGAACGGTACTAATCTGCTTGCTTACGCAGAAAGGAGGGAATGTCTAGTGTGTCTACACCGGACAGTTTCATCGCTTCGACTGCTTCGCGGTGACGACCGTTACGGATTACCGCAGGCATTTCAAGCTCTTTATAATTGCCCGCGAAAATTGGTTCGTTATGAGTGCCTGTGCGTAGCCCATAAACAAGTTCAGGCTTGGCTTGCTTGCGTTCCAGCGGCGAGCCCAAACCAGTTGCCACTATGGTCACTCGCAGTTCGTCACCCATGCTCTCATCGAACACAGAGCCAACTATTACGGTGGCTTCTTCAATGGCAAATTGCACACTGTCGGTAATTTCCCTGAATTCCCTCAGGGTGAGTTTGCTGCTGGAGCTGATATTTATCAGCACACCTCGCGCGCCTGCTAAATTCACATCTTCAAGCAAAGGGCTGGACATGGCGCGTTCTGCTGCAACTTTAGCGCGATCAGATCCGGAAGCAGTAGCCGATCCCATCATCGCCATGCCGTTTTCAGACATAAGGGTGCGTACATCGGCAAAGTCTACATTCATCAGGCCGGGTACATTAATTACCTCGGCAATGCCCGCCACTGCGCCCTGCAACACACTATTTGAGGCGCTGAATGCATCCAGTAAAGTAGTATCTTCGCCCAGCACGGTCATCAGCTTTTCGTTTGGCACGATGATGAGTGAGTCCACATGCTCGCACAGTGATTCGATGCCAGTTTGTGCCAAACGCATGCGCTTGCCTTCATGAAGAAATGGTTTGGTCACTATGGCCACGGTGAGAATGTCCATTTCCTTGGCTATCTGCGCTACTATGGGTGCTGCACCGGTGCCCGTGCCGCCCCCCATTCCGGCTGTGATAAATATCATATTGGCACCTTGGATCAAAGCGGCAATGCGCTCGCGATCTTCCTCGGCAGCAGCACGTCCAATATCCGGAATTGCCCCCGCACCCAACCCCTTAGTAATCGTGGCACCTATCTGTAACTGAGTTCGTGCTTTGTTGCGA
Organism: uncultured Nitrosomonadales bacterium; assembly: GCA_903878125.1. Classification (GTDB taxonomy): domain Bacteria; phylum Pseudomonadota; class Gammaproteobacteria; order Burkholderiales; family Gallionellaceae; genus Nitrotoga. Next base: position 17,028 of record CAIRGS010000276.1, on the reverse strand, counting down.
TTGAGCGCTTGGGCATCTGTATTAATGACGATGAACTCTACACCCTGTACGCCTTTCTCAATCATATGATCCACTGCATTGCCGCCGCAACCGCCCACGCCGATAACCTTAATTACTGCGTCCTGAAGTTGTACATTCTCGATTTCAAACATTGTTTTCTCCTTGTTATTTACAATATAAACTAAAATAGTTAATAACCAACTTGGTTGTGCTCAGCTAAAATTGTTCCACTAAAAATTTCCTTTGAACCATGCTTTCATGCTGCTCAACACGTCACTGAAAGTATTCGAGCGCTGACGCGCAGTTTGATTGCGCTGATGTTGCTCCAACCCATAGAGCAGTAAGCCAACACTGGTGGAAAAACGGGGTGTTTTCACCACATCAGATAGTCCTCCTATATAGCGTGGCAGCCCTAAACGCACCGGCATATGGAATATTTCCTCACCCAATTCCACCATGCCTTGCATGGCGCTGCTGCCTCCAGTGATGACGATACCCGAGGACAGCAAATTTTCGAATCCACTGCGGCGCAACTCAGCCTGCACCAGCATATACAGCTCCTCCACGCGTGGCTCAATGACCTCTGCCAAGGTTTGCCGCGACAACATCCGTATACCTCGCTCACCAACTCCAGGGACGCTGATCGGGCCATCGTCAGCGAGTTGGCGCAGAGCGCAGCCATATTTGATCTTGATGTCCTCCGCATCCGTAGTCGGGGTGCGCAAAGCCATTGCGATATCATTCGTAATCTGGTCGCCTGCAATCGGAATTACGGCGGTATGACGAATCGCACCACCAGTGAAAATTGCCACATCGGTAGTGCCGCCGCCGATGTCCACTAGGCACACGCCTAAATCTCTCTCATCGTCCGACAATACCGCCTTACTGGATGCCAGCGGTTGCAGGATTATCTCCTGCACCATCAGTCCGCAGCGGTGCACGCACTTTATGATGTTCTGTGCTGCTGCTACCGCACCAGTAACGATATGTACCTCAACCTCAAGGCGCATACCGCTCATACCCAGCGGCTTCTTGATATTTCCTTGTCCGTCGATGCTGAATTCCTGTTCCAGAATGTGCAATATCTGCTGGTCGCCAGGCAAGCTTAGCGAGCTGGCGGTTTCAACTGCCCGGTCGATGTCAGCCTGCGCAACTTCCCTATCTTTAATCTTGACCATGCCATTGGCATTGGAACTTTTAATATGGCTGCCCGCGATGCCCGTGTAAACCTCACGTATCTTGCAATCGGCCATTAATTCGGCATCACCCAGCGCACGCTGGATTGCAGCCACGGTCGCGTCAATATTGACGACCATCCCCTTCTTCATGCCGGAGGATTCGTACATTCCTACGCCGATTATTTCCATGGCTCCTTCAGGCTTGGCCTCAGCGACGATAGTGACAATCTTGGAAGTACCGATGTCCAGCCCTATGATCAAATTCTTGTTTTCCCTGCTATTACTCATTGCATTTCTCCACTGCCTAAACTTTCTGTGCGTTGTATAGTCGATGCATTCACTAGAATACGTGTTCCATCATGAAATAAATTTTCTATGGAATTTTTGGCTTCGCCCTACATTGCTTTTTTCTCGAGTATGCCAAGACCGTTTGCTGTATCCGACAGGTAAGCGGCGAAGCCATTGCTATAACGCAGATCCACATACTCTACCCTGCGTTGCAGCCCATTTTGATGCGGTGCTTTTCCTGCATGAAAAAATTCGTTATTTTGTTGCATGGGCATCAGGCTGTATGGGTACACCGCTACAAAGCGCGCCAAGCGCTGCGTTGACTGCTCACGCCCCAATTCCAGCAGCATGCCGTTGTTCAAGCGCAACCGCCAGGAGCGGCGCGGAGACAAGCTGATTTCTGTAATTTCCTGCTTAAGCGGTGCCAGCTGCTTAGTCAATGCGGCAAACATCTGGGTCACTTCGGCTGCGCCATCGGGCTGCCCGATGAATTTCGGCAATAGCTTGTCCGTCTCTGCCGAGAACACTTCGCCGTGGGTACTCACCAGCCCTGCGTTGTTCCAATGCGCCAGCGCTACATGCTCTTCCAATGCTATCTCCAGCCGCCAAGGGAAATGGCGCCGGATGCTTACTTTACGCACCCAGGGGATGTTCTCAAAAGCCCGCCGCGTTCGTTCCAGATCGACAGTGAAAAAATTACCGCGCAATTCATTGCGCACCATAGCCTCGATCTGAGCAGGAGCGACTTGGCGCGGCGCATTACTAACAGAGACGACGCGTAGCGCAAACACTGGCAAGTGCGACGCATAGTGCAACGCGCCATATAAAACCAGTACGAAGCAAATGCCGAACAGTGCGCTGGAAATCATGTGTAGCGACTCCGGCTTATCCCACATGGGCCAACTCCAGTATGGTTAGCACCAGTTGCTCGAAACTTATTCCGGCCTGACGTGCCGCCATCGGCACCAGGCTATGGTCGGTCATGCCGGGTACGGTATTGATCTCTAGTAAATAGGGTTGTCCAGCATCATCCATCAAAAAATCCACTCGTCCCCAGCCGGCGCCTCCTATCAGTTCAAAGCTTTGTAGTGCCAGCCGTTGCATCTCGGCTTCCTTTTCTTGCGACAAATCAGAGGGGCACAGATAGCGTGTATCGTTGCGTAAATACTTTGCCTCATAGTCATAAAATTCATTGGCTGGTTCTATCTTGATTACTGGCAGTGCCTGCTCACCAAGGATGGCAACCGTGTATTCCCCCCCGCCAATGAATGCTTCCGCAATTACCAATTTGTCGTGTTTCGCCGCTTCTGCATAGGCAGCTCGCATTTCACTGGCCTTCTTCACTTTACTGATGCCCACACTGGAACCTTCATTGGCTGGCTTGATGAATAGCGGCAACCCCAGCCGTTCCACTGTTGCATCTAAATCGCTGGCTGCATCGAGCATCTCATAAGCCGGAACAGGCAGTCCTGCAGCCTGCCACACGAGCTTGCTGCGCCACTTGTCCATGGCTAACGCTGAAGCCAATACCCCGCTACCGGTATAGGGTATGTTCATCAATTCGAGTGCGCCTTGCATCGTGCCGTCTTCGCCAAAGCGTCCGTGCAGCGCAATGAATGCGCGCTTGAATCCACCCTCCAGCAGCTTATATAAATCCTGTTCGGCAGGATCAAATGGTTGGGCATCAACCCCATTTTTTAGTAGCGCGGTCAGGACTGCTGTTCCGCTCTTGAGCGAGATTTCGCGCTCGGCGGAGCGCCCGCCGTACAAGACCGCAACTTTTCCATGTTGTGCAGGAGGCAGAGATTGTGGAAAAAGGGATAGCTTATTCATGAGTGCTTGCGTACTCACCTATGATTCGCACTTCCTGATGCAGGCAAATGCCGGCCTTGTGTTGCACACGTGCCTGCACTTCGTTAATCAGATTTTCAATGTCTGCCGCCGTGGCTCCGCCCACATTCACGATAAAGTTGGCGTGCTGTTCCGACACGCGCGCACCGCCGATCTGCAAGTTTTTCAACCCGCACTGCTCGATCAATCGTGCCGCATAATCATTTGGCGGATTGCGGAACACCGAGCCGGCATTCGGCAGGTTTAAGGGCTGGGAGGCAATGCGTTTGGAGAGCAGTGCCTTAATTTCGCGGCGGGCGACTTCGCCGTCACCAGTTGGCAAGCGCAATCTTGCGCCAACGAAAAATTCCTCTTGATGAAAAGGCAAGGAATTAGGGATGCGGGCGTCGTCGTGCTCAAGATTTGCATCCTTCTTTCGCAACACAACATGCCGATAGCTAATCTCATAATCATTCGGCTCACGTTCCAATAGTTTCCCGCTACGCATTAGCGTTTGCGCATTTGCCACCACATTCCACGTTTCGCTACCGTAGCAGCCAGCGTTCATAGCCAACATTCCGCCCAGTGTGCCGGGTATTCCGGCGAAGAATTCCGCACCCCTCAAATTATGCTTGGCAGCGAACCGGGCCAGCTTGGCACCGGTTACACCAGCCTGCACATAGATTGATCCATCCGCTTCGATACGCATTTCGGTGAGCGCCGCATGTAATAGCAGCACCGTGCCGCGTAGACCGCCATCACGCACCAACAGGTTGCTGCCCAATCCCACCGCGACTACCGGTAAACCTGCGGGCAAGGTACGCAGAAAAACAATCAAGTCGGCCAGATCAGCGGGTTGATAGACTCTCTCGGCATAGCCACCCACACGCCAACTGGTGTGCTGGGCCATGGCGATGTTGCTGCGTAGCGTTCCGCGCAATTCTTCGGTCATAAATTGGGCAGGTTCGAGCATGTTCATTTTGGAGATGCGCCAGGATTGGTGGCTAAATTTTTTAGCATGCCCGCTACACCGCCAATAGAACCCGCTCCCATGGTTACGATTACATCACCGGCTTGTGCCATATTCAGAATGGCCTGCGGCATATCTTGAATTTGTTCCACGAACAGCACCTTGTTTTGCCCGGCCACACGTAAAGCGTGGGTCAGTGCACGCCCGTCTGCCGCTACGATGGGCAGCTCGCCAGCGGCATATACTTCGGCCAGCAATAGCACATCCACCCCGCTTAATACCTTGACGAAATCTTCAAATAAATCACGCGTACGCGTGTAGCGATGGGGCTGAAACGCCAGCACTAAACGCCGCCCCGGAAATGCCCCGCGCACAGCATTTACTGTCGCCAGTATTTCGATGGGATGGTGGCCGTAATCATCGACCAGAGTATAGGTGCCGCTACCCGCCAGTGGAATTTCGCCATAGCGTTGAAAACGCCGACCAACGCCCTCGAATTCACCCAGCGCGCTAACGATGGCATCATCTGCTACGCCGACTTCCAGCCCCACGGCGATTGCTGCCAGCGCATTCTGTACGTTATGCTGTCCGGGCAAATTGAGTATGATATCCAGATCGCGAGGCTGTCCATTTTGTCGGCATAATGCGGTGAATCGCATCTTGCCATCTTGATGACGTACATTCACCGCACGGATTTGCGCGTCTTCGGCAAAACCGTAAGTGGTAACTGGCTTGCTGATACTGGGCAGAATGTCGCGTATGTTGGCATCATCCGCGCATACCATGACCATGCCATAGAATGGCAAGTGTTCGACGAAATCTACGAATGCCTGCTTCAGCTTCGAGAAATCATGCTCGTATGTTTCCATGTGATCAGCATCTATGTTGGTAATCACAGCCAAGATGGGTTGCAGGTACAAAAACGAAGCATCCGATTCATCTGCTTCCACTACGATAAATTCGCCAGTTCCCAGCTTGGCGTTGGTGCCGCTACTGTTAAGCTTTCCGCCAATGACAAAGGTCGGATCAAAACCACCTTTGGCTAACACGCTCGCGATCAGGCTGGTGGTGGTGGTCTTGCCATGTGTGCCGGCCACGGCGATTCCCTGGCGTAAACGCATTAGTTCTGCCAGCATCATTGCGCGCGGTACCACTGGAATATTGCGCGCGCGCGCGGCTACTATCTCCGGGTTGTCTGAATTCACTGCGGAAGACACGACTACTGCATTGGCATTCGCCGAATGACTACCGTCATGCCCCAAATACACCGTCGCGCCGAGTTGTTTCATACGCTGTATGATGGCATTGTCAGCAATATCAGAACCGCTCACCTGATAGCCTAAATTGAGTAATACTTCAGCTATTCCGCTCATGCCGGAGCCACCAATGCCAATGAAGTGGATGTGTTTAACTTTATGTTTCATCCTGCCAACTCCATGCATACTTGTGCAACACACAGTGTTGCTTCCGGTTTGGCTAGTTTGCGCGCGCTTTGCGCCATGTTCAGAGCACGTTCCCTAGTGATTCCCTGTAATAAATTGGCCAAGGGCTGCGGTTTCAATTCGGTCTGCGGTAGCAGGGCGGCCGCGCCGCGCTCGCTGAGAAATCGCGCATTGCCGGTCTGGTGATCATCCACCGCGAACGGAAATGGCACCAGTATGCTGGCTACGCCAGCTGCTGCCAGTTCGGCGATAGTCAAGGCTCCGGCACGACAAATTACGACATCCGCCCAGGCATAGTGCCGTGCCATATCATCCAGAAATGGCTGAGACTCGGCATTTACTGCCGCTTGCTGGTAAGCGGTGCGCACCGCTTCTAAATGCTGCTTGCCAGTTTGATGTAACACATTGTGGCGTGTAGCCTGTGGTAATAATGCCAATGCCTGTGGCACGCAATCGTTGATTGCCTTCGCTCCCAAACTGCCACCCAGCACTAACAGGTTAAGCACTCCGCTCCGTGCGGCGTAGCGTACCTGCGGCTCGGGTAGCATGGCGATACTGTCGCGTACTGGATTGCCACACCATTCAGCTGTTGGCAGTACGTACGGAAAACCGCTCAGCACTCTTGCGGCTAATCGTGCCAGAACCTTGTTGCTCAGTCCGGCAATGGAATTTTGTTCGTGAATCAACAATGGGCGGCGCATCAATGCAGCCATGATTCCGCCAGGAATGGTGATATAACCCCCCATGCCCAGCACCACGTCGGGACGATGACGCAACAATGCAGCACAGCTTTGCCCCAATGCCAGCAGTAGATTTAGTGGCAGCATCAATTTGCGCAACAGCCCCTTTCCGCGCAAACCGGAGAACCGCACACTAGCCATTTCATAGCCATGTCGGGGCACCAACTCTGCTTCCATGCTTCTGGGCGCGCCCAGCCAAATGACGTGCCAGCCTTTCGAGCGCAGGTAGCCTGCCACAGCCAAAGCCGGGAAGATATGGCCACCCGTTCCGCCTGCCATGATCAGGATCTTACGAGTCATGTTGGCAGGCCTCTCAATATGCGTCTGTTTTCCCAATCGATACGGAGTAGCAGCGCTGCCGCAATGCAACTCACTACCACGCTGCTGCCGCCAAAACTGAGAAAGGGCAGGGTTAATCCTTTGGTGGGCAATACTCCCGTATTTACGCCAATATTTATCATCGCTTGCACGCCCAGCCACACGGCAATACCCTGTGCCACCAGCGCGGCAAACTGGCGATCGAGATTGGCAGCTTGACGGCCGATGGCGAAGGCGCGAATGATCAGCCCGGCAAATAACAGGATAACCATGCATATACCAACGAAGCCAAGCTCTTCAGCAATTACCGCGAGTAGAAAGTCTGTATGTGCTTCCGGCAAGTAGAACAATTTTTGTAAACTGCCGCCCAGTCCCACGCCGAACCATTCGCCACGACCAAATGCGATCAGTGCATGACTTAACTGGTATCCCTTGCCGTAAGGATCAGACCATGGATCCATGAAGCCGACTACGCGCTGCATGCGATAGGGTGATGAGAAAATAAGAGCTGCAAATGCGACAGGCAGGGCAATCACCAATGCGGCGAACACCTTGATATTGAAACCGCCAAGAAACAGGATGGATCCCGCGACAATACAAATCACCACGAAAGAACCCATATCCGGTTCTAGCAATAACAACCATCCAACCAACGCCATCACCGCGAACATCGGCAGAAATACTCGGCTCCAGTGATAGTTGAGCAAGCCTTTGCGTACGGTGTAATCGGCGGCATACAGCACGGCAAATAATTTTATGAGTTCAGATGGCTGGAGATTAATGACGAACAGTGAAAGCCAGCGGCGGCTGCCATTCACTTCGCGCCCGATGCCGGGGATAAGCACTAGAATCAGCAGTGCCACGCCAAGCAGAAACAGGTAGGGCGCCAGCCTCTGCCAGCTATCCAGCGATACCTGGAACGCCATGACGCCGGCCACGATACCGACGAAAATATACAGGCCATGCCGCACCAAATAATACGCAGGCTGAAAGCCGGTGAACTTGCTGGCTTCGGCAGTGGCGATAGAAGCCGAATACACCATTACCAGTCCGAACGCCAGCAACGCGATGGTTATCCACGACAGTATCTCGTCGTATTCCACCAAGGCATGGCGGTGGCTGGTCAGGCTTGCGGCGAGCATGCCACCTCCTCTTGTAACGCATGCACCGCAGCGGTAAATACTTCAGCACGATGGCTGTAATTACGGAACATATCAAAGCTGGCGCAGGCCGGTGATAAGAGCACTACGTCACCCGGCTGCGCCAGAGTGGCACTCTGACGCACTGCATCGACCATATCGCGTGCATGAACTACAGGCACGCCGCAATTCTGCAAGACTGCTGCAATCTTGTCAGCATCGCGTCCGATGAGCACTATAGCGCGCGCATACTGCATCACTACCGGATAGAGCGGCGCAAAATCCTGCCCTTTGCCCTCTCCGCCCGCGATCAAAACGGCGGGCCGTCCTAAACCCTTTAGCGCCGCTATGGTAGCGCCGACATTAGTTCCTTTGGAGTCGTCGTAATAAATGATGTGGTTGATCTTCGCGATTGGTTGCACGCGATGCGGCAAACCCTCGAAAGCGCGTAACGCATTCAGTAACGGGGTCAGCGGCAAACCCACGGCATGGGACAAGGCAAGGGCAGCCAATGCATTGGCCACATTATGTAGCCCCACCACTCGCAGCTCATTGGCATTCATCACGCGCCGTTGGCCATGCATTAGCCATACATCCTCGCCACTGCTATCTATGCCCCAGTCACTATCAGTGGGAGGCGGGGTATTCAATCCAAATGTATTTAGAATGCGTCCTGATAACGCCATGCCAGCACTGAATTCATCATCGCGATTGAGCACTTGCACGCTGTTCTGCCCATTGTTACGGAAGATGCGCGCCTTCGCGGCTATATATTCGTTTATGTCAGAATAACGATCGAGATGGTCTTCGCTGATGTTGAGTACCGTTGCTGCATCCGCACTGAGTGAGGATGTGGTTTCCAACTGAAAGCTGGAAAGTTCAAGCACCCAAACATCCGGCTGCTGTCCTTGGCGCTGCAATAGCACATCCAGCACTGCGGGCGAAATATTGCCAGCCACTGCTGTGTCTAACCCTGCTGCACGGCACATCGCACCGACCATGCTGGTTACCGTGGACTTACCATTGGCACCGGTGATGGCAATAATTTTCGGGCGCCGGTCTTGCGGCAATGATTGCGCAAATAATTCAATATCGCCCATTATTGGAATGCCACGCGCCGCCGCCTGCACGACGAATTGGTTGCTCATTGGTATCCCGGGACTGATGGCGATCAAGTCGATATCATTGAGCAATGCGCTGCGAAACACACCGCAGTGCAACTCCGTCTCGGGAAACAGCGTACGCAATTCATCTAAGGAGGGAGGGAGGTCACGACTGTCCGCAGCGCGCACCCGCGCACCCTGCGCACTAAGCCAACGCACGAGCGACAGCCCGGTCTCGCCGAGACCCAGCACCAGCACCAATTTGTTTGACAATTTCATCATCGCAATTTCAGCGTCGTCAATCCGACTAATACCAACATCATCGAAATAATCCAAAACCGAACAACTACTTGATTCTCTTTCCAGCCCTTCAATTCATAATGATGATGGAGTGGTGCCATGCGAAAGATGCGCCTGCCAGTCAGCTTGAAAGAAGCCACCTGGATGATTACCGATAGCGTTTCCAGCACGAACACCCCACCCATGATGAGCAGTACGATTTCCTGGCGCACGATCACTGCCACCGTGCCGAGTGCAGCGCCCAGCGCCAGCGCACCTACGTCGCCCATGAACACTTCTGCCGGATAAGCGTTAAACCACAAAAAAGCTAACCCTGCGCCCGCAATTGCGCCGCAGAAGACCGCTAATTCGCTTGCGCCAGGAACATGTGGCATGCCAAGATACTTGGCGAACACGGCATGGCCCGCAACATAAGCGAAGATCGCCAGCGCACTGCTGATCATCACCGTGGGCATGATCGCCAAGCCGTCCAGACCATCGGTCAAATTTACTGCGTTACTGGTGCCGACGATAACCAGGTAGGCCAGCAGAATGAAAGTGAATGCTGCCAGCGGAAATACCAGATGCTTGAAGAAGGGCACGATAAGTTCGGTATGCGCAGGCAGGCTGGCGTGCTGCCACAGGTACGCCGCTACGATCACCGCAATAATGGATTGCCAGAATATCTTGGTTTTGGCAGATAGCCCCTTGGGGTTGCGATGAACCACTTTGCGGTAGTCATCGACCCAGCCGATCGCGCCGAAACTCAATGTGGTGAGCAATACCACCCATACATATTTATTACTCAGATCGGCCCACAATAATGTGGTGATGGCGATCGAGGTGAGAATTAACGCTCCTCCCATGGTTGGCGTGCCAGCTTTTATCAGATGCGTCTGTGGGCCGTCATCCCGTACCGCTTGGCCTATTTTGTAGGCGGTCAGCTTGCGTATCATCATCGGTCCGACCAGGAAGGAAATAGACAACGCAGTCATCGCTGCCAGCACGGCGCGCAGAGTGATGTAATTGAATACGCTGAAACCACTGACATATTGCGATAACCATTGCGCGAATTTAAGTAACATTTTTGTTTCTTTCGGCTGGTCGGTTAAGGGGATTGGAAATCTGGTGAAGATTGTGCATGGACGCTTCTTTGCTTCTTTCCTCCCGCACCTTATTTGTTCCAGTGCAGTGCTGCACTACTCGCTCCATGCGCATGAAGCGAGAGCCCTTCACTAGTAGCGTGCTGTCAGCATCCAAATTCATATCCAGCTCGGCTAATAAATCCTCAATGCGTTCAAAGTGGCGGGCGCCTGAGCCGAACTCACGTACCGTATGAAGTGTCAATTTGCCCAGTGCCAATAGCTGGTTCACCCCCAAACGGAGGGCTTCTGCGCCAATTTCGCCATGCAGGCGTACGGCATCCTCCCCTAGCTCTCCCATGTCGCCTAGTACCAGGATCTTTTTACCGGCGCTCTGCGCCAATACCTCGAGCGCGGCGTGCAGTGAGGCTGGATTGGCGTTATAGCTATCATCTATCAGCATCGCACCATGCAGCGCAGCTTTACGCTGCAAACGAGCGGCCACGCCAGAAAACTTTTCCAGCCCTGCCACAATCGCTGACAAGGGTACGTGTAAGGCCAACGCTGCAGCAGTAGCCGCCAGCGCGTTGCGTACGTTGTGCTCTCCCGGTACTTGCAACTGTGCACTGAAGCTACCCTGCGGCATGCTCACTTCGATATATGCGCCATAGCCCTTTATCTGCCATTGCGCATTTACCGCCCTGTTTTTTCCCAGACCGAATTCAATAATCGTATGGCCGTCTGCCAACTCGCGCCATAGTGGTGCATAAGCATCATCGGCATTAATGACTGCAGTGCCTTGAGGCGACAACCCTATGAAAATTTCTCCTTTAGCGAGTGCCACCGCCTTCACCGAACCCAGTTCGGCCAAGTGCGCGCTGCCCGCGTTGTTGACAATGGCGATATCCGGCCGTGCTAGTCGGGTCAGGTATTCAATTTCTCCCGTATGGTTCATGCCCATCTCGATTACTGCATAGCGATGCTCGGCTCTCAACTTAAGCAAGGTAAGTGGCACACCAATGTCATTGTTGAGGTTTCCAAGTGTTGCAGACACTGCGCCATCATCACCTGTTGCCGCGCGCAATATGCTTGCCAACATTTCCTTCACAGTGGTCTTGCCATTGCTGCCGGTCACTGCAATCACAGGAAAATTGAACTGCGCACGCCAATAAGCTGCCAGACGACCTAATGCCAGGCGCGTGTCTTCGACCAGCAGTAATGGGCATGGTGATTCAATGACCCGATAACTTGTAGTTTTTACCAATGCAGCGACTGCACCGCTTTGACTAGCACTGGCAACAAATGCAGCGCCATCGTAATTTTCGCCTTGCAACGCTACAAATAGATCGCCTGAAGTGATCGTTCGACTATCGCTGGACACGGAGGTAAACAATACATCGTGGCCGACAAGCTCACAGCCCAACACCTGCGCAGCCTGCGATAGCAGCATCATGCCCGCTCCTCATTGCGCCAAGCCAACAATGCGCGCTGTGCAACCTCTGCGTCGCTGAATGGATATTTCACACCTTTGATTTCCTGGGACGTCTCGTGCCCTTTACCAGCAATCAATACGATATCCTTCGCATGCGCGCTGAGTACTGCTTGTGCGATGGCTGAGGCGCGATCTTCGATGATTTGGTATGTGCCGTTCGTTTTCCTTCTTCCGGATGTAATGCCGGAGACAATGGCTGCGATAATGTCGAGTGGCGCTTCACTGCGCGGGTTGTCGCTGGTAATAATAGAGATGTCTGCCAATTTGGCTGCGATAGCCCCCATCATCGGGCGTTTGCCGCGGTCACGGTCGCCGCCACAACCGAACACACAAACCAGTTTGCCGCCGCCAGCCCCGACCGATTCACGTCCGACTGGCGCATGTCCGAGCACTTCACGCACGGCCTGCAACACTTTTTCCAGTGCATCCGGAGTATGTGCATAGTCCACCACCACAGTGGGGCGATCGCCGCCATTACCAAAAGCCTGCATGCGTCCGGGCACCGCGCTGATACGCGATAATTCGTGCAGCGCATTGCTTAACGTCACGCCGCTCACCAGCAATACCGCCAGAACACCTAACAGATTGGCAACATTAAAGCGCCCGATCAGTGTGTTATGCAGCTCACCACCGCCCCAGCTGGAATGTATTTGCAGGCTGAACCCATGCACATTCATGTGTAATGCACCACCGTAAACCATGCGTAAACCGAGGCGCTCAGCCAGGGCCAAGGCATCGTCGTTTAGACCGTAGCCCACCACTTCCACACCTTTGTCCTGCAGTTGTTCGGCAAGCTCGGCACCAAATGCATCATCCAGGTTGAGTAAAATGTATTTAAGCGTTTTCCAATCGAATAAGCGTCGCTTGGCCGCCGCATAGCTTTGCATGTCACCGTGATAATCGAGATGGTCTCGGCTGAGATTGGTAAGCAGCGCTACATCGAATTGCACCCCACTCACGCGTCCCTGTTCCAAAGCATGAGAGGACACTTCCATTGCAACAGCCTGCGCGCCATGTGCGAGATACTCAGCTAACAATTCGTGCAGGTGGATGGCATCAGGTGTGGTGTTAAGAGTGGGCTGCAACGCAGATTGGAAGCCGTTGCCCAAGGTTCCGATCAGCGCAGTTTTTTTGCCCAGTGCGCAAAACGATTGTGCAATCCAGTGGCAGCAAGATGTCTTACCGTTGGTGCCGGTGATACCAACTGCCCACAATTTTTGCGAAGGCCTGCCATATACATGGTCAGCAATCTCTCCGGCATGATGGCGCAGATCGGCAACTGCCAAATTGGGGAGTTGCCATGCTTCGTTCCACCTAAAGCCGTGCGCTTCCCAGATCACCGCATTGGCACCATTTGCGATAGATTGCTTAATGAACTGGCGTCCATCTGCTTTGCTGCCGGGGTACGCGATGAATGTATCGCCTGGCGCAACCGCGCGGCTATCCGTCACTAGCCGTGTGACCTTTACGCCGAGGGAGGAAATGAGGTCGGAATGGAAGCTCATACTTCCTCCTTCACGATATCGACAGATGGCGGCATTACTAAATTTCCGAGCCGAGTATCGTTAGGCACGTTGAGCAAGCGTAGCGCCGCGCCCATCACATTACTGAATACCGGTGCTGCGACCAAACCACCGTAATACTGGCCTTTGTTTGGCTCGTTGATCATCACTGCCACTATCAGTTGTGGGCTGGACGCGGGCGCCAATCCGACAAAAGAAGAAATATAACGATTGATGTAGCGCCCCCCCTCTAGCTTGTGCGCAGTACCAGTCTTGCCCGCTACGCGGTAGCCATTGATCTGTGCCAACGGCGCGGTGCCACCTGGCAGAGTCGCCAGTTCCAGCATATTGAGTATTTCGCGCGCGGTGGCATCCGAATATACTTTCTTGCCGCCCACAGGTGTGTCCAGCTTAAGCCATGACACTGGTTTCAATTCACCATGGTTGGCAAATATTGTATAGGCGCGCGCCAGTTGCAACAGACTGACGGAAATGCCGTGGCCATAGGAAAGCGTGGCCTGATCAATCGGCCGCCACTTCTTGTAATCGCGCAGCTTACCCACCGCTTCACCGGGGAAACCGCTGCCGGCCTGCGTACCAAAGCCACTTTCGTTCAGGCTTTGCCAGATTGTTTCTGGCGGCAACGATAGCGCAATCTTGGCCGCGCCTACATTGCTGGATTTCTGAATTACTTGCGCCACTGTGAGCGTTTTTTCGGGGTGGGTGTCATGAATTTTGTGTCCACCGACCAGCATTACCCCATTCTCGGTATTAATAATGGTTTGTGGCGTCACGTTACCAGACTCCAGCGCCGCTGCCACGGTGAATGGCTTGAGCGTGGAGCCCGGTTCGAATAGGTCAGTTACAGCATGGTTGCGTAGTACCTGAAGGCTGGGCTTGGCGCGATTATTTGGGTTGTAACTTGGCCAATTGGCCAGTGCCAATACTTCGCCGCTTCGAGCATCCAGCACTACAATAGAGCCAGCTTTGGCATTATGTTGTTCGACTGCCAGCTTTATTTCCCGGTAAGCCAAATATTGGATTTTGCTGTCCATACTCAGCACCAGATTGCTCCCCGGCTTGGGCGCGCGAATGCTGGCGACGTCTTCGACAATATGACCCTTGCCATCCTTGGTTACGCGCTGGCTACCCGTCTTGCCACCGAGCTGACTCTGTAATGCCAGCTCCAGCCCTTCCTGACCGTTGTCGTCCACGTCAGTGAAACCAAGCAGATGCGCGGTTATGTCCCCGCTTGGGTAATAGCGGCGATACTCACGCCGTAGCGACACACCGGGCATGCCCAGTTTTACGATTTTTTCCGCCTGTTCGGGTGGTAATTGGCGCTGGAGATAAACAAAATCACGCGTAGTGTCGAATAAACGACTCCTCACTTCTTTTGCATCCATGCCCATGACCTGCGCTAACTGATGCACTTGATGTGGTGTCGCTTCCACATCCTGCGGGCTAACCCAAATGGATTCCACTGGCGTGCTGATGGCGAGCGGTTCCCCATGGCGGTCGGCAATTATGCCGCGGTGTGCGCTAATGTCTATGACACGGCTGGAACTTGCATTCCCTTTCTTTTGCAGGAAATTCTTTTGGATGCCTTGCAAATATACTGCGCGCACGATCAATGCACCCATGCCCAATAGCAACAACACAAATATCAGTCGAGAACGCCCCGACGGTAATGTTGCAAACTTTGCGGACTGTATATGGCTGGAATAATTCATGGTTGCGTTGAAGCTGCACTCAGCTCTTCAGCACGGATAAATTGGATCTGCCGGCTTTTCGGTAGCTGCATTTGCAACTGGTTGACAGCGATTTTTTCTACCCGCGCTGGATTCGCCGAGGTACGCTGCTCAATCTTTAATCGTCCCCATTCCTCTTCCATTTGCTGCGAGCGGTCCTTTTCTTTTTGTAATTCCGCAAACAATTTGCGTGCTTTGTCTTGTGAGGTCACAACACTCAGCGCGCAAATGATCACCATAAGCAAGAGCAATAGATGCACCCTAGTCATGCGCCTCTCCTGCACGTTCTGCTACGCGCATCACCGCACTGCGCGCTCGCGGGTTGGTTGCCACCTCCTGCGATGTGGCGTGAATTGCTTTGCCAACCAGGTGCAGCCTACCTTTGGGGATATCTGCAGCGCGAATCGGCAAATTACGCGGCAACTTATCGCCCTGCGCCATGTCACGCAGAAAATGTTTGACCATACGGTCTTCCAGCGAATGGAAACTGATGACCACGATACGTCCTCCTGGTCTTAGGCAATCCACACACTGCGGGAGAATCCGCGCGATTTCTTCGAGTTCCTGGTTGAGATAAATCCGTATAGCTTGAAAGGTACGTGTCGCCGGATTTTTCCCGGGCTCACGTGTGCGCACGGCCTGAGCAATAATTTCGCTGAGCTGACGTGTGGTGGCAATAGGTTTCTCTTGGCGTGCAGCAACAAGCGCTCTTGCAATCTGTGCAGCAAACCGTTCCTCGCCATAGTCACGTATCACCTCTCCAAGCAAACTTTCATTTACGGAGGCCAGCCATTCCGCTGCGGTTTGTCCGCTGCTGGTGTCCATGCGCATGTCCAGCGGCGCGTCGAAACGGAAGCTGAAGCCGCGTTGCTCATCATCCAGTTGCGGTGAAGACACCCCCAAATCGAGCAACACCCCGTCCACTTGTTCAATCGCCAGTTTGCCCAGCAACTTGGTCAAGTGCGCGAATCCGCTGTGCACCATGACAAAACGTGGATCAGTAATTGCCTGCCCTGCAGCTACTGCCTCCGGATCCTTATCCAACGCAATCAAACGACCCATCGCGCCCAGCTTTTGCAGTATCAGCTGACTGTGTCCACCGCGCCCGAACGTGCCATCCACATAGACACCATCCGGTTTAATCTGCAATGCCTCAATGGCTTCGTGCAATAAAACTGTTTCATGCAATGGTTTGGGTGTGTGAGATAAGCAACCACTCACAACGTGAACCCCTCCAGTTCCGGAGGAAGTTCGCCATGAGCAAACGACAACGCCATTTCCTGCTGCGCCGTCCATTTCGCCTCATCCCACAATTCTAGTTTGTTGCCTTGGCCAATCAGCATTACGCGCTTATCCAGCGTCGCATAGCTGCGCAAGGCAGGAGAAATCAGTATGCGTCCCGCGGCATCCATTTCGACATCTTCGGCGTAACCAATCAGGCGGCGTTGTAGCGCGCGAATGCGGGGATTAAGAGAGGATAGTTTTAGTAACTTGTCGCGTATCGGTTGCCATTCAGGCTGCGGATAACACAGCAAGCAACCATCCGCATCAGCAGTTAGCACTAATTGACTGGCGAAATTAGCAAGCAAGACATCACGATGCCGAGCCGGTATCGCGAGCCTACCTTTGCTATCCAGACTGAGTTGTGCAGCTCCCTGAAACATTATCGCAACCCTGTGCTTGCTGACCCACAAAAACCCACTTTTCCCCACTGCGCTTCACTATATTGAAAAAAACAGGCTGGGTCAAGCAATAAAACAATATTTTTCTTTGCGCGACAAGTAGTTAGAGCTGAAAGTTGATGTTGCAGTAATTTCTTTAAAAAAGAATGGATTGCACAAAAATGCTAAAGCTATTTATGATATTTTTGCGGTTTGCGGGGTTGTCACGCCTGCGGAATTGGATAAGGTATTT
>CAIRGS010000275.1 GCA_903878125.1 uncultured Nitrosomonadales bacterium | reverse complement strand
ATGCCGGGTTCGAGCTGAATATTTGGGGGTGATTTACCTTCGGCGAAGAAGCGCCAGCCAGCCGCTTCGAGCAGTTTGTTGATTTTGATTCGGGCTGTGGCTTCTTTGTTTGCCATTCGGGTTTACTATCACTGCGGTTGCGCAAGTGCCCAGATTTTCACCAGGCCGGATGACCAAGGCTGTTGAGATGCTCGGCAACAGATTGATTTCTTATTTAAGCTTTAAGGTTGCCTTTCCGTATGTGCAATAGTAATACGGATTGATGGTCGAGTGACTGCCATGAGGGAAATACTCGGCTGCCTCGTTTGGACAAACGCGCCTTTCGGCACAATAAAGCAGACGCTCGCAGCAAACGGAATCAGAAAATCACCACAGTCCGCTATGGCCTGCGGTTTCAACCGGGCGGTCACAACGCCCCTTCTGACATCTGCAAACCGGGGCAGCGCCGTACCGCTGCCTGAAGATGGTTACCCTCTTAAACTCGATGCATTATTGTCTTGACGGAGGGGCCACTGTAATTAGTTATTTCTGAAGCCCTTCAAAAATATTTGTTCTTAAGCAACCCTTAAGCTTGGCCATTTATTCTACGAACCTCTTAATGCAATAAAGGAGGTTACAAATGTTCCGCGAATTTAATGTCATGCTGGTGTTAGCGCTGGTGGCTGTCGCCGGATTAATTTCAGGCCCAGCTTTCGCGCAAACGCCGGAAGAGGCGCTGGCTGCCATTCAAAGCGATGCGGCAAAGGCTACTTCGGGTTTCAAGGGATTTTCAGCTACGCGCGGGGAGAGTTTTTTCAAAACAAAACACGGTAATGAATGGAGCTGCGCCTCTTGCCATACCGAAAATCCGGCTGCGCCAGGCAAGCATGCAAAGACCGGCAAAGTCATACAGCCGTTTGCGCCATCTGCCAATGCAGAGCGATTCACTGACCCGGGCAAGGTAGCAAAATGGTTCAAGCGCAACTGTAACGACGTGCTTGATCGAGTTTGCACACCGCAGGAAAAAGGCGATGTACTTACTTATCTGCTCACCGTTAAAAAATAATCATGGGCACCTCTAAAAATCCAAGTTTCGTCACAATACGGCGTTACTCGAAAAAAATTATCGCTTACATATCAACATATATGCCGCGCTCAAATTTTTTACTCGTGCCTTGTCTTGTTTAGAAACTTGAATTTTAGAGGCACCCTCAAGGAGATTGATATGTCAAAATATTATAAAAATTTTCCACGTAGACTTGTTTCGGCCTTGCTGGTTATGGGTGCGACTATGTCCATCGCACAGGCAGGTGATCGCGCTGAAAAATACAGCGGCGAAAATCGCGGCAAACCAGCTCAACCCTCACAAGTTAACGCAAAATTTCAGCAGGAATGTTCTACCTGTCACATCGCCTATTCGCCGGGATTACTGCCTGCTGCATCTTGGCGCAAGGTCATGAGCGGTCTGGATAAGCACTTCGGTTCGGATGCTTCGCTGACAGATCAGGAAAACAAGGAGATCACCACTTTTCTGGTGAACAATGCTTCCAACCGCTGGAGTGCTTCGACAGCGCCATTGCGGATCACTGAGACTGCCTGGTTTAAGCGCAAGCACGATAGCCACGAAATTCCCCCGACTGTTTGGAAGAATCCGAAGGTCAAGAGCCCGGCTAATTGTTCTGCCTGCCACCAACAGGCGGATCGGGGTGATTTCAGTGAACGCAATATAAAAATTCCCAAGTAAAAGGAGATCATCATGAGTCAACGTATCTTGGTATGGGATGTGCCGACGCGGGTTTTCCATTGGCTGCTGGTGCTGTCCTTCAGCGGCGCGTTTCTAACTGCTGAGACGGAGCGTTACCGCGATATACATGTGGTGCTCGGCTACACTCTCCTCGGCTTAATCGCGTTCAGATTGCTGTGGGGGTTTTTCGGTACGCGTTATGCGAAGTTCCGCTCTTTTTTGTTCAAACCCCGCGAAATTGTTGCTTATTCGATATCGCTGCTCAAGGGCAAGCCGCCGCATTATGTTGGACATAATCCGGCGGGAAGTGTGGCGATCTGGCTGTTGCTGATACTGGGTATCTTGTCCGGAGTGAGCGGGGTGATATTGTTCCAGGACATCGGTGGCGATGTGATGGAAGGATTGCATGAGGCTACATCCAATGCCATGCTGGCTATCGTATTTATTCACATAGCCGGGGTGGTGGTGAACAGCTTGATGCACCGCGAAAATCTGGTGCGTTCCATGGTAAGCGGTTTTAAATCCGCAGAGCCGAAGGAAGGCATCCGTCGCTCATATCTCTGGCTGGGTGTCATAATGCTGGTCGGTGTTGTGACCTTCTGGGCTGGTTATCCAGCAACCGGCTTGGTGACGACCAGTGTGAAAGTGGCGGATGCCGGGCAACACAGCAATAACTGAAAATTGTTATTGGTTTGCAAGCAACAATTTAAAACAAAATCGCAACAGTTCTGCGTTATTGTTTAGGGCAATGCTAAACAAGTCCATCCGTTCGGGCTGAGCCTGTCGAAGCCATTTGCAAGTTATTGATTTTCAATAGGTACGTTTCGACAAGCTCAACGCGAACGGACTTGTTCAGCATTGCCTTAGGTGAAAATATGCGCATATT
>CAIRGS010000274.1 GCA_903878125.1 uncultured Nitrosomonadales bacterium | reverse complement strand
GACATACGAGCAGTCATTATGAACGGGATAGCCCCAGTTCATGCCCTTTGGCTCAATGCTTGGTTTATCGCTGGGACCTTGACGCGAAAACCCATCGTTAGAAAACAGCGTAAAATAGTAATCGCCATAATTGTCATACTACTTCTACTCGGAACCTACTCTATGCAGACGCGGCATAAGACCATAATTTATCCGCTATATTACTTCATCGCGGTCATCGGATTCGTTGCTGCTAAACCGGCTCATCGGACTATTGGTTACCTGTGCTCCTCTGCCCTGCTGTTGCCTCAGCTGTTAATTATGTTACGCTAAAATACTAAGTACTCGGATGCGACACATTGAAAGCGTTTATATCGTCGAACCCATCAACCAAGGGTGGATTATTGAGTCGCTAATGCGGGATATCTCTGCAGCGCTGAGCCAAAAGGGCGTCCGTACACGTATCGGCGGCAGCAAAGATTACCGGGGTGAGGACGTAATCTTTAACTCGCGCTTTCTGAGTGCAATGTTTGACTCAAGCGCAAAAGTCAACGCGTTGTTCATCACACACATCGATGACAGCCTAAAAGAGATGCAACTTAAGGGCAGCTTCAATAGCTTCAATAGCTTTATTTGTATGTCGCCACAGGACGCAGATTTCGTTGCAGCACTAAAGACCAACCGGGCTGGCGTTGTCGGAATTGATCTTCCAGCGCGGGAGTCGAAAGTACGACCGATTCGCTTGGCGATGTTCTCAGCATGCTATCAGGATGGACGCAAAAATGAACAATGGATTTCCGAATACTTTCAGAAAAAATCTAAAATACATCGACAGAGCTTCGTGTTTTGCTTTATGGGTTGGGGTTGGGAGCAGTTCTGCACTAGTTTGGGCGAGTTGGATATGAATTACGAAATCTACCGTTATTCTCGCTTAACGCCCGGCGAATACGACCTTTACAAGGAAATTCTACCGTCAATGGACGCGCTTATCTACCTGGGTTTTGATGGCGGGGCAATGAGCGTGTATGACGGGATTAATGCGGGCATCGAAATAATTGTTTCGAACATCAGCTACCACCGGGGTCTTGGTGGCGCTGTGACGCTGTTCGATGACAAGGTTGGTTTTTTTCGGGAACTAGATCGTTTGCATGAAAATCACACCAAGCGCAAAGAAGTCCTTCAGGAGCGTTCCGTCGTGGCTTACGTCGATCAGCTTTTGACGCACTGGAATATTTTGCTGCAGGGCGAACGGCCAAGCCATGACGGAGTCCCGGTAGATGCTTTAAGGCCAACTGAGGCAGAAACTCTGGAAATGTTTCGTGGTCATTACAAGCGTCTTAGCTTGAGTCGTATCCGATCGGCAGTTATTCGATTTCTCCAGTCCTTTTTTGTCAAGTAGCTAGATAATTAGCGCGATTCTTGAAATGAATAATTCTTGGTATCTTCCATCTTTGTAGTCGGCTGAGGGATCAAACGATTTTTTTACTTCCTAAAACCGAAAAAATCCATGGTGTAACTTGACTCTACGCATTGTTCACATAATTATTGGGTTGGACATAGGCGGGGCGGAGTTGATGCTTAAGCGCCTCGCCTTATCGTTCCACGGGCACCGAACTTACGAGCATTGCGTCATTTCGTTGACTAGCATTGGTACGGTTGGCATGCAGTTGCGCAATGCAGGGATTGACGTTCGCTCACTAGACATGTCTTCTGCCGCAGCATTCCCTGTGGCCATTTGGCGGCTTTTCCTGCTCATTCGGGCTCTGCGGCCAGCCATCGTCCAGACTTGGATGTATCACGCGGATTTCGTGGGAGGCCTTGTGGGGCGGTTGTTGGGTTGCAAAATCGTTTGGGGTGTCCGCTCTACG
>CAIRGS010000273.1 GCA_903878125.1 uncultured Nitrosomonadales bacterium | reverse complement strand
CTACGGTATGCCAGATTATTTGCGTGTGAGCATTGGTCTGGAAAGTGAAAATGAGAAATTTCTGTCTGCGCTGGCGCAGGCCTTAGGAGAAGCAGCGTGATTATTGTAATGAACAAGGATGTTACCGACGATCAAATAGGCGTGGTGGTAAAGAAGCTTAAGGACGCCGGGCTGGATGCCAATATTTCCAGAGGCATTGAACGCACAGTGATCGGCGCCATTGGTGATGAGCGCAAACTGTCCGAAGAAATGTTTACCCCATTGCCCGGGGTGGAATCGGCGATGCATATAGTCAAGCAATATAAGATCGTATCGCGCGAATCTCATCCCGAAAACACAGTGATTGATATCGGCGGCATCCAGCTGGGCGGCAAGCAAATCCAGGTGATTGCGGGCCCATGCTCAGTGGAAACGCAGCAGCAGATGGACTTGTCCGCCCAGTACGTGAATGAGGCAGGTTGCCGTTTGATGCGTGGTGGCGCATTTAAGCCACGCACCAGCCCGTATACTTTTCAGGGCAAGGGTGTTGAGGGGCTGGATATGTTCCGTCAGGCAGCCAGCAAATTCAAGCTGCCCATTGTGACCGAGCTAATGGATGTCCGCATGCTGGACACCTTTCTTGAAAATGACGTCGACGTAATCCAGATCGGTACCCGCAACATGCAGAATTTCGACCTGCTCAAAGAAGTGGGTCGTATCAACAAACCAGTCATTCTCAAACGTGGCATGTCGGCTACCATTTCCGAGTGGCTGATGGCGGCAGAATACATTGCAGCCGGCGGCAACCATAACATCATATTCTGCGAGCGCGGTATCCGTACTTTTGAAACGTATTACCGCAACGTGCTTGACGTGACCGCCATCCCGGTAATGAAAAAAGAAACGCATTTGCCGATAATTGTCGATCCTTCACACGCTGGCGGCAAGGCATGGATGGTCGCGGCGCTGTCACAGGCAGCCATTGCGGCGGGGGCGGATGGATTATTGGTGGAGATGCATCCCAATCCGACTGAGGCTTGGTGCGATGCCGATCAGGCGCTGACTCCGCAAGAATTGAAAAAGTTGATGGGCGTGCTGGGCGGCATCGCCACTGCGATTGGACGCACACTCTAATTCTGTCTCACGCTAGCGGAGAGATGAGGAAAGTCGTGACCAAACCATTATTTCGCAAGGTTGTTATTTTTGGCGTCGGCCTGATCGGTGGTTCGTTTGCGCTTGCTTTGCGGCGGATGAATGCGGTGGATGAAGTAGTCGGTTTCGGACGCAGCGCGCAGACGCTGGCACAAGCACAGCAACTCGGTATTATCAATCGCAGCGGTTCTGACCTTGCGGCAGAGCTGGGCGATGCCGACTTGGTATTGCTGGCAACGCCCGTGGGCCAAATGGCCGACATCATGGCTCGCATTGCGCCGCATCTGGGTGCTAAGACACTCATTACTGATGGTGGCAGCACCAAGTGCGATGTTGCTGATCATGCCTATAAACATTTGGCCGCACATATTTCCCGCTTCATACCGGCACACCCTATTGCAGGCGGCGAGCAAAGTGGCGCTACTGCGGCGCGTGCTGATCTGTATCAAAACAAAAAAATAATTCTGACTCCGCTGCCGGAAAATTCCGCTGATGCGGTTGCACGCGTAAGATTGGCATGGGAATTGTGTGGCGCGTTGGTGAGCGAATTAACGCCGCAGCAGCATGACGAAGTGTTTGCCGCTGTCAGTCATCTTCCGCACCTGCTTTCATTTGCATTAGTACACGATTTGGCGCAGCGAGAAAATCGTGATTTGTTACTTTCTTTCGCTGCGAGTGGTTTCCGCGATTTCACACGCATTGCTGCAAGTTCGCCTGAAATGTGGCGCGATATCTGTCTGGCCAATCGCGATGCGTTGTTGATCGAAATGGGACGCTACATGAAAGAACTTGAAACCTTGCATAAGGCGCTTGCGGAAGCCGATGGCGCCAAGCTGGAAGAAATATTCAGTATTGCCCGTTCGGTGCGCAGCAACTGGACTCCGCAATGAATCGGCAAAATTTATCAGGAAAGTTTCTAAGATTGTTATAAGGAGAAGAGTATGGACTTGAGAATTACTTGTGTTAAAAAAAGTAACAGTCAACTTGCGCATGAGCGCATTCAATTTATAGGTGGAGTGGATGCTGAAGGAGCCCGCTGGAAATTCTCCGTAGAAGAGGCAATTGAGGGCATTTCAATTGGTAAATGGCGATTTTATGCTCACGTAGGGGGGCATCCATTTTGGGTGGTTGTCGCTGTCAGTTCACTTGGGCACAAGTATTTAAAAACTGATCATGATGGTGAACAGCCAAATAATTTGCTGAGCCTACGTGAGTGTCCACCAGATTAATAAATTCTATTTCATTCTCATGGCAGCTGCCTTATTTGCAAGCATCAGATGATTTTATTCATCCTCCATGCTTGACTGGCAGGATGGGCAGCCGTTTTCCAGCCGTTTCAGCGATATATACTTTTCAAACGATTCCGGATTAGAGGAAAAACGCCACGTTTTTCTGCAAGGCAATCGGCTGGCCGAACGTTTTGCATCTTTATCAAGCGGCGATAGTTTTGCCATCGGCGAGACAGGGTTCGGCACAGGGCTGAATTTTTTATGCGCTTGGCAACTGTTCGATAAGGTCGCTCCATTCAATAGTAGTCTCGATTTTTTCAGCGTCGAAAAATATCCGCTTGACGAGAAAGAGCTGGCCGATGTTTTGGCACTTTGGCCGGTATTGCGGCAGTATGCCGAAGAACTCCTTGCCCGTTGGCGGCGCCGCGTACCCGGCTGGAATCGGTGGAGTTTTGCTGGTGGAAAGATACGCCTTACGCTGGTGATGGGAGACGTAGCCGATGCGCTAACTGAAATCTGCGGTGGCATCGATGCATGGTTTCTGGATGGTTTTTCACCGGCACGCAATCCAGAAATGTGGACGCAGTCTGTATTCGAGAGCGTTGTGCGAACCTCTCAGCCAGGCGCCTCATTTGCCACCTATACTTGTGCCGGTTGGGTGCGGCGCGGTTTGGAACAAGCGGGATTTCAGGTCAGAAAATCCCCAGGCTTCGGACGCAAACGCGAAATGCTGCAAGGTCATCTTCCCGGTTTGCCGCCGGTGCGGGCTATGGTAACAAAAGCCATCGTGATCGGCGGAGGTGTGGCCGGTTGTGCCGTTGCGTCAGCATTGGCGATGCGCGGAGTTTCCGTTACCCTGATCGAATGCGCGCCGGCATTGGCTGCGGCGGCATCGGGCAATCCGCGCGGAATATTGCATATTCGGTTAAACGCAGGCATGGATTCATTGCAACGCTTTTTGCTGGCCTCCTACGGACATGCGCTTGCCTTGCTGGATGAAAAGCTTCCCATTGACGGCATCGCCCGTGCGGAATGCGGAGAGCTGCAACTGGCATTTTCTGCGCAAGAAGCGAAACGTATCGACCGACTAGCGGCACTTGATTGGCCAGCGCATGTATTGCGTCACGTAGATGCGGCTGAAGCATCCCGGCTGGCCGGCATCGAGCTGGCACATGGCGGCCTGTGGTTTCCCGCCGGTGGCTGGCTGGTTCCGCCACATATGTGCGCAGCATTGGCAGCGAGCCCAGCCATCGTGCAGCGTACCCGCTATCGTGCGGAATCCTTGACAGCGCTAGAGTCCGGCTGGCGGGTAGAGGGAACAGACGAGCGCCAACAAACATGGTCTGATGAGGCTCAGGTAGTGGTGGTTTGTACCGGTTATCAGGTGAAATCATTTGCGCCGCTGTCACACCTTCCGCTGACGCCGGTGCGTGGGCAGATCACTATGCTGCCTACTTCACTCCATAGCGAAAATCTGCGGACGATTGTATCTGCCAATGGCTATCTTGCTCCATCCGCCGGAGAGCTGCACGTGCTGGGAGCGACGCATGATTTTAATGACGAGGCAGTG
Organism: uncultured Nitrosomonadales bacterium; assembly: GCA_903878125.1. Taxonomy (GTDB): domain Bacteria; phylum Pseudomonadota; class Gammaproteobacteria; order Burkholderiales; family Gallionellaceae; genus Nitrotoga. The sequence continues at coordinate 6,276 of CAIRGS010000273.1, read as the reverse complement.
GATGTGCGGGCATCCGATCATGCACAGAATTTATCCAAGCTGGCGGACATATCCCCGGCACTATCCAAGTCGATAAATATTGATTCATTGGATGTCGAGCAACTGAATGGTCGTGCATCAGTGAGAGCTTCCGTTCCTGGAGCTATGCCGTTAGTGGGCGAATTATTGCCGGGGTTATATACCAGTCTGGGTCATGGCACGCGTGGCCTGATAACTGCTGGGCTTTCCGGTGAATTGATTGCGGCGATTGCATGTGGACAATTGTCGCCACTGCCATCGGCAGTAGTAAATGCATTGGCCCCTGCGCCTAGGGTTGTGTGACAGGCGCGCGACTGATGAATTCACGTTTCCATGCAAAGATCGAAGCCATGACTGGACAAAAGCGGAAGGCCTAGTCAAGCGACAGGCCCGAAAGAATTATAACGAATCTCCAGAGCACGGCGTAGGACAAAAGGGATTTGGATTAAGATGACATGCGCTATGAGTAATCCGTGGAAAATCCGTGCTTAGCCCCTTTAATTCCTGCACGTCGAACTTGAATCCGCGCTTTCTAAAACTTACAATTTTACAATTTATAAATTAATCCAATGTTAGCTATTGGGCTAAGTCCGCTATCGAATTTGTAAGGGGCAATTAATTCATTATTATTCCTATGATTTCCTGAGGAGAAATTACCAACATTCATTAGGCTTATACCAAAATCTAACCCAATTTTTTTATTAACTTCATATCCAACACCAATATCCAATTTATAGGCAAAGCTTGTTGTTGTACGGGCAGCTACAAGGTTGTAGCCTCCTTCATCAGCTGCTTTAAATTTATTAAACGAAGGCCCTACCCCAGCTCCTATATATGGTGAAAAGCCATTAGAAAGTGGCATCGAATAATAAGCACTTGCAAAAATGGTTTGTGATGATAAGTTCCCAATAAATGGTCTAGCAACGGCTGAATTGTAAGTGTCATTAAAGCTAGTAAAATCCACGCCCCACTTTGTGGTGCCGTAGGATAAATTATAATAGCTTAGGTCAAATTTAATATTTTCTGAAAGCTTATAGCCTAATTTTGCTCCATATGTAATTTTGGAATCTGTACGTACATCACCCATTCGTCCGGTAGGACCAGCTGCGATGTAGCCTGAAGCACCCGCATAATCTTTAGAAGAGTCTAGCTTGTTTATTCGACTTCCAAGTAGCCCTTCAATATAAAAGCCATTGCTATCAGCGTAAGCATTAAGTGACAAAGCCATCGCCAATAGTGGGATATATTTTCTCATCTTGCGTCCTTTTATTAATTGAGGGGAAAAATTGGGGTCTCGATTTAATTTCATAGTAAATCGAACAATTATAAACGCTTCGCCCTCCAAATGGCGGATGACAGTTTGTAACAGGCTCGGGCACGGCAAATGGGTCAAGCGCGGTAGGTTGGGTTGAATGAAATGAAGCCCAACATCTCGCTACCATAACCATCTACTCCATCACCTATTTTCTCATCTCCCAATCCGCCGCTGCCAGATGCCGCGCTCATGCTTGGCTTGCTCGCCTTTTGCAAGCCGCCGCGAGAACCCTGATTTGATAAGCAACCGGCGTGGGTAGTCAGCATCGCCCGGTGGCAAGCGCCATATCGCATGCAGGTGTTTGGGTAACACCACCATTCTGTTGTATTGAGTACAAGCGCAATATGGCGTTCGGCTGGTATCATTGCGGTGTTGGGCTGGATGCCGTCTCTACGGTGAATTATTACTGTGGCTTTGGAGTCTTGCCTGCAAATAAAATATGAGGAGAGTAGCATTAAGATATTGATAATATTTGGTATGTTAAGCATATTGGCGTTGCTGATAGCAAGCCAGTTGGCACGTGCGGGCGAGTTGCCGAAAATTGGAGAAGTCGCACCGAATTTTAATCTACCCGACCAGAATGGAAAATTTTTTACATTGGCGGACTTTCGCGGCAAGTGGCTAGTGCTGTATTTTTACCCAAAGGATGATACGCCAGGCTGCACCGAGCAGGCATGCAACTTTCGTGACGATCTGAATCAATTAACTGGGCTCGGTGCTCAGGTGGTGGGAATCAGTGTGGACGATAGCAAGAGCCATGCCGACTTTGCCAAGAAATACTCTCTTCCGTTTCCGCTGCTTGCAGACAAGAACGCCGAGGTGACCACGCGTTATGCTGTGCTGCGGAATCTTGGGATATTCAAGGTGGCGCGGCGATATACTTTTTTGATTGACCCGCAAGGTAAAATCAGCAAGGTGTATGACAAGGTAGAAACGTCGCGTCATTCGAAACAAATAATTGAGGATTTGAATAAATTATTGGCTGCTGGAAAGGGATGAGAAGTCCTGTCAGCAACATTCTGGCTGCGACGTTATTCGTTTCTGTCTTAATCCTATCGCGGTTGCCGAACCTCGTTGTGGCGCTCATGTTTTTTTCTATTGCGCTATGGCCGGTGCGTTTTTCGTTTATCTATCAATCCTTTCTCGCTATTAAAAAATATAATATCTGATGCCATACATTACTCTTGATAAGGCCGCGCTTGCTTACGGCCATGTACCATTGCTTGACCATGTTAATTTCCAACTGGACGAAGGTGAGCGCGTCGGCTTGATCGGGCGCAACGGCGGCGGTAAGTCCAGTATGTTAAAAGTGCTGGCCGGACAGGCTGTGTTAGACGATGGCCTCGTATGGCGTGCACCCGGTGTGCGCATCTGTTATGTGAGCCAGGAGCCAGAATTAAATGTTGAAGCGACTGTGTTTGATGAAGTTGCGCGCGGGCTAGGTGAGCTGCAACAAATTATTACCGATTACCATCATTTGTCGCATCAACTTGCCGAGCCGGATGCCGATTACGATAGTCTGTTGGAGGCAATGCAACCGCTGCAAACAAAGCTTGAAGCGCAAAATGGGTGGGCGGTGCAGGCGCGCATTGAGACTGCCATCCAACGTCTGGAGCTGAATGCCGACAGTCGTGTGGGTGATCTCTCCGGCGGCGTGCGTAAGCGCGTGGCACTGGCGCAGGCATTGGTAGCTGAGCCGGATGTGTTGATCCTGGATGAGCCCACCAACCATCTGGATTTCTCATCTATTGAATGGTTGGAAGGCTTGCTTAACAACTTTCGCGGCAGCGTGTTGTTCGTGACCCACGATCGGTGTTTTTTGGACAACGTCGCTACCCGAATAGTCGAATTAGATCGTGGAAATCTTGCCAGTTTCCCCGGGAATTTTGCGGCTTACCTGCGTTTCAAGGAGCAGATGTTGCAGGACGAAACGGTGCTCAACGCCAAGTTCGACAAGGTGCTGGCGCAGGAAGAGGTATGGATACGTCAGGGCATCAAAGCGCGGGGCGTGCGCAATGAAGGGCGCGTGCGGCGGCTGGAGCAGTTGCGGCGCGAGCGCAGTGCGCGGCGCGAGCGTGTGGGCAAAGTTGAAATGAGTCTGGAGGCGGGCGACCGATCCGGTAAGTTGGTGGCGGAACTGTTGCACATCAGCAAATCATTCGGTGACAGGCAAATCATTAAAGATTTCTCCTGCCGCATTCAGCGCGGCGACAAAATTGGCCTGCTGGGGCCAAACGGCTCTGGCAAGAGCACGCTGCTTAAAATTATCTTGGGCGAATTAGCTCCGGATAGCGGCAAGGTGCATCTGGGTACCAAGTTGGCCGTGGCCTATTTCGATCAATTGCGTGCGCAACTGAATGAAGAGGCCACGCTGGCCGATACCATCAGCCAGGGCGCTGACTTCATTGAAATTGGAGGCGTACGCAAGCACATCATTAGCTATCTCGGCGATTTTTTATTCGCGCCGGAACGTGCCCGCTCACCGGTAAAAAGTTTGTCCGGCGGCGAGCGCAACCGCTTGCTGCTGGCGCGCCTGTTTAGCCGCCCGGCTAATGTGCTGGTGCTGGACGAGCCGACCAATGACCTCGATATTGAGACCATGGAATTGCTGGAAGATATGCTCGCCGAGTACGATGGCACGCTGTTTCTGGTCAGCCATGACCGAGCATTCCTCGATAACGTGGTGACTCAGGTCATCGCTTTCGAGGGTGATGGCAAATTGATGGAATACGTTGGTGGCTACGAAGATTGGGTACGCGTAAAGAAGCAGCAGGCCGTGCAGCGAATGCCCGCAAGTGTAGTTGTACCTGCCCAGCCATCGCCGCAAACTGAAGCTCAATCCAAACCTGTCACCAAGTTGAGCTTCAAAGAAACACGTGAGCTAGAGCAGATTCCACAGCGAATCGCGTCCCTGGAACAAGAGCAGGAAGAACTTGCTGCCACTTTGGGCGCGGGCAATCTCTACCGTGACAATCCCACCCACGCCAAACAGCTGCAGGAACGCACCGCTATTATCGAGGATGAGTTGTTGCAACTGATGGCGCGTTGGGAAGAGTTGGAGAGCCGATAAAGGATAAAGTTTATCGGCAACATCGCCTATTCAAAATACACTGAGGCAAGCTCACTTACTTATTTAGGCGCCCTTTACTATCCGAAGAATTTCTTAACCTTGTCCATCCAGGATTTCGCACGTGGGCTGTGGCGTGCGCTATCTTCTTCATTTATTTGTTCGAATTCGCGTAGTAATTCCTTTTGCCGATCAGTGAGTTTGGCCGGGGTTTCTACCATTACGTGGCAGTGAAGGTCGCCAAAGGTTGAACTGCGTACCCCTTTGATTCCCTTGCCGCGAAGACGGAAGACTTTGCCGGATTGCGTTTCAGCTGGAATCTTGATGCGTGCGGAACTATCCAGCGTGGGGATTTCGATTTCGCCACCCAGCGCAGCAACAACAAAGCTGATCGGCATTTCACAATGCAGATCATTGTGGTCGCGCTGGAATACCGTGTGCGGCGTGATGCGGATAACTACATACAAATCGCCGGGTGGGCCGCCGTTGCTGCCGAGTTCTCCTTCGCCTGATAGACGGATGCGGTCGTCATTGTCAACCCCGACTGGAATTTTTATAGACAATGTCTTGTGCTGCTTGATGCGACCTGAGCCGTGGCAAGACCCGCACGGCGATATAATGGATTTGCCGCTGCCATGGCAGCGCGGACAGGTTTGCTGGATGGAAAAGAACCCTCCCTGCTGCATGCGTACTTGTCCGTGCCCTCCGCAGGTGGTGCAGGTTGTCGTGCTCGTTCCTGGCTTGGCACCGCTACCGTGACAGGTGTCGCACTTGGACATGGTCGGTATGCGGATTTGCGTTTCGGTACCGCGTGCAGCTTGTTCCAACGTGATTTCCAAATTGTAGCTAAGGTCGGCGCCACGGTGCATTTGATTGTTTGCACGTGAGCCTGCCCCGCTCATTCCGGCACCAAAGATATCGCCAAAAATGTCGCCGAAATGGGATCCGCCTGAACCGCCACTGAATCCTCCCGAGCCCATGCCGGCATCGGCAGCGGCGTGCCCATACTGGTCGTAGCCGGCGCGTTTCTGCGAATCGGAGAGTACCTCGTACGCCTCTTTGGCTTCCTTGAAGTGCTCTTCAGCTTTGGGATTGTCCGGATTACGGTCAGGATGGTGCTTCATTGCCAGCTTGCGATAAGATTTTTTTATGTCTTCGTCTGACGCGTCACGGTTGACGCCTAACACTTCGTAATAGTCACGTTTTTTCATTTTTGCATGAAGCGGAAAGGGGTTAAGGAGTTAATTTAATGATTTAATATTTATGTAATTGGTCTCTTAATTGAGGTCATTAGTTTAATAAACAGTAAATCAATAACAGCGATAACCAAGGGCAGGTATCGCTGTGTCAGGCAAAATTAATCATATTTTCTGGAAAGGAAAAGAGGGATGTCGTGTAGATTTTGAAGTCGCGGTGTTTGCCCTTCAGACATCCCTGGTTTCATTTTAGATTATTTTTTTTCGTCTTTTGGTTTTTCGTCTTTTGCTTTCTCATCTTTGACTTCAGTGAACTCGGCATCTACGACATCACCGTCATCTTTTTTGCTGTCGGCTTGCGCACCAGATTCACCAGGCTGGTGGGACTGGCTAGCTTCAGCGGCGTGCATCTTTTCTGACAGTTTGTGCGCAGCAGTGGAGAGTGCTTCAGATTTGGCGTCTATTATTTCCTTGTCGTCGCCTTTCACTACATCTTGAGCTTCTTTCAAAGCGGATTCTACCGCAGCTTTTTCATCCGCACTCAGTTGCTCGCCATATTCCTTCATGGACTTCTGCGTGGAGTGAATTAATGCATCCAGCTGATTACGCGATGTAACCAATTCGATTGCCTTGCGGTCGTCGTCGGCATATGTTTCTGCATCCTGCACCATTTTTTGAAT
>CAIRGS010000272.1 GCA_903878125.1 uncultured Nitrosomonadales bacterium | reverse complement strand
TGACTTATTGGTGATCACGGAATTTCCCGGCGCAAGCGAAGCGATAAAGGCTTCTGTTGCCCTGAACAAGGCCCTGGGAGTTTCCTTCTCCACCGTACCTGCTATCCGGATTGAGGAATTCGACGAACTGGTTGGCAACAAGGAATATGATTTAGCACAGTAGTCGGTTGTTGCACCGGACAAAGAGGCTAAGGCTTGACATAAATAATGATGCCCATATAAAAACTCCAGATCCCCCGGATATACACCGGATGGTTACACACTGAGGTGGAAGCTATTGGACGCTGTTGCCACCCCTAATATGGAAAGCTTTGTACGTTGTTTGACAGTCCAGTCCAAGGTAGTAGCACGCGCCTTCATAGAAATCGCGCAGGTACGGCTCGATTCCATTGCCGAATTCATTGATCATGGCTTGTGAGTATGCGCTGTATTTACGCATATCAGCTTCGATGTAAGCCACAGCCATTGTTGCACCATCAATAAGCAGTTCAGCATCTTGTTTTGAATTAAGCGTTCCCAATTTTGATTTTATACGTGCGCGCGCCGCCGCAATTCTATCCAAGGCAATCAATTTGCTTGTTGATAAAAGTGGGCTAATTTCCTGATTATGTGCAACGGTTATTGCATCATGTACGTTTTCGGTTTCTGTTTGATTTTTCTTCGCTGTGTTTTCAGTAAGTCCACTTTCAGCAAGGATTTTAGTGACGGTTGCCGAATCAGAGTTAAGAGAAGTTTCATCCAGGACGGCTCTTCCGCTTAGCTGATAGACATTGCTTCCGGCAGAGCTTGGCGATAGATTTGATGCTTCTGCATTTATGCTCAAAGCATTGTTCCCATCGTAAGCAACGGCATCTCTTCCTGATATGCCATCGTTACTGCTTACCCCATTTTGTCTATCTTGAATGCTTCCTTCGCCCATGAAATACGCAACTTTTGAATCCTGGTTAACGCATTTCAAATAAGTGCTGCACCGTTCGGTAACAACATTTTCTTTTCCCAATTCGTTTTTGTTTTTAATGGCTATAACATCACATGCCTGGTCTGCCCCCTGGTCTTTGTAGCGTGCGGACATACCGATATATGCACCGTGTAAGTGTTCAATCGAAATTTGATCTGCCACGTCCGAGCCAAACTTTTCTTCAAGCAATTCCAATAGATGCCGTGCAACGTGCTTGAATGGATAATTCCCTTTGCGGAACTCTGCATCAAACATCTTGGTCAGGATAAGGATTAATTTTCTCTCTTGATCTGGCTTAAGAAGTATCTTGAAATTGCTTTCGATGATGTTGTCATTGGATGAAATGAATTTATCGCCCGATTTGTCTATGGCAGCTTGGCCAAGATTGAGTGACTTCCGTTCGAAATGGACGTTTTTAACGACTGGATTTGGCGACGTGACGGTTGGCCGTTCATTACCTTTGATTCCAGCCGCTTCAAGATATTTTTCGGCTCCGGTTACTGCGTCGGATGGCTTGCTTTCTGCAGCAGGCCAGAATGACTGCCCATACATATCAGTCGAAGGCCTTGCTGTGATCTCACTGTTTTCACCAAACTGGAAGATATCAGAAATATCCGCGTGCTTTATATTGCGTACATCCAGGTCAGTCTCATCTGTGGCGACCTGGATGTTATGGGTGGCTAATTTTTCGACCTGTCCTGCCTTCGTGCGGGCGTTATCCTGCGCTAAAATTTCATCGATGATTTCTATGAGTGCTAACTTTAGCTCCCCATCCACCATGCTTTCTAAAATTTGGTGCCCCTCTGGTTTCATTTGGTACCTTGATTACGTAGGCAGGTGCATATCAGATCGTCAAAGCAAGTGCGATCTAAAGTACTCGGAATTGCATATTTTCATAATGCTGCTATGTGAAAGTAGCGCCTGACGGGTAGCCAGCCTGCCATCCGAATATGCTTCCGAATACTACACCGAAGTTTGCCTTTCTACCTTAATAATAACCGAGGGAGCTATTCGTGGCTTGCAGGTCAGGTTGACGACCAAAACGCTTTCCGATACATTTAGCGGTTAGGAAAAAGTGAGTTTATTTTTCCCGTACATCAGCTCATCCCGCCATAAATTGGGTATCCTTTAACGTCAACGACGGTTTGATTTGAGTCCTTGCACAGCCGCTGCCAGAAAGGTCTCAGCCATGTTTTTTTCTTCCACGCAGCGCGCCAACAGACGCAAACTTCTTGTTTTTGCAGGCACATTTTTGGCGCTGGCTGTCATCGGCCTGTTTTACAGTTACTCGCGCCCCGCAATCTACCGAGCCAGTGCGCGGGTTCAGATCAACCCCGGTGCGGTTCAAGTCGAAGCAGCTGTGTCCAACGGTGGCACGCAAGGCACCAACGTACCGCGCTCGCTCTTGAATGAGCTGCAAGTGCTGACCAGTCGCCCGCTGGTCAAGGCGGTGCTGGAAAAAATGTCCGACGCTCAACGTGACACCGCTTCCCGGTTGGGAGCGGATCCGGTCGCCGCCTTGCAAGCTGGGCTACAGGCCACGGTGGCCGAGGGTACGGATGTGGTCGAGGTATCGTCACGCGGTCCCGATGCCATGCTTGCCGCCATGCTGGTCAATGAGTTGGTCGTTGCCTACACCGCCCAGCTGAACGATGCTTATGCAAAAACATCAGGCACCTCGTTGACGCATATCAGTGACGAAGTCGCCCAACTTACCCAAAAGGTTCAAACCCAGCGCCGTCAGATGGAAGATTTTCGCCTGCGTCATAATATCGTCTCCTTCGAGCGCGAAGAAAACGAAGTCTTGGGTCGGATCAAGGGCCAAACCGAAGCGCTCAACAAAGCCCAGGAAAAATTGGCGATTACCGAAGGCAAGCTGCGCGCGATGACCGAATCTGCAGCCGCTGGCAGGCCCACCACATCGTCGGCGCGACCCAATGCCACGCTGGAAAACATGGAGCAGCGCGCATCTCAGGCTCGTGAAGAGCTCAGCGAGATGAGCCGTGGCTACACGCCTGCATATCTAGCGATAAACCCACATGCACGTGCACTCAGAAATCGCCTGGCCGAGTTAGAGCGTCAGATTGTTATCCAGCAGCAAAGTAGTGGGCAAGTAGCGAAGTCAGACCAGAGTTCGGCGTTGGCCGACGCGCGTGAAGAGGTCAACGCGGCGCGCGATACCGTTGCCCGCATGGCGCAGCAGGCCTCTGGCAACCGTGGTGTACTCCAGCAGTTTGCTGCGCGCTTCAATGAGTTTCGCACCCTGCGCGACGAACTTGCACCGCTGGAGTCGCTGCTGCGCGACGCGACCCAGCGCAAGGCGCGGCAGGAGGCGGGCGAGGCCACGCGCAGGCCATCGGTGCGGGTGGTGGAGTCTGCTTTTGTGCCGCGCGAGCCGTGGCAGCCGCAGTACACGCGCGATGCGGCCATCGTGCTGGGTGGCGCATTTTTGCTGGCCCTGCTGGCAATGTGGGTGGTTGAACTGTTTAACCGGGTTGACGCGCCGCCCACTTGGGTCGTGTCCCAGTCATCGCCTTATCCGGGCAATTCGAGCTACGGTTTGGGATATGACGCGAGGCAGGACAATGTGGCTGCCCTGGCGCACCGAATGCCGCTTGCGGTGGAATACGACGGGCGCGCGACGATGCTGCCGCCCGTGATCCAACCGCGCGAGCTGCTGCAAGAAGAGCTGGCAGCCATCCTGACCAATGCCTCGCCCGCCGTGTTGCTGTTTGCCCATCTGTTGCTCAGGGGAGTCAGTCCGGAAGATGCGGTCGCACTGCGCGGCAGCGATGTCAATACGGTGGCGCGGACACTGCATGTCGCAAGCGGTCGTGAAGACGACGATTCGCGAACTGCAGCGCGCGACATTCCGCTGGACAGCTCCTTGCATGAGGTGATCGTCAACACTTTCAAAGTCACCCCGGCAGGCGACGCGCAAACGTTGCTCGGTGATGCGAATGCCAAACCGGTTGCGCTCAGTGACCTGACGACAGAACTACTTTACGCGGCTCATGACGCGGGCGTCGATCAGCCCGGTGAAGTCACGCCTGATGCGCTGCGCCACACCTGCGCCGCCTTTCTCGCCCGCCAGGGCATTCGCATGGCAGACCTCGCCCGCACTATCGGGCACATGAGCGCAACGGAGGTGGCCATCTACAGCGCCATGTCACCCGCCGGAAAACGGCTGGGGCTGGAGCAGGTGGAGCGCTTGATGTCGGCGGTGCGACCGGCCGCCTAGATTCGCTCGCTTTGCCGGACATCGGCCATCGTGTCAAATATCAAATACATGGCAAACTATGTATATCATACGAGAGCTACCTGCTTATTTAATTTCCCTTTGAGGTTCGCGGATTCAAGTTAGAAGTGCAACATTCAGGCTAGATGGATTGACGGTTTATTTGCCGCCGTAAAGTCAATAATTGGAGCGCTAAGCCGGGGACGTTTCCGTGATTCGAATGGTGAATGGATTTGTTTGACCTTGCCCGGCTTGATAAGACTGCAACCACTTTCACATGACAATTTTGCCGCTATCTCCGCGTACTTCAACTGCGCGAACTTGCGCGGCCAACTTGTCCAGCACGCCGTTAACGAACTTGTGCCCGTCTGTACCACCAAAAGTTTTGGCAAGTTCCACCGCTTCGTTGATAATCACGCGATAGGGAATTTCCGGGTGATGTATTAATTCATATGCACCGATCATCAGCACAGAAAACTCGACCGGACTGAGTTCATTCAGGGTGCGATCAAGATGCATGGTAACAGCCGTTTCAAGTTCGGCATGTTGTGTCAGTACGCCGCGTAGCAGCTTACTGAAAAACTCCGCATCGTAGCGGCCCATTCCTTTTTCAGCACGAATCTGTTTTTCGATTTGCTCTGGGTCATCGCTCGTCAAGCGCCACTGATAGATACCCTGCAAAGCCAGTTCGCGCGAGCGGCGGCGCGAACTTTTGGGTGCTGCTTTCGGCGTGATGGCTGGTTCGTTCATACCAATTCCTTCAATAAATTTGCCATCTCAATCGCTACTAGCGCGGCTTCCGTGCCCTTGCTGTTCATGCGCTCCTCTGCCTGCTCATCGACATCGGTGGTAAGAATGGCATTGGCGATGGGCAGGCCGCCATGCAGTTGCACCTCGCTCAATCCGCGCGCGGATTCATTCGCCACAATTTCGAAGTGGTAAGTATCCCCGCGAATGACCGCGCCCAGCGCGATAAGCGCATCGAACCGCCCGCTTTGCGCCATGCGTTGCAGCACCAAAGGGATTTCCAATGCCCCCGGCACGCTTGCCAGCGTGATGTCCGCATCGCTCACACCTTGCTGGATAAGCTGCGCACGGCAGGCAGCCAGAAGACCTTCGCAAATCACGGGATTGAAGCGACTTTGCACGATGCCAATGCGCATTCCTGCGCCATTCAAATTCTTTTCGATTTCTTTCATTATTTATCCTGGTAGACCGCCAGCTTGCCTTTATCAGGAAAGGCTGGAAGAGCTTGTAATGTGATGAATAATTGGAGGTGTCCCTGATTTATTCGTGTTGTGCATAACCAACGACTTCCAGACCAAATCCTGTCATGCTCGGTAGCTTGCGCGGGGTAGCAAGCAGGCGCATCTTGCCGACATTCAGGTCGCGCAGAATCTGCGCACCAATGCCGTAACTGCGCAAATCCCACTGGGGGATATGGTGCGCATCAGGTATTACTGCAGCACCCGCTAACAAGTCACTCGAGGTTTCGTTGCGATGCAATAACACCAACACGCCGGCGGAGGAGAGATTAATTTTCAACATCGCATCATGCACACTGATTGAATTCTTGAAACTTGCCTGCTCCAGAAAGTCCAGTACTGATAGCGGTTCATGCACGCGCACCAGCGTCTCAATTTGCGGCTGGATGTCACCCTTAACCAAAGCCAGATGGGTGCGCTGCGTGGTTTTGTCCACATAGCTGACTAGATCAAATGTGCCATAAGCAGTTTGCACTGACCGTTTTGCCACGCGTTCGACGAGCTTTTCGTGCTGGCTGCGATGTTCGATCAGGTCGGCGATGGTGCCGATTTTCAAGCCATGCAGTTGCGCGAATGCTATCAGGTCGGGCAGGCGCGCCATCTCGCCATCATCTTTCAAGATTTCGCAGATAACCGAGGCGGGGGTCAGTCCAGCCAATTGTGCCAAATCACAACCTGCTTCGGTATGACCAGCGCGCACAAGTACACCGCCTTTCTGCGCCATCAGCGGAAAAATATGCCCCGGCTGTACGATGTCTGCAGGCTTGGCATTTTTATTCACGGAAACTTGCACGGTGCGCGCACGATCGGTTGCAGAAATCCCCGTGGTCACACCGCTCGCCGCTTCAATGGAAAGTGTGAAATTGGTTCCCAACGGCGAACCATTGTCGCGCACCATCAACGGCAGGTTAAGTTGCTTGCAATGCGTGTCGGTCAAGGTAAGGCAAATCAGTCCACGCCCATGCTTGGCCATGAAATTTATTTTCTCAGGCGTAACGAATTCGGCGGCAAACAACAAGTCGCCCTCGTTCTCGCGGTCTTCTTCGTCCACCAGCACTACCATGCGTCCGGCGCGGATTTCGGCAATAATTTCTTGTATCGGTGCAATATCTGTCATGTTCGCTCACCCCTTGCCTGCATAATGCGTTCTACGTAACGCGCGATAAGGTCAATTTCCACATTGACCTTATCGCCGACACGCAATTCGTTCAGTGTGGTCACCTCTAATGTGTACGGAATTAAATTCACGCTGAACACATCACCTTCAACCTGATTCACTGTCAGGCTCACACCATTGATTGTGATGGAGCCCTTTACCGCGATGTATTTCGCCAATAATTGCGGCACACGCACGCCAAGTTTCCAGCTTTCGTCGAGATCGGTGAATTCCACCACCTCACCCACGCCATCCACATGGCCACTCACCAGATGTCCGCCGAGCCGGTCAGCCAGGCGCAACGCTTTTTCCAGATTGACACGAGCCCCCTGCACTTCTAGCCCGGTCGTACAATTCAACGTTTCTCGCGACACATTCACGCTGAAACGTTTGCCATCAATTTTTACTACAGTCAGACACACGCCGTTCACGGCAATGCTGTCGCCAAGCTGCACGTCCTCCATGCCGAGCGCATGAGTGGCTACGGAGAGACTCAGACCTCCATCACGGTCTTCGGTGCGTTCAATGATGCACACATCCGCGATGATGCCGCTAAACATGCTGCATTCCGATTTCGCTGGGTGCGTACAACTTTCCGTGATGTGTGCCCAAATAAATATTCATTTATGCATGCTTCATTCTTGCCACGATGCGCAAATCCTTACCGACATTACGCACATCCTGCCATTCCAGTTCCACGCGCTGGTTCAGCATCGTTAATTCACCCAGTTGCGCCATGCCGCGCGCCATATCACCGAGGAACTGTGGTGCCATATAAAGCACCAACTCATCCACCAGCCCCGCTTGGAGCAGCGCGCCATTCAATATGCTACCCGCTTCGACCAGCACTTCGTTACAGCCGCTTGCAGCCAGGTCGCGCAGCATCGCAATTAGATCTACACGCCCACAAGCATCCGGCAACACAACTACGCGCACACCCAATTTTGCGAGTGCGCCGATTTTCTGAGAGTCAGCTGTGGCAGTGTAAACCGCCACATTGCCACCGCACAGGATTCGTGCCGTTAGCGGCAATTGCAACTGGCTATCCAACACCACACGCAATGGCTGACGCATGGCTTTTATCTCATGGGCATCCAATTTCGGCTCATGAATGGCCGGTTGTGATTCACGCACGTTAAGCTGCGGATCATCAGCCAGCAACGTACCGATGCCGGTAAGCACTGCGCAGGAGCGCCTGCGCCAGTGTTGCACATCTTGCCGCGCTGCTGCGCCAGTAATCCACTGGCTTACACCATTATTCAATGCCGTGCGTCCATCCAGACTCATGGCGATCTTGCTGCGTAGCCACGGTAAACCGCGCGTCATACGTGAGACAAATCCAACGTTC
>CAIRGS010000271.1 GCA_903878125.1 uncultured Nitrosomonadales bacterium | reverse complement strand
GAAAGTAATGTCCATTCTTATCAATAAAGATACTAAAGTAATGACGCAAGGCATGACTGGTAAAGTCGGTCAGTTTCATACTTTACATTGCAAGAATTATGCAAATGGAGCGAATTGCTTTGTCGCTGGAGTTACGCCTGGCAAGGCCGGACAAAGCTATGAGGGCATCCCAATATTCAACAGTGTAAGGGAAGCTAGCGCGCAAACCGGAGCGACAGTCTCAGTGATTTACGTGCCACCTCCCTATGCTGCTGCGGCGATTGACGAGGCGGTGGAAGCAGGACTGGAGTTGGTGATCTGCATCACAGAAGGCATACCCGTTCACGACATGTTACGCACTCGTTACAAAATGCAGGGCAAGAAGACGCTGCTGATAGGCCCGAATTGTCCAGGGCTGATTACACCGGATGAAATCAAAATTGGCATCATGCCCGGGCATATCCACCGCAAGGGACGTATTGGCGTGGTATCGCGTTCGGGAACGTTGACTTATGAGGCGGTCTGGCAGCTGACCGAACTGGGCTTCGGCCAATCTTCCTGTGTCGGAATAGGTGGCGATCCAATCAATGGTATGAAGCATTTATCTATAATGAAATTGTTCAACGATGACCCGGAGACCGATGCTGTGGTGATGGTGGGCGAAATTGGCGGCAGTGATGAAGAAGAGTGCGCGCGCTGGATCAAAAGCAATATGCAGAAGCCCGTGGTTGGATTCATTGCGGGAGTTACCGCGCCGCCTGGTAAGCGAATGGGGCATGCTGGTGCAATTATTTCTGGGGGTCAGGGCGGTGCCGAGGACAAACTGGCAGTGATGGAAGAATGCGGCATCCACATCACGCGCAACCCGGCTGAAATGGGCAAAATTATGAAACATGTTTTAAAAGGATAAGCCTCTGATAATGGAGGTGTTATCCACTTCATAATTTTTGCTGTCAAGGTGAGCTACTCACCTTACAAACAAATTTTCAAAAGTTTCTCTTCAAGCTGGAATCTGCGACTGACAAAAAAGGAGGGAAAATGATTTTAGTAACAGGTGGAACCGGTTACATAGGCTCGCATACGGTCGTTGAATTGATGCTGGCTGGATTCGAGATATTGATTGTGGACAATTTTTGTAACAGCAAAGCAACAGTTCTTGATCGTATTGAGCGTATTGTCGGACGTCGACCGGGGTTTGTTGAGGCTGATATTCGTGATCGACAAGCGATGCAGGCACTTTTCACACGGCATCATTTCGATGCGGTAATCCATTTTGCTGGTTTGAAAGCGGTAGGCGAATCTGTGGCACAACCGTTACGCTACTACGACAATAACGTCTATGGCAGTTTGGTGTTGTTCGAGATGATGGCCGAGGCGCGGGTAAAAACGCTGGTTTTTTCTTCTTCTGCTACAGTTTATGGTGATCCTGCTACCGTTCCGATTCTGGAGAATTTTCCACTTGGTGCGACCAATCCATATGGTAGAAGCAAGCTGATGGTCGAGGAAGTGCTCCGCGATCTTGCGATAGCTGATCCTTCATGGCGGATTGCGTTGCTTCGTTATTTTAATCCAATAGGCGCGCATGAAAGCGGTTTGATTGGCGAGGATCCCTCTGATATTCCGAATAACCTGCTTCCATACATCGCTCAAGTGGCACAAGGTCGGCGTGAGGTGCTGTCAATTTATGGTGACGACTATCCCACCATTGATGGCACCGGCATGAGAGATTACATTCATGTCGTTGATCTTGCTATCGGTCATGTCAAGACGCTTGAAAAGCTGGCGGATCAGACTGGCGTGGCCACCTATAATTTGGGCACGGGGCGGAGTAATAGCGTCTTGGAGATGGTGCGTGCCTTCGAGCAAGCCAGTGGACGGAACATACCCTATAAAATAGTGGGGCGTCGCCCAGGGGATATCGCTACATGTTATGCAGACACTACGCTAGCAGAACGCGAGCTGGGTTGGAAAGCTGCGAGAAGTATAGAACAGATGTGTGCTGACTCATGGAGATGGCAGTCTTTAGGTAACCTTGATAAACCCTGAATTTATCATGTCGCTTTCGGAGCTCTTGCTGCATTGGACCCCCCCGTTTCAAGTTAACAAAACATGGGTGTCCATTTTTCCTGTTTACATCGGTATTGAGGGTTGTTCAGGTAACAGATTACCGGGCGACTTGTTTTTCGCGGATCTCATCCAGTGTTTTGCAGTCTATGCATAACGTAGCGGTCGGTCGCGCTTCCAAGCGATTCAGCCCAATTTCTATGCCGCACTTCTCACAATAGCCATAATCACCGCTGTTTATTTTGGCCAACATTTCGTTGATCTTCTTGATGAGCTTACTCTCACGATCACGATTACGCAGCTCTAAAGTCATGTCAGATTCTTGACTTGCACGATCATTCGGGTCGGCAAACACAGTAGCATCATCCTGCATGGAGTGCACCGTGCGGTCAATGTCTTCACCCAGTCCATGCTTGATATTGTTCAGAATAATGCGGAAATGATCCAGTTGATTAGGGTTCATATAAGCTTCCCCCTTTTTTGTTTTGTAAGGGGCAACGGATTTTGTTGGTTGTACCGACATTAAATATCTCCAGAAACGTAGAAACGAAATTTAAAAACTGCGCTTTAATAGCAGAAATACTGCGCTACCGCAACTTAATTCGCCTGAAAGCCAAGTCAAATGATTAATAATGGACTGTAAAGTGAGTCAGGTTTTGCGAGTTATTGCTACGCAATATCCTACTTTGTCCGACTCATAAACTCCTGCGTGATTACTCATGGTTATGAAACGTTTGGGTTAGGTCTTAAAGCTCAATGTTAAATAGGGGACTTACAAGACTAAAACCCCCTGCTTCTTAAGCATGGACACCAATAGAATAAGGGGTAGTCCAATTAGGGCGGTAGGGTCATCGCCCTCCATCCGACTGATAAGTGCGATGCCCAAGCCTTCTGATTTTGCGCTACCCGCGCAGTGATAAGGCTGCTCTTTTCGTAAATAAGATTCGATCTCGTCATCGCTGAAATTGCGAAAGCTGACGCAATTTTTCGCCATTTCAGTTTGAATTTCGTCATTACGTGCATTTAGCAGGGTCACTGCAGTATAAAAGTTCACGCTGTGCCCACGCATAGCGCTCAATTGGCCTACAGCATTTTCATGAGTGAGAGGTTTTCCTAGCTGTTGCTCACCCAATAATGCGACCTGATCTGAGCCTATAATCAGAGCGTCTGGATAATGCATTGCCACTGCAAGCGCTTTTTCACGGGAAAGCCGCCATGCGACTTGTTTAGCGCTTTCACCAGGTAGAGAAGTTTCATCTATGTCAGGAGCAGCAATTTGAAATGGGATTTTTAGGCGTCCCAAAAGCTCACTGCGGTAAATCGAAGTAGAAGCGAGAATGAGCGGCTGATAATTCAATAAACTTCCCTTGTTGGGCACCACAAAAAACCGAGAAAAAATCCTGCACAAATTCCACTATAACCCGCGCATCATGTTATCACTATCTGGTAAAGCATTGCACGGAGTATCTGCCTCGTGTTTGAAAGTAGACTTTGAAATTTACGTAGCCGAAGGGTTCTTGAGGGGTTTGGCAGAAGTAAGGATTAGCGAGAAATTTGAGTGAGTGTGCATTCTGCCGCGACCTTGTTAGGTAAGTTAGCTGCTATGTCGGGATCTTCGCACCAAATTGCCGCCGATTTTAGGCAAAAAAAATAGAGGCACGAAAATCGCACCTCTATTAGTTTTTTATACGCCCACTAGCAAAAGACAAGCAGGTAAGCGTACATTACACAAAGCTTACATAAAAACTAGAAGTTCATTGCTCCATACACCCAGAGTTTACTAGTATCAATACAGGCCGCGCAGTTAACGTGATCGACGTTATTGTCTGCCTTAAAGCGTGCATACCTGGAACCTATGGAATAGGTTTTGTCGATCTGCTTAGTCGCAATTAAATCAAACTCTGTTCCATATTTGTTGCCGTTATGGTCTGCTCTGAAATCATGATAGTCGGCTCCGAGAACAATACCCGCGACGTTAGTCCTTGCATTCACGTAAACATCTTTCAGACCATTTTTTGGAGTAACCAAGAACACATCAGCCCATCCATTAAATGCAAATAATGTAGCTAAAGGTGTCGAGAGCGATTGCTTTCCATTATCGCTGCTAAGCAATTCATAACCCAATTTGAATTGGGCAACCTTGACATCTACGCCGCCTTCCGCCAGGAAATAGTGAGCAGTGAAGTTAATCGGATTGTCTTTATAATCAGTCTGTCTCGCATATTCTGCTGAATACATGAGCTTATAGTCACCCATTGGCGCATCGCCTTTGATTCTGCCACCAATTGTTTTCGTTGAATTAGCCAGACCAAACGCTTTAGCAGACTGATCGTAATCCAGGAAATAACCATAACCAACCAATTCAGCAAAGCCCAATCCCTTGTAATTTACGTTAAAGATAGGAGACCTCATGTGATGGTTTCCCAAGAGTGCGCCAGTTCCGTTCGGCGCTGCGGCGCTTACGGGATCAATGGAGGCGTCACTGAACACACGGTTTGCATTGGTAATAAAAGCTGCTGTAATTGTAGTATCAGGGAGCGATTTATTGACAACTGAGGTGGCATCATACGTTTGCTGGTTTTGGCGCCAAACGACGTTACCGAGCCAACGATCGTTGTCTAACCTTATGAGCTGACGACCAAATTTTACTCTGGTCTGGGGTATGCCACTATAACTTATATAGGCCTGATTGAGCTCAGTGACATTTGCATCTCCCACAACAGAATAACCAGTCCTGCCATTTGTCCTGCTGTTGTATGCATCGTTTGCCGAAATATGCTCAATTTGGACCAAACCACCGAATCCCATATATTCTGCTGTCTCATAGCCAAGGCGCAATCGGAGAGTTGCGGCATTAGCCTCTTTAAGCCGAGCACCGGAAACGGGCCTTGGTTGATCAACATTTTCATAACGAGCCTGCACATTGGCGGTAACCTTGCCGCCCGTAATGGCATCAGTAAAGGTATCTGCAGCCTTTTGAGCGGGTGCGTATAGCCCACCGACTTGGGCACTGGGACTTACGCCTGTACCTGCGGCATAATCAGTATAATCTGCTGAATATGCTTGAGGAGCTAGTGCGAGTAATGCTAGTGGCGTAAAGACTAATGACATCTGTTGAAATAATGTTTTGTTTTTGAGTTTCATTGTTTGTTGCCTCCCTGGAAACGTTATGTTGGTTCTTTAGTAAAAAATTTTAAGTCGTCACTTCTGCATGCATTCTTCGGTACGTTAAACTCGACTG
>CAIRGS010000270.1 GCA_903878125.1 uncultured Nitrosomonadales bacterium | reverse complement strand
CGTAAACCGCTTTCTCTTTGCCCACGCTTGCCTCCCAAGTTGACTCCTTGGAATGGCGGACCGCCCCATGCATTCGCATCCGTCACTGACGGGCGGCTCCGCAGTGAACCGCCAACCAATCTCGCGAAAGGCATTGATTCCGTGTGGTGGGCGCGCTTATGTGGATTCATGAATCAAACCAAATCAAGCCTCGCCATGCCGAATTCAAGCCTTGGGCTCGCCAAGTCGGCCACTTGCCGTCCGTCGGGCATGGCCGATATTTGTTGTCGAAGTTGTCCAGTCGGGAGCCATTGATATCAGGAAGCGGCGTGCGCCAATTCCACCCATCAATGAAAGAAAGCCATGCACAAGGAAAAAACATGAGTCCGAAAGAAATCCAAGACATCTTCGACGCTTACGAAAACATGCTGCCCCGAGACAAAATCCAACTACGGATCATCCTCGGGAAGTTCATCGGCGGAACGCCCTTCACTTGCCCCCTGGACTTGATGCATCAAGCGATGTATCGCCTCCTCTCGGGCGAGCGCAAGTGGGCCAAAGGCGTCCCATTCGTCGCCTGCCTTTACACCGTGGCGCGAAGCATCGCGCACGCCGCGCGAACCGATAGCGCATCGCAAAACGAATCTCTTGAAGCGCTTCAACAATTTGATCCTGACCTGACCCGCACAGCGGGCGGCGCCAGTGGTTTCTATGCTGAATCCGCCGAAGAGGTTGCCATGCGCAATGAACGATTCCACCTTTGCCAACAGGCCGCCGACTCGATTCGCGAGCTCATGAATGATGACCCCATTGGCAGGCTTGTCCTAGCCGGAGTGTTGTCGGACATGACCCCTGAGGAAATGCGCGAGGTCTACCAAATCAAAGAAAGCGCGATCAAAGCTGCCCGACAACGGGTCCACCAGCATCTGAAAGCCTGGCGCGAGGAGCACATCAATGCGATCTGATCACGCCACCCCAAACGAACCCAACAAGAACAACGCCTCACAGGAGAACACCATGGCCAAAGCCATTCAAAAGCAATCCGCATCCGGCGGCACCATCGAGCTGCGCCCCGTCGCCCTGCCCGAGGGCTACATCCCCATGCCTCAAATGACCGACGAGGAGATAGATGCCGAACTCGCCCGCACAGGAGAGACCCGCGAACAAATCCTCGCCGAGTTCCAAGATTTGGGCGCGCGCCTCAGAGCTAAGTTCCTACCTCAGCCCAAGCCCGCTCCAATCATCGACCTCCCTATCGATGACTGCCCAAAAATGGATTCGATCTGCTTCTTCGAAGACCGTGTCGCAGCAGGCTTCCCCCAATGGAGCAGCGGCGCTGGACAAGGCCGCGCACTTTCACTCGTAGACCTCTTTGGAAAGCAAGATTGGGAAAACGTCTTCACCATCAAGGTCTCGGGATGGTCGATGACCAATGACCACATCACCGACGGCGACATCGTTCTCGTGGACAAATCCATCGAACCCAAGGACGGGGACATCGTTGTGGCCTTCCTGCCCGGCGAAGGTCAAGTGGTCAAGCGGCTGCGAGTCTTCCCAAACAAGGTTGTTCTCGAATCGGCCCATCCAGACTTCAAGGCCATCGTCATTGAAGACCCCAGTTCGCTTGTCATTCAAGGAGTGGTCAGGGGGAGGTCTGGACCTATCTGATCAACTGATCGATGCCGTAAAGCAAAGCCGGGCGACTTGCCCGGCTCTTTTTTTGCCCCACAACGCGGCCTTCTAAGCGGTCGTGCTCATTCGAGCACTTGCTCGCGCTTCCATCTTCGCCCGAATCCTCTCGACATCGTCGCGGCGCTCATCAACCGAACGGCGACCTCTGCTCTCGGGAAGATCGACTTCTGATTCCTCCTCCTGTTTTTTCTCACGGACCAGCGGGGAGACTTCGCTTTCGCGTGAACTGCACCAATCAAGAAAGTCATCAGCCGCAACCATTGGCGAACCGTGAACGACTCGGTATGGCAGAAAGAAGGAACCGGCCTTGATGTAGCCATACAGCGTGGCAGGTGCATAGCCCAGCACTCTCGCCACCTTTGGGATTGAAATCATGGCCGTATCGATTCCATGTCTAGTCAAAAGAACTTGAAAACGCTCCTGCCTGCTCGCCCCGCTTTGATCGGATTGCGTGTTGCTCACGGCTGATTGAAATCGGTTCCTGTCCATCGTGCTCTCCTGTTTTTGAATTCGCCTTATTCCTTCAATAAGGCGGACAGTAAAACTTGATCCCATTCCCACTGGTCAGAAAGGGAAGCGACCTCAACTGCCCACTCTGCAATGTCCAGCCTCGCCCGCCATCATCAGTATTAAAAGCAAAACAATCGCGCGCAAACGCGGTAATAGATTGCGCGCTTTCACACGTATTGACATTCGCACGATTTTTTGAGAACTGTATTGCTATTGAATCGCGCTCATGAATCTATGAGCGAATAAAAGGGGCTTCGATATGGATTGGGCTGAACGCGAAAAACAGTTGATGGCGGAAGAGAGTGACTTCTATCGCCGCGAGTCAGAGCGCTTGGAAAGGGAAAAGCTTGCACTTCAAAATCAATCAGTGTCTGCGCCCCTTCTGCAACTTGATCCGGACATCTCAGTTCAAGAAGCGGTCACTCCAAGCACATCAACGCCTGATACCGGCTTGCCGTTTGTTGAGGTTCCCAACAAGGAGAAACCCGATCACTTCCCCGCATTCATGTCGCGAAGCGCTCTTTTTCGCGCGAGCCAAGCGACGGAAACGAACTTCGACGAAATTACCGAGATTCCTTCACAGGACAGCACGATCCGTGTTCTTGGTCCAAGGCTATCGATGCGGGACAAGGCTGTTTGGGAAATCGCGATTCAACTCGCCAAAGAAGAGTCCGTCGATATGTCACAGGCATTTCAGGTCTCTTTGCGTGATTTCGTCAGGCGTCTCGGTGAAAAAGACACGGGCGGCGCTGGGCTGGCATCAGTTTGGGGGTGCCTTCAACGCCTTGCCTTGGCAAGAATCACATTTGATATCAAAGGCCAATGCTCTGGATTGGGTTCGATACTCTCGACAGCCGTGAAGAGCGGCGGTCATTGCTACTTGCGCCTCAATCCTGACTTTGTTTGCCCAGCCCTGACAACCGGCTTGCAGTTTCGGCTCAATTCGCAACGAAGAAACAGCCTTGCAATGCCATTGGCCCAATGGCTGCACGACTTCTACTCAACTCATACCAAGTCACGAGATATAGACCTCGCCTACTTGAAGAACTTGTGCGGCTACGTAGGTGAGAACAAGAACTTTGTCGTCAAGCTGCGCAAGGCAATGGGGGAACTCGCAACCAGTGCTCCCACGCTCATAGCCAAGTTCGAAATCATCAAGAGGGGCCGTGATAGCGAGAAATGGATTCTGCGGGTTGTGAAGGGCACAGAACTGCCACAGTTCGATCAACCACAGCACGTAAAGGCAAGGACGCCAACCCGCAAGCTACTCGCGCTCTAAATCGGCATCACTTCCACCGCGCCCCCCATCGGCCTGCTACAACTTTTTTTGAGCAGGCCGTCCGCTCTGACATCAGAAGAGCGTCTTCTGTGCGCTGAAACATCAATACACGGGCAATATCCTTGCAGCATTTCTTCAGCTATGCGGTGGAATCGATGCTGATTGCAGGAAAACAGTGCGGTGGAAGTGCTGCGTTTCATCCAAAGCGCGGTGGAAGTGCTGCTGATCTGCGGTGGATGTGATGCTGATCTTGAAGTTTTCGCGGTGGAAATGCTGCTCAAGTGCGGTGGAAGTGCAGCCGCTGGACCCACATCTATATAGATATTAAATAGAAAAGAGAAATAGATGTGCTCGCGATTTGCCGGACCCGAGCGGGTTCGGCAATCTGCTCTCTGGAATCTCCTCAGCCTCCACGGTCGGCTGAATCCAATCTGAATCCTGCGTAAAACGCCTGAGCGGCGTGCGCTCAGGCCACGCCAAATGTTATGTGCCGAAGTTTCATTTTCGGTTCGGTGCTCTGGTTGACCATTCATCCGTAGCATTTCTATTCAGCGTTGAACAATTGACTCAGACGGAACAAATTCATATCGTAAATCTGAGTCGATAGACGATTCAGCATTGATTTTCAACGCCCACGAATTCACCCAAATGAGGAGAAAAAAGACTTCGCGATCAACGCCGAAATCGATCTGAAATCACAAGCCGCAAGCCGCATAACCATTGACAACCCGAGACCAGAAACAGCTTCATTTCAGGCTTCATTCATTGGCAACCGCAGAACGGCATCTCTCCATCACTGTATTGACAAGAACAACAGCTAGACCCATGTCATTCGGTCAGCGAATCACGCGAATTGCGTTGCTCGCGGGAGAGAACAGATTACATCGATTGATGGTTTGGTGCTTTGATTTGGTGCTACGTGAAGGGAGTAGAGCCCCAAACAATCAATATAGCGCCGCCGTAAACCCTTGTAAACATTGGCTTTTCAATGGTTCGGTTCACGTGGAATTCAGCGCTGTAAAAGTTTGATTTCAGCGTCGCATCGCGCACGAAAAGAAAAAGATTCCAAGCAAAAACCACACCCGCCATTGCTTGTGGGGACACATCGGCTGTCAAAAGCAATCACAACATAACAATAACAAGGAGAATAAAAAATGGGAAGCATCATCGAACGACCACGCAAAGACGGAACCATTCGTTTTCAAGCCATGGTCAAAATTCCTGGCGGGAAGGCATTCGTCAGAACCTGCGACACAAGGGATGCCGCACAAATATATATCGACTCGATTGAAGACGACCGACAGATATTCAAAGAAATAGCCCGAAAGAAGCACGAGAAGGATTTGGCATTGGCTGCCACTCTCACTGAGGGCGAACGAAGGACGAGATTTATGAGCCAGAGCCTTTCCGCAGTTCTTAAAGAATTTGCAGAAAGCAATGAGGCATCTGACAGGGTTAAACGCAACTTGCCAACCATCCTTCGAAAAGTCGGTGACGTGACCGTTGGGGAGGTTCGCAAAGCATGGGTCAGAAAATATGTGTCCAAAGTTCTTGAATCCAAATCCCAGTATGGGACGCTGTATGCGCCTTCGACAGTGTTGGGTCACATGCATGCCATGGCTTCGGCAATCAAGTGGAGTGCGGAAAACTGGGATGTGACCATCGGGAAGCTTCCTTTTTCGTCCACATACTTGCCTGCGAACTGGGACGTTAAGCGTGAACGGAGATTGGAAAAGTATGAGCAGATCGCAATACTCAACAATCTTCGCTTGATAGACGCGCCTAGCAAACAGCATTGGCGATACATTTTCAGG
>CAIRGS010000269.1 GCA_903878125.1 uncultured Nitrosomonadales bacterium | reverse complement strand
GTCTGTTCCAAAACAGTACATGCATGGTAGGTTTATTGTCTCTTTCGTAGCAACTAAACTGCGAAGGAGAACCCAAGAAATTGGGGGCTCTTGTTAGTTGCATATGACAGAATGTGCTTAAACACCATGGTGACGTATTAACTCGCCGTGGCGGCATGTTGCCAAGCCCTAATTTTTTAAATGGTTATTTCGTCAGCCGCGATGGTGCAGGCAACATGT
The DNA here is from genome assembly GCA_903878125.1 of uncultured Nitrosomonadales bacterium. GTDB lineage: Bacteria > Pseudomonadota > Gammaproteobacteria > Burkholderiales > Gallionellaceae > Nitrotoga. The sequence goes on along the minus strand of CAIRGS010000269.1, from coordinate 5,214 downwards.
ACGCCGAAGGCAAATTAACAGGCGATTTTTCTGGAACATGGTTTGTACATGATTCAGGAACGCACCTTTAATCAGACCGGGGCCGGCGAAGCAACCGGACTGCTGTGCGCCAAGCTGGCGCGCCAGCATGCGCAGATTGAAACAGGGTTTCAGGAGATTGCATGGCATCTACAATGGTCTGGCGCAGCGCGATCTGCTCATTGAATGGCGCTTCAAGGTGCGCAGGGGGCTGTGAGCGTGACAGTTAATACGCTGCCCCGGCATCGAATTTTATTCCTGGCGCAAGAATTTGTGGCCGGTGGTGCGGCGTTTTTGGCGCTGCGGCATATGCAGCGACTTGTGCCCGCCTATGACATAGACCTGCTGGTGACGGGGCCGTGTGCGGATGAGATGTTACGCCAATTGCCGCAGCAAGTGTCGGTGTTCACGCTGGATGCGCAGTCGTGGAGAGCCGACGTCAATGCGTTGTGGTGCCTTGATCTGGTAATGGCTGCGCGTGCATTGCCACCGTTTCAGCATGCCTATCACGCGCTGCTGGCGACATCGGTTTTCCCCAGTCGGCGCGCCTGTCTGGCCATGAGTCTGGTGCAGGCGCGGCGTAAATTGCTGTTTTTGGTCGATGAGCGTTTGGCCCAATATCCACAGCGTTTATTGCCGGAACGGTGCGCCATCGAATGCACCTTGCTGTCGGCCGATCTGGTGTTGCCGGTTTCTGCGCGCCTGTGGCAGCACATAGCGCAGCAGTGCCCAATGCTGGCGCGGCGACCGTGGCAAGTGTTGCACCCGCCGGTGGGGTTAGCACGTATTGAGGCGCACGCGGACGTAGAGAGGGATATATCCGGCCCGCCGTGGCTTGGATCCGAGCGCCCGGTGGTGCTGACGGTGGCGCGCCTTTCTACCGAGAAACAGATTTTGCAATGCCTCCGAATCCACCATAGGCTGCGCCAGGACGGCGTCGACTTCGACTGGTATGTGTTGGGCGAAGGGCCGGAGCAGGCACGCCTGCAAGACGAGATCGAGGCGCTGCGCATGAGTGATGTCTTCTTTTTGTCCGGCGTCCGCAGCAACGTTGTGCCGTGGATGCTGCAGTGCACTGTTTTTGCCTTATTCTCAGCTTCCGAAGGCTGCCCAACCGTGGTGATTGAGGCGCTGACTCTGGGCTGCCCGGTGATCGTAACCGATGTGAATGGTGTTGATGAACTGATCGATAATGGCCGCACCGGAATAATTGTGCCTAATGAGATGTCGGCCATGGCAACGGAGCTGTCGCGTTTGCTGCTTGATGGCAGTTTGCGGGCGCAGTTTCGTTGTGCGCTTGCCAGCGATCCGCCAGTCTCTGATCCGGCACAGGAGCGCGCCAGCCTGATCGCTCAAATTGAGGTGGCCGCGCCCACTGCGCCGATCGTATCGATCCTGATCCCGACCTATAACCAGGCGCAATATATCGGGCAGGCAATTCGCAGTGCGCTGATGCAGGATTTCGCGTCACTCGAAGTGCTAGTGATTGATGATGCCTCTACCGATCAGACTGCGGTTTTGGCACGGCAGTGGGACAGTGATCCGCGTTTTCGCTATATCTGCAATGAGCGTAATCTGGGGCGGGTCGCCAATTACCGCCGCGCACTGGTCGAACACGCGCGGGGTGAATGGGTGCTGATGCTCGATGGGGACGATTATCTGACCGATGCCGATTTCATCAGCCACGCATGGAAGGCGCTGCAGCGTCATGCCGGGCGGTCAGTAGTGTTTGCCCAAGCCGGGCACCGCGCAACTTACCTTAGCGGAACCCGTCCCGACGTCAATATTTTGCCGCCCATCATTGGCGCGGAGCAATTGATGAGTGGCGCGCAGTATCTCAAATTCGTCTATGAAACGGGATTTTTTACCCATCTTGGCACGCTCTATCATCGCTGCGCCGCTATCGCCAATGGCTGTTATACCGCCGACATTAGTTCGTCCGATATGGATTCATTTCTGCGGCTTGCGCTGGAAGGCGAGGTGCTGGTGTTGAACACCATTGCCGGTTGCTGGGTGCAGCACGGCGCCAACGCCTGCAGACATGTGCCGCTCAATAAAATTTCGGCCAATGTACGCATTTTTCGCCAGATCGCACTGACCGCAGTGCAGCGCGGCTTAATCTCGAAGGCGCATATCGAAGGCCCACTCAACCGTTATGAGGCGCGCACCTTTGCTTATCTGTTTGGTCAAACCTTGGGGCGCGCCGCGCATGGGCCGCTGGCTCCGTTAAGAATGCTGGCGGTGCTGCTGTCGGCCGACCCGCGTCTGTTACTCAACCGCCATCTGCTGTCAGTTTGCCTACGCCACCTGCCAAGCGTGACCCGCTTATTTAGGCATCGATGGATGCCAAGCTTAAAACAAGGCGGCAAAAGCCGCGAAAGGCGTAACGATGTCCCCTGATGTGTACCGCGTATTTGAGACGATCTGTTCCGCCGCCGCCATCAAAGGCGACGTGCTGGAAGTGGGTGCGGTTGCCGGGCCGGACAGCTTGCTGTGCATGCCTTGTCTGCGCCTGGCTTCGCACCGCATCGGCATCAATCTTGCGCCGGCAGTGGTCGATGCGCATTGCCAGATCATTCAGGGCAACGCCAATCACATGCCCGATTTTGTCGACGGACAATTCGAGGCCGTGCTCTGCAACGCCACATTGGAGCACGATCCTTGTTTCTGGAAAACGCTGGCCGAAATCCATCGGGTCACGGCACCGGGCGGCCTGATTGTGATCGGCGTACCCAGCTATAGGGGCATGGGCGCGCAATCTTTCCTGCGCAATAATCCGGTAGCGGGATGGCTGCTGAAGGCCTTTGCGCGCCTCGTCAACAGTGATGTACTACGTGCTGGCACGGTCACCTTGGGTGAGCATCTTTTTCCGGGCGACTATTACCGTTTTTCGGAACAAGCGGTGCGCGAAATCATTCTCGCTGGCTTGGTTGATATCACCATATGCACGGTGATGCAGCCGCCACGCATCATCGGATCTGGGCGGAAATTGTGACTGGCGCAAGAGTAAAAATCATTTTTCACATTGGTCAGCACAAAACCGGATCGAAAGCGCTGCAGTCGTTTTTGCACCTGCACAGTACTGCCCTGGCGCAACGCGGCATTTTGTATCCTATCGAGCAAACCCTGCATCAAACAATGCATGCTTACCAGATCAGTCACTACCGCCTGTTTGCCTTGCTGCGCCATGAAGCCTTGCATGCTTGCGGACAGGCCGACGCGGCACGGCATTTTTGGCGCAGGCAACGGGCTAATTGTCGTCCCTACGATTGCTTGCGCGCCATGTTTGAAGCGATTGAGAATGAACGCCGCCGCATCAGTGCCGATACCATCATTGTGTCGGCCGAGGATTTATTCGACATGCAAACCGCGCACCAGATTGATCTGAATATGGAATGCCTGGCGGCCGGGGTGAAAATTCTGTCTGGCCTGGCTCAGGCATTTCAGTATCAGCCTGTCGTGGTCGCATATGTCCGTCGTCAGGATCACCTGCTGGGCGCGCATTACGTTCAGTACGTCAAAGTCGGCAGCGACCCGACCATTGAGTTTGAAACCTTCGCGCATGCTTTTTCTCCCAGACTGGATACGCACCGTCTGCTGGCTTGCTGGACGGCAGAATTCGGCTTAGACGCGATGATGGTGCGTCCTTATGAGCACGCCACAATGCCAGGTGGCATCGTGGCCGACTTTTTTGAGCATGCTTTGCAACAAGCGATTTCACCCGATTGGGTGATGCCAACGCCGGACAGGGAGTCGGTCAACGCCACGCCGGGACGCGATCAAGTGGAGCTGATCCGGCATCTGCATCGGCGCAGAGGGTTTTGCTGGCCGCTGGTACGCCGTGCACAGATACTCGATGCGATGACCGCGCTCAATTCAGGCGTAGCGCCCGAAAATGGCAGCACAATCGCGGCCTGGCAATCGCCAGCCCAGCGCCGTCGGTTATTGCTCGACCATGCAGAAGGCAACGCCGGAATCGCACAGCATTATTTGCACAGGGCCGAGACGCCACTCTTTTCGGAAGCGCTGCCGCGCGATGACACAAGCTGGCAGCCATACACCGGTCTGTCAGCACAAGGTATCGCTGCCGTCATCCGTCAGGTGCGCGGACAACTGTTGTGTGGCTGCAATCTCAAATGGATAGCGGCGGGCGCTTTGTTTTTCCTTGGCGTGGTAATTCTGGTGGAAATTTTGGTGTAATCGGAAGAGGTCGTGGGTCCCTGGCTGCGCGCCAGAGCCCAAAATACTTCGCCAGTTAAATTCTGCTCAACGCGAGTTATGCATCACAAGAAAAACCTTTTCCTGCAACTGGGTTATCCCCTTGTCGCGAAAGCGTGGCTCCTTGTCGAGAATGTTCGCGCTATGCAACAGCCGTACCTCGCCTGTTTTCTCATAAAGCGCCCTTACCTCCGGCTCCTTCACGCTAAAAGGCGGCCCCTGCATTTCATGTTGGGGGTAATCGAAGGTGACCAAAAGCGTATTTACGCCGGGTGCCAGTATGGTCTGCATGTGGGCTGCGTAGGCACTGCGCATCGATGGGGGTAGTGCGATGAGCGAGGCGCGGTCGAAAACAGCGCTCACCCCGGCCATATCCTCTGATGTCAACTGAAAAAAATCACCGCAGTAAAGCCGGAGCCCTTCTGTCTGGTAGCGGCTGAAGGCGCCGTGATTTGTAACTGACGCGTGCAGGCCGTTTTCGGCAAAGAATGCCTCGACTGCCAATGGACAGACTTCCACGCCAACCACTTCATGGCCTTGCCCTTGCAACCAAAGCATGTCGCGGCTCTTGCCGCAAAGTGGCACGAACACGCGACTGCCCGACGCAAGGTTTAGTTCAGGCCAGAATTGCTGCAAGTGCGGGTTGATTTCATTCTGATGGAAACCAGTTTCACTTTTGGCCCAACGCTCGCACCAATAGTCTGTATTCATATTCATCAACCTGCCAGGAACGTGTAGTCGAAATAGCCCTGCTCGCCGCCAGAGAAAGGCGGTGTCTTTAGCATGAAGTGATCATGGTCGAATTTGATGAGGCTCATCAATCGCACAGAGGACTATGGGACACAGGATCAGGCATTTCACGAATCAATCTCCAAGGTGCTTGCTGTCTTTTCCGTGGTCTTCCGCCTTGTGGGTCAGGTACAACGATGCGCCAATCAGGGCGATTGCACCACCGAGATAAAGCAGGTCGAGCGGGGT
>CAIRGS010000268.1 GCA_903878125.1 uncultured Nitrosomonadales bacterium | reverse complement strand
CACGATGCGGTTCATCGTGTCCAGGAATTCGTCGCGCCGTGTCGGCCTGCGGTGCTGTTCAAATCCAGTTTCGTATTTCGCCGCCATCGCCAGAGTCTGTTGTTTCATTGCCGTACACCATGATTGTCTACTACGGTTATAACGCGCGACCTGTGAGATCGGTGGACTTAATCAGCGTAGCCTTAAGTATAGGTAGCAAAAATGGATTCACGTCGCCCGTGACTGGTGACCCCTATTACGTTGCGGTTCAGGGTGCCCGAGCGGTTGGTGTATTGACCGTTGCTGCGGCCGGGAATAATGGATACACAAATGCTTTAAGCCAGCCAGCTGCCACTTCAGGTGTTGTTTCAGTCGGTGCCGTTTATGACTCACAAGTGGGGCAATACAATTCGAAAGGAGCACAATGCACAGACGCCACCACAGCTGCCGACAAGGTCACCTGTTTTTCCAACAGTGTTTCTTTCCTTACGCTTCTTGCCCCAGGTACCTGGATATCGGCGGCAGGGATAGCTGAAAGCGGTACATCTCAAGCTTCGCCTCATGTTGCTGGAGCAGTGGCAGTGTTGCGCGCTGCGTTCCCGAGTGAAACCTTGGATCAAACCGTAGCTCGTCTGACGAACGGTGTGATGGTGACAGACAGCAAAAACGGCATTACCAAACCCCGCCTTAATTTGCAGATGGCGATTGGAGTATCCACGTCATGTACCTACGCTATTTCTGAGAGCAGCAAATCGTTTGGATCAAACAGTTCAACCGGAAGCATTGCAGTTACAACGGGTGCTGGATGTACGTGGACTGCCGCGAGCAGCACCAGCAGTGCAAGTTGGCTAACTGTCACGTCGGGCAATAGCGGTAGTGGCAACGGTACAGTCAGTTATGCTCTTCAAGAAAATTCCAACACTAGTTCCCGCACGGGAACTTTGACTGTTGCAGGAAAGACTTACTCCGTGACCCAATCGGGTTCCGTAGGCGCGGTTGCGAACATCCTTCTTAATTCCGGATTCGAAAGCGGGCCAGTCTCATGGACTGAGCAAACTGCGAATGGTTATCCGGTGATCACCGCCTATCTGAATCCCACCACTACCAATAATTGGTATGCATGGCTGTGTGGTTATAACAATTGTGTAGATAAACTTTACCAGGATGTGACGATTCCAGCAGATGCACAAGGTGCCATATTAAAATATTATTATTGGATTGATACCTTTGAAACATCGAGCGCCACGGTATTTGATTCCATGGAAATCAGGATTTTTAGCCCGCCTACCGCAAATACCTATGCCTTCTGTCCCCCTGTATCGAACCTTAATGCAACAACGGACTGGATTCAAAGTGCCGGATGCAACCTGGGTGGTTACAAGGGGCAAACAATCAGGATTAAATTCGTTGCAACGACTGATTCGGATTTGCCAACCGATTTTTATGTAGATGATGTTACTTTAGTGGTGACCAGAGCTTCTGCTCCAGCAACCTCAGCAAATGTGATCGAGTTTTACAATACCAATCTCGATCACTACTTTATCACCGCCAGCTCAAGCGAAGCAGCGGCAATCGACAGCGGGAGCGCGGGGCCAGGCTGGAGTCGCACTGGATATACCTTCAAGTCGGGCGGTAACACCCCCGTCTGTCGCTTCTATGGTAGCCAATCACCCGGGCCAAACTCACATTTCTATACGGTGGATTCGGCGGAATGCCAAGGGCTGAAAGATCAACAAATCCCTACGGGAGATCCGCGCAAACTCACCATAAAGAGCTGGAATTTCGAGAGCCTGGATTTTGTCTCTACCCCGCCGACCAATGGTTCTTGTCTTAGCGGGACTGTGCCGGTCTACCGCGCCTATAACAATGGGTTCGCTCGAGGCGTCGACTCCAACCACAGCATCACCAGCAGCCTTGCCGCCATACAACAGGTAGAAGCACGTGGTTGGAACAACGAGGGTGTGGTTATGTGCGCGCAGCAATAAGCCGGCAGTTTCTATAGGGGGTATCCATTGGAGCCGGCTCCACCTTCATGATGAGTGCGGGAAAGATGTTTCGTATTATTTGATGGTCGACTTTTTAGGCGTTTGGGTTGTTCTGTCAAATGCAGGTGACAATATTGTCACCGTAATTCGGCGGTTTCGCGCCCGTCCATCCGCCGTATCATTGGATATAACTGGATCGTTGGCGGCGGATCCTATCGCTTTCAGGTGTCCTGACTTTATCCCATGCTCGATAAATAAGCGCACTACGCTACTGGCACGTGCCGAGGACAACTCCCAATTGGATGGAAACTTCTGAGTGTTGATAGGGATGTCATCGGTATGTCCTTCGACCTCAATGGCCAGATCGACCTGCTCCAGTACCTTCGCTACTTCGGCAAAAATATTTATTGCGCCGCCTTGAATTACGGCATCCCCCGGATTGAATAGCGCACTGGCATTAATTTCGATCGCTAAGCCGCGATTGGTCTGCATCACACTGACTTCGCCATTTTTTACAAATGCGTTCATGACTTGATTGATATTTTTGGTGATATCCTGCAACGCTTCCTGCTGTTGTTCGGCTAACTTGGCGTTCCTCCTATCCACCAGAGATTTCAGCAATAAGTCCTGCTCGTTGGTTGGAATAATTGCTGCTGATTTGACTGTTTGATTACCAAATGCGGAAGTCAATGAGGCACTGAACATTTGATACTTGCTTTCATTTACCGAAGAAATTGCATACATCACTACAAAGAAAGCAAATAGCAGCGTGATAAAATCGGCATATGAGATCAGCCAACGATCATGGTCCTCACGTTCTTTATGTCTTACCCGGCGCATCATGGATTAAGGAATAAATCCCTGCAACTTGCTCTCGATGAAACGCGGACTCTCGCCACTAGCGATAGCTATCAGTCCATCTACCAATATTTCTCGCATTACTATCTGTTGCAGAATCAATATTTTCAATTTATTGGCCATGGGCAAAAAAACCAGATTCGCAAGCGCCACACCGTAAATGGTTGAAATAAACGCAACTGCAATACCTGCTCCCAGTTTTGAAGGTTCACCAAGACTTTGCATGACGTGAATCAACCCAAGCACAGCGCCTAAAATGCCGATAGTCGGCGCATAACCTGCTGCTGATTCCCATATACGAGCAGACTGGAATCGCAATTGTTCATACGTATGATTATCTATCTCAAGTACTTCTCGAATTTTTTCCGCACTGTTGCCATCCACCAGTAACTGAAGTCCTTTTTTAATAAATGAATCGCTGTTTCTGGCAATTTGTGGCTCCAGAACAAGT
>CAIRGS010000267.1 GCA_903878125.1 uncultured Nitrosomonadales bacterium | reverse complement strand
TATTGCTTCATCTGTGTTCCTTTTACTTGGTCGTTTAAGTGGCTCGATGTTAACGCAGCTCGCCACCTAAATTCGCTTACAAAAGTTGCACTTCAGAGTTGAATCCGCCTGATGAAATACCGGGCGTTTAGCTAATTAATTTTGTGACTGTTTAAAAATGGAGGGATCGATCTGATGTCTCTGGAGTAATTTATAGAACTCAGTTCGGTTGCGTTTGGCTAAACCCGCAGCTTTGGTCACATTACCTACCGTAATTTTTAGTACACGTACCAGATATTCTCTTTCGAAATGCCTGCGTGCATCTTCGAACGAAACTAACACTTCTTCTTCTCCTTTTTGCATGGCATCGTTTACCAGCACGGGAGAAATGAGTGGGGCAGTGCTTAAGACAACGCATTGTTCGACAATATTCATCAGTTGTCGCACGTTACCAGGCCAAGAGGCGCGTACCAGCATTTCCATTGCATCAGGAGAAAATCCATTAATCTCTTTGTCGTATTTTGCGCAAAGCAAACTGAGAAAATGGTTTGTCAACATAGGGATATCTTCACGCCGTTGTGACAATTCTGGAATTGTAAGCGCTACAACTTTTAGCCGATAATAGAGATCTTCGCGAAAACCGCCTGTACCGATTTCAGCCAGAAGGTCGCGGTGGGTAGCAGAAATAATGCGTACATCTACCGGAATTGTCTGCGCTGATCCTACAGGGCGTACTTGTCTTTCTTGGAGAACTCGTAATAACTTGACCTGGAGCGGAAGCGGCATGTCGCCAATTTCATCAAGAAGAAGCGTCCCCCCCTCTGCCAATTGAAACAAACCCTTGTGATCTCGAACCGCGCCGGTAAACGCTCCTTTGACGTGCCCAAACAATTCTGATTCCAATAACTGTTCGGGAATTGCAGCACAATTGACGGCTATAAACGGTTGGTGATGGCGCTTAGATGCATCATGAATGGCATGGGCAAACAATTCCTTGCCGGCACCACTTTCTCCGTAAATAAGCACGCTAGCGTCGCCTTTTGCGACGAGCTCTGCTTTCGCGAGAATATCCTCCATCACAGCGCTTTGGGTGATGATATCTTTGCGCCACGATGCTTGGGATTCATCTTTTTGGAGCGCAGTGCCAGGGGTCAGTCTGAGAGCCTGAACAACTTGGGCCAGCAGAATTTTACTATCGAAAGGTTTGGTCAGGTAGCCGAATACACCTCGCTGCGTCGCGGCAACGGCATCAGGTATGGTGCCATGTGCCGTCAGGATGATTACTGGTAAAGTAGGCGTGGTGCGGTGAATATGTTCGAACAGTTTCATTCCATCCATGCCACTCATTTGCATATCGCTAATAACCAGTTGCGGACGTGACACGTCTAAATAATTAAGAGCTATCTCGGCGCTTTGCGCCAATTCCGTTTTATATCCTGCGGCCGTTAAACGAATGGACAGCAGTTCAAGCAGGTCTGTATCATCGTCAACTATAAGGATTTTTGGATTAGATTCAGTCATTTTTGCATTGTACTCAAGGCTTATCCCTAAGGATAAGATTTTTTTCCATACTCTTGATGTTATCAATCTGACTTTTTAAAATTTCAGAATATTTTTGCTCTTCTTTCAACTTTTGCGATAGCTCATTCACGCTGCTGTTAATACGCTGATGTTCAGCAATTAGCACTGACAGTAAATGTTTGAAGCTACGCATGCTGGTCGACAATTGCGCATCCTTCGGCCATTCATTAAGTAGATTAAGTGCAGCACTAGTATCGCGGAAGGATGTATTGGGCAATATAAGGAGTAATGCCAACTCTGCTCGAGCACTGTAGCCCCTGGATAATATTAAATTTTGTTTCGCCTTGTCATGTTCTTTAACCAGTTCTGTTACGTGCATTTTTCGGATGTTATCGTAATATTGCATTAATACTTCCAGTTGGCTGGGTGCGATAGCAAGCGGTTGAGGAGGCAACATTACTATAGGTGGTTGGCTCGGTTGGTTTCGTTGGTTTGGTATGGTTGAACAGGCGTTCAGAATTATTAATGTCATTGCAATTAAACCCCATGACTTCTTTGGGGTAATGCTCATGAGAAACTTTCTGGATCATGCATAGGCAAGGTAAGGCGGAAATGTGCACCCGCCCCAATTTTTTGTTGCATTAGATCAACATTGCCACCATGAGAAAGTGCATACTCACGCGCAATGGATAGCCCTAATCCCGTTCCCTTAACGTGACTTTCGGGCCTTCTTCGCCCCTGGTAAAATGGCTCAAATACTTTCTCTTGGTCAATTTTGTCTATGCCTGAACCGGTATCCATTATGTCCAGTTGTACTGAATCGTCCACCTTGTTTGTCCATATTTTGATGCGGCCGCCGAGTGGGGAAAATTTCACGGCATTTGATAAAAGGTTGTCAATTATGATTCTGACTTTTTGTTCGTCACAATCGATCATCAACTCCGTGCAAGCTAGATCGATATTCAGGTTTTTATTCATAATGGCAAGGTTCTGATCTTGCAATACAACATTCAAAATGCTCGATAAATTTGTTTGGTGTTTAATAAGCGCAGATTTCTCGGTTTCCAATGCGACATAACTTAATAAATCTTCGATACGTTTTTGCAATTGTATGCTGTTGCTACGAAGGATTTTTGCGATCTGCTGTTGTTTTACGGTTAGCTCCCCAGCCACGCCTTCAACAAGTAAGTCAGCACCTTCGCGCATTGAGGTGAGGGGTGTTTTGAGCTCGTGAGAAACGTGTTGCAGAAATTTGGATTTTTGCTCTTCCAGTTTAAGCAAGCGCCGACGCATCCAATCAAGGCGTTCGCCAAGGTACATTAAATCCTGTGGGCCATCGACACGTACTATTTTCGATAACTCACCCTGTCCCATGTTTCGGATAGCTTCATCAATTTGACGAATTGGACGTGTAATCAACACAGAGAACCCAAGTGCCAACATAATAGCGAATGGGATCAAAGCAAACAACTCCCAAACCATAACGGCGTGTGCATGCCCCGCCATATTCTGCATTTCATCTACCTCTAGTTCTATCAATGCATAACCGACGGCAGAAAAGCTGCGTGCCGAATCCAGCAGCGGAGCGAAGCCTTGAACCAGCCCATTTAGTGTATGTGGATATTGGCTAGCAGTCGATACCTTTTTAAAAAGCGCGACTTCCAGCGATTGCATCTGCTCCAACATCTGCTTATGCTCGGTGCGTGATGAGAGTTGGAAAAGGTTTGTGACTGTTTTCACGAATTTTGTGTGTGCTTGAAAATATCCCTCTAGCAAGGATTCATCACCAAGAATAAGCGTCTGTCGCACGCTTCGTTCCATTAAATTAATTTCGTTTGTTAAAGCATGGCTGGCCAGTGTGATTTGAACTGCCTGATATACAGCCTTGCGACTTTGGTCTGCCAAACGGTCGATGGATATTGCGCTATTAATAAGCGCAACAATAAGCGGCAGACCAACAAGTGTAAATCCGAGCAGAATCAACTTCAGGAATGATTTTGGATTGTGCCGAAAGCGTCCTAAAGCGGTGGCAGCAAGTCCACCCTCTGTTCCAGCAGTATCAGCGGTTACAAAAAAACCCATTGTTTACTATATAACTATTTGAATTTATTTAATTAATTGTTCGTGCATTGTGGAGAGCATCGGCAAGTTGGTGCACTGACATAGCGTAGAAGATGTTGTTGTTGTAAAGCATGATGACTTGAAAATTTTTAAATGCCAGCCAGAATTCCTTGCCCTCGGGGACTGTAAAATCCAGCAGCCATGCAGAATTCAGGTCTGCGATTTGCTCCATTGGACTCACTCCCATCTCAGCCCAAGTTGCCATGCTGTGCGTTTCTTTGATGTTTAATTCAGTCATTTCGTTTAACTTGACACGAGCGGCCACAGGTTCGCCACTCTGCCAGCCATATTTTTTGAAATAATTTGCCACGCTACCGATGGAGTCCTCCGAGTCATTGAATAAATTAACTGCTCCATCGTTGTTAAAATCCACTGCATGTTTTCGGTAACTGCTCGGCATGAATTGCGGAATGCCCAATGCGCCTGCATAGGAGCCTTGTTTTTTGAATGGTTCAAATTTTTGTTCGCGTGCCAGTAGTAGGTATTGCTCCAATTCGTTACGAAAAAAATCGGCACGGCGGGGATAGTCAAACGCTAAGGTGGTAAGTGCATCCAATATATTGAACTTGCCTGTGTTGCGACCGTAATTGGTTTCCACACCAATCACCGCGACGATCATTTCCTGCGGCACACCATATTCCTTCTCAGCACGTTGCAGTGCGTTCATATGGTTTTGCCAAAACTTTAGTCCATCACTTATGTGCTTGGTATTGGTGAAAGCGGCCCGGTATTGTGGCCAAGGTTTGATAGTAGTCGGCGCGGATATGGCATTGATGACCGCTTGGCGGTATTGCGCGCGCTGAAACATCTGCTCCAGATCGTCACGCTTGAACTGGTGTTTAAATACCATTTCGTCTATGAATACGGGAATGCCGGGCAGCTCCATCGCGCCCACGCTTGGAATAGAAAGTAGTAGCAGAGCGGAAAGAAGCCAAGTCATCATATCGGTTGTATTCTACCCTTTTTGTAATAATGAGACCGATTCGAGATGGTGGAGTTCAACAGACCAAGGGCTAAGTTAAACCGGACATATCAAGTACCACAAGTCGAGACAGTTTATTTGCGGGCTACATGTTTGTATTCGACCTAACTGTATTTTACCCTCGACAAACAGATGCACCACTGTTAAATTTCACTCCCCGATTGCATTGAACTAGAGAATTATATTTTTATGGAAAAACCAACACAGCATCACCGTTTAATCATTCTTGGCTCAGGTCCGGCTGGCTATTCCTCCGCAGTCTATGCTGCGCGTGCCAACCTTAAGCCCATGTTAATCACCGGCATGGCGCAGGGTGGCCAACTGATGACCACTACCGATGTGGACAACTGGCCCGCCGATGTGATGGGTGTGCAAGGCCCCGAGTTGATGACACGCTTTCAGCAACATGCGGAGCGCTTTGATACGCAAATTATTTTTGACCACATTCATACTGTCAAGTTACAACAGAAACCGTTCACTTTGACTGGCGATGCGGGTAGTTACACTTGCGATGCACTTATTATTGCCACTGGTGCTTCGGCACAGTATCTGGGTTTGCCTTCTGAAGAAAAATTCATGGGTAAGGGTGTGTCCGCTTGCGCCACCTGCGACGGTTTCTTTTATCGCGGGCAGGATGTGGCGGTAATTGGGGGGGGCAACACGGCAGTGGAAGAGGCGTTGTATCTTTCCAACATTGCGCGCCATGTCACACTCGTACACAGGCGCGATAGCTTCCGCGCTGAGCGCATTACAATGGATCACTTGATGGAGCAGGTTAAGCAAGGAAAAATTACGCTGCAATTGCATCAAGTAATGGATGAAGTGTTAGGCGACGACAGTGGTGTGACTGGGATTCGTCTCAAACATGTGCAATCCGGTAACACGCAGGACATATTGCTGACCGGTGTATTCATAGCTATCGGCCATAAACCGAATACTGACATTTTCACCGGTCAGTTGGAAATGGAAAATGGCTACATCATCACGCGCGGCGGACTAAATGGAAACGCTACAGCCACTAGCATATCCGGCGTATTTGCTGCGGGTGATGTACAGGACCATATTTACCGCCAAGCGGTAACCAGCGCCGCTACGGGATGTATGGCTGCATTGGATGCGGATAAATATTTAAGCACACAGAGTTCATTGAAGGAGCAATGAAGAAAAAGAAGGATCAGCCTGCGCCTGTTAATTCGGACTTATTTCAGCAGGCACTGGGCGGTGTTATTCCATTGCCAACATCCAATCGTATCCCCTTGGCTCAACCATTACGTCGCGCACCGACACGTAGCACTGCAATTTCCACCAACTTATTTATTGAGGATAAGCTGTCCGACAATGATGCCTGGGGTGATGTTCCAACCGAGTTTCTGCGTTCCGGTATGTCGCGCTTGACCCTGCGCAATTTGAGGCGCGGCCGATGGCCGATGCAGGACATCCTGGATTTACATGGTTTCCAAAGTGATGCGGCACGTAAGATGTTGCTTGAATTCTTGAGCGATGCGATACAGCATGGTCAACGTTTTGTGTGCGTGATACACGGCAAAGGATGGCAAACAGGCGGTAAGGAAGGTGTACTGAAAAGCCGTGTGCGCCATTGGTTGGCTCAATATTCCGAAGTGCTGGCATTTTGCGAAGCGCCGCAAAATGCTGGAGGTAGCGGTGCTGTTTGGGTCTTGCTTAAGACAGGTGACCAAAGCAAATCAGATATGGCGGGGAAATTTTGAACATAGTAATGCATAGAGTCACATTCAGATTACAGCCAGGCAATCACTCGGATTTAAATAACCAGTAGCGGTTTTCAAAGAGCTCCTCCTCCGTAAAGTATTTTCCGCACTTGTCGATAGCTTGTCTGATTACAGTTGATTAGCCTGGCGAAACAAGGCAAACCCAAATAAACGGCAACTATGCCGAAAAAAACCAGTTAACAGAGTATCCATATGCCTGCAGTTATTAATACCAACGTTGCATCCCTGAATGCTCAACGCAACCTGAACTCTTCACAAAGCGCACTACAAACCTCTTTACAACGCTTATCTTCCGGCCTGCGCATCAACAGTGCCAAAGACGATGTAGCGGGTATGGCGATTACCGAACGGATGACATCACAAATCCGTGGCCTCAACCAAGCTTCACGTAATGCCAACGACGGCGTCTCTTTGGCTCAAACCGCTGAAGGTGGATTGGCCGAGGTTGGAAACAACCTGCAACGTATCCGCGAGCTGGCTATTCAATCTGCCAATTCGACCAATTCTGCATCTGACCGCACTTCGCTAAACGCTGAAGTGGCACAATTACTCGCTGAAATACAGCGTGTAGCGACCACTTCCCAATTCAACGGTCAGAACATACTTGATGGTACATTCACTGCAGCCCAGTTCCAGGTCGGTGCAAACGCCAATCAAACTATTACAGCCAGCACAGGCAACTCACAAACATCGGCGCTTGGCTCTTACCAAGTCGCCAGTAACAGTATTTCGGCAGTAAGCGGAACTGCACTCACAGCGGGTCAATTAATAATAAACGGCGTTGATGTGGGTAGCTCATCCTCCGGTTCAGCCGAAGCAATTGCTTCTGCCATCAACGGGGCAACGAACCAAACTGGTGTCAGTTCCTCAGCATCCACTGTAGTGTCCAGCTCTGTCTCCAATCCCTTGCTACGCAATCAATCGCTGCAATCCGGCGACTTGGTCATCAATGGCGTAAGCGTTGGTGCGGTTGCAGGTTCCAGCAATGTCGCGACACAGGGTAGCAACGTCGCTGCCGCGATCAATGCGGTGTCGACCCAAACCGGCGTTACAGCAGTGGCCAATGGCGGTACTGGCGCACTGACACTCACTTCCAGCACCGGCAAAACAATCGACATCACCACCAATGCAGCCACAACGGCTGACGGTGCTACCCGTGTGGAGAATGCCACCGGTCTGGAAATGGCGAGTGCCGCGAAAACATTTGGCAACAGTGTCATCACCGTTGGCTCAGGTGCCCGCCAAGTACTTACTCATACGTCAACTGCCGCATCCATTGCCTCCGACACATTGACTGTGGCCGGCGTTACTTTCACCTATAGCGCTGGCGCCAACAGTGCTACCAACATCCAAATCAGTGCTGTGGCTAATACCCAAGGAGCCAATGTCAGAGCCGCGCTCGGCATGAACGGCACGGTGACAAACGCATTCACCATTTCAGGTGCGACAACTGACGCGATTCTAACCGCAAAGAGCAATGTGAAATCGACTGCGGTTTCAGACGGCTTGGCTTCCGCATCGGCAACCTCCAATGCGGGTTCATGGGCACAAGGTACAGCAGGTGCGGGGGTTGCGATTGGCGACACCCTGAAAATCGGTGGCCTTACTTACGAATTCACGCAGAACAACGCGGTCGCTGTGGCTACCGCAGGCAACATCCAGGTAAAACTAGGTACCGGCGGTGCCGATGCAGCCGCTGATGACGTTTTAACGGCCACCAACCTCGCCTCGGCTATCTCCGCCCAACAGGCTGCGGGCAATGGCACGGTGGGATTGACCTTCAGGGCCGCTGGTGCAGTTACCGTGACCAACACTCTGTACGGCGCCGCTGGCGTCGGTGCGGTACCAACGGAACCGGTAACCCTCGGTACTGCAGGTGCAGTGGCCAGCGTTGATACCGTGGGCGTCAGTGGGGTCTATGCCAGCAGCAGCACCATGGGCACGTTGTCACTTAACTCTGCCCACACGTTCAGCATAGGCGGAACATCTCCCGCTGCTGCGGGCTTGAGTGCAGCCAATGTTGGCCTGACTGCAATCAACACTGTGGATATTTCGACGATCGCAGGTGCAAATAGTGCGATTTCGCTGATTGACGGTGCGCTAAGTCAGATCAGCACGATACGCGGCAGCATGGGTGCTTTGCAAAACCGCTTTGCCAGCGTGGTGTCCAGTCTGTCTGCATCGTCAGAGAACCTTTCTTCTTCACGTAGCCGGATTTTAGATGCAGACTTTGCGGCAGAAACTGCACAACTGACCCGTAACCAGATTCTGCAACAAGCTGGTA
>CAIRGS010000266.1 GCA_903878125.1 uncultured Nitrosomonadales bacterium | reverse complement strand
CGATATTCTTCGGGCCGGTAGTTGGAGAAGCGGCCATTTTTACCAATTCAGGCAGGTCGATGTAACGCGCAGGGCTTGCGTTCGTGATACCGCTATAAAGGGTAAAAACTGCCCACCGTTCGGCAGGATTTTCTAATACTCGGCCATCTTGCCCGATGCATAAGTTAAGTGCAGTCATCCCACCACCTTCTCAATGTCTGAAACAGCGGCGTTATGGCCTATTTCTGGATTTTCCAGCGCGTTTATGCGCTGAGCCATGTATCTGGCAGGCTTAGTTCTTACGCTGTAAAGCGGGCATGAAATTGATGTGCAGTTTTCTACCTGTAATCGCCAGCTTCCAGTGCCTGTTAATGAGCAATAGATGTACTCGCGGGACTTTGCGTTGATTGCAGACCGTAAGCTTGGCTTTGTGATATTCTGTTTTTCTTCGTTGCTTGTAACGCCCTGTCTGCTTTGGTCGGTGGTCGGGGCGTTTGTCATTGCTTACCCTCCCTTGTAGCTTCAAAGCTTTCAAGGTCTGACAAGCGCCACCGAGTAGTGTTTACTGATAACTTTATCGGTTTTGGAAGGATTCCCTCCCGCGCCCAGCGCCATACAGTAATGCGGGTAACAGCGTATCGCTCAGAAAGGTCTTTATCGCTCAAATACAGTTTGTGGTTGGTCATTTTAGGCTCCGGCAGCGGAGACCAAAAAAAAAGGGCCACCGGCTGCGATCAAATTAATGATTTCGCATAGCCAGCGGCCCTGCCACTTTTAAGAACTATCCAGTTTTCCCAGACTACTGCCGACTCTGTCGGTCACCATATCTAATGCCCAGCATTAGAATAGCTTGGAAAATTACTCTAGAACTAGCTGCATTTATTTACGTATCATCAGTAATGATACGGCAGTTTGCCGAATGTAACAAGTTCAAATTTTCGTTCCAATTCTGACAACGTTACTGCTGTCTGTTTTCGCCTCGCCGTGACAGCAATACTGCGCCCAGTCTTTCATTAGTAAACGACGCTTATCAAGCAAACCGTCACGGGCATAAGCTGCGCGGGTCTTGTCATCGTGGACGTGCGCTAGAGCAAGCTCGCTGACTTCATCGGCGTATGAGGTGTGCAGCCTTGCCCAGTCTTTAAATGTCGAACGGAAGCCGTGCGCTGTAACATCATGGCCAAGTGTCTTGGGAACCTTAGAGACCATCACATCAGATATTTGACCGCCACGACCGCCGGTAAAGACGTAATCGCTCATGCGCGGCGTCTCCTTCAAGAGCGTAATAAGCTCATCACACAGCGGCACAACATGATCTTTATCTGCTTTCATCCTGCCAGCCGGTATCGTCCAGGTTTTTGCCTTCAGGTCGATCTCATCCCATGTGGCACCTCTGGCCTCGCCAGACCTTGCAGCAGTCAAGATGATAAATCGCAGCACCCTTGCACCCATCCCACTGGCCTGCCCCAACTGCGCCCAGAAGTTAGGTAGCGCAGTCACAGCAAGCGCCTTGTGGTGTTGCACCTTGGATACCTTGCCGGGTCTGGGCAATGAGCTATGTTCCAGCATACCTGTCCATTTTGCCGGGTTTACCTCTGATCGTTTTTTGTCTGCAATAGCAATATCAATGATCTTTTCAACATGAAGTCGGACGCGAGTAGCGGTCTCTGTCTTGGTCTCCCATATCGGCGTCAGCATCTTAACGATGTGGCTCATCTCAATGTCTGAGACGATCATCTTACCGATGTGCGGCAGCGCATAGCTTTTGATCTGCTGGGTCAGCTTTTGCGTCTGCTTCAACCGAGAACCTTCTTTGTATTCCTTTGACTTGCGCTCGATGTATAAATCCGCAAGCTCCTTGAAGGTAACAGCTTTTTCCTGCTCCCTGATCGTTGCCGAGCGCGCAGCCTTGCGCGCAATAACAGGATCAATGCCTTGCCTGATCTTTTCCTTTTCAATTCTGGCAGCCTCTCGCGCCTGTGATAGCGATACATCAGGGAACCCTCCCAAACCTATATCACGGCGCTTGTCACCGATCTTGACGCGCAGCACCCACGAACGAGCGCCCTCAGTGTCTACGCTCAATGGTGGCGTACATTGCAACAGCAACCCGGACACTCCACCGACGGCATGAAGCACTTTGCAGGGTGTACCCGCTTTGTTTATTACGGGCTGGTGATGCTCATGCTTACCCTGCACAAAACCATGTGTGAGTCGACGGATGTCGGCAGCGGAAAGTTCAGAGGCTTTTTTAGGCATTGCGCGTTGCTCCGGTTCGGGTTCCACTCTGAAATCGAAAACTGATTCCAACATAGCACCCAACATAAATAATGAAATTGGAGTATACGGCATGTTACAAGATGGCACAAAGGCAAACTATAATTCTTTGTTTTTAATAACTTAGTGATACTTCATGTTACAGCATAATACTGCTAGATGGGCGAGACCTCCGGTACCAAATTTTCTAGCGAGAGATCGCTGGGGATCTGATTGAAATTTTTTTCCTTCATTGAATTGCCGCCGTTGACAGTGGTGATCAATCCAATAGTGCCGAATGATGACGCCATTGTTGTTGATGACCGCGTAAACTTCCCGACGCTGGCGGCCGCAGGGTGCGCGAAAGCAGTTTGGTACGTCCAACACCACGCATGCCCGCCATGTGAACAGAGAGGTCTGTTCTAATCGCAAGCCTTAAATCCAGACTCAAGGCATCGTGCTGCCAACGCTTGTGCTTGCTCCAGTGCTGATTGCGATAGTTGATCTCTGCTTCCATCACGAGCTTCAGCAGCCTCTGCATGCCCCTGAGCAGCAGCGACCGAGCACCATACATATGCTTTTAAGTCGCTTTGTGTGACGCCTTCGCCATTTGCGTACATGACTCCAAGAAGGTATTGAGCGCCTGCAAACCCTTGCTCAGCAGCAAGTCGAGCCCACTTCACCGCTTCGATGTCATTCTGAGCGACGCCGTCGCCCATGGAATACATAATTCCAAGATAGGATTGAGCCACTGCACCACCCTGCTCAGCTCGCGCTTTCATAGATTCAAATCCAGACTAATTGAATCCAGTAACCGGGATTCATCATTACAGCTACTAGTAAATTTTGCTTGGAAAAACGGTCTCATTTTGGAGCCCTCAAATCGCTGGATCTTGACCAGAGCTGTTTGAAAAAAAGGCTGGTATTACAGGAGATGTATCAGATAAATCTAAAGCCGCGTTACTTATGGGAACCCTCCTCAAACACCCAAAATCTGTTACAAGAAACCGGCAGATAACTAAGGGCTTGCCGCCCATCAATCGCGGCTTTTTAACCAAATCAAAAAAAAATTCGCTCACCATCGGTAAGTGGCTGCTTTGCTTTGTCGAATTGATCAACGGGCGGTGATACAAGGCGCTTCAATTCGCAGATGCGCCATTCATGGCCTAACGCTCGTACTTATACTCATTTTTATAGCTGCAAAGCAGCGGAAAAATTGTCCTGTGCAACCGATTGTTGGGTGACTTGGCATTCGGTCCCCTTGCGATAGTCAGCAGGGGAGAGCCTTTTGCGAGCATCAAACTCTTTCTTGTAATCGGTAACATTCCACTTCCAAGCTTCTTGAATTTCGTACTTGGAGTCGTACAAAATCCAGATCAAAACGTCCCAATCGTAGTTTCTGGCTTTCCCCACCCTTGTCACTTTACTTCCAGGCTTATCGCTTGGGCGATTAGCCTTAATTTGATACCGGATGTCATTGAAACGAAAATCGAATCCTTTGCGTACGACAGTGGTTCCAACAACCGATTCGCAGTATTCCTTGCTGCTCATGCCCACCAAGCAAGCAGCATCGAGTTCTGAGAGAGCAGATGTAATGGCTGGAGCATTGCAATATGCCTTTTCCCAAGAAAGTGCACTATCCACAAGCTGCTTTCGAAGACTATCCATAGCATTGAACGCTCTTGATAACAGGTGGCAGCGCAACTGCCATTCTGTTTATTTAATGGTTATTGCCTCCGTGATGCGCCTGCGACCACCCAGAAAGCGAAGCTGCGGCCATTCGGAAAAGAGTACAGATCAACGCCGCAACATCCGGCTTTATTACTGTACATCACCGAAGACGACATGCCACCACGACAACGCTAAAACCAGTACGTTGTTCATTTCCCAACAACCGCCAGGAACGAAACCACTGGCTGTTGAATTGGTCCTTACCCGCTTTGACGGACTATTGCATCGAATAACTAACACATCGCGCACTGCTGACTAATAGGTTTTCAGCGTTACTAAAGGGGAAAAGTTAAATGCAATCAAATGGTCATATTTGAATGCAATTTAACTCCAATCTCTCATCCCTTTTTTTAAACGCATCACTTTATATGACCTGCGGCTTGAGAGCACTCTGGCCAGAGTTCGTGAAACTATATCTGCATATTTGGAAGCAAAATCATGGAGATAGAGCTATAATATATACATATAAACAGTGTTTTAAAGCCATCCATTTGCGACCTTTCCAAGGAGGAATCGTCTCATGTCACAGCTCCCGTCTCTTGC
Organism: uncultured Nitrosomonadales bacterium; assembly: GCA_903878125.1. Taxonomy (GTDB): domain Bacteria; phylum Pseudomonadota; class Gammaproteobacteria; order Burkholderiales; family Gallionellaceae; genus Nitrotoga. The sequence goes on along the minus strand of CAIRGS010000266.1, from coordinate 95 downwards.
TCTTATCCCTAAAGACAACGCCGCGCTCAGCGACGAAATTACTCGTCTCGCCGGGCACATCAACGCGGCCCAACATCGTTTCCTGACTCTGCTCG
>CAIRGS010000265.1 GCA_903878125.1 uncultured Nitrosomonadales bacterium | reverse complement strand
GCGCCAAGGGATACTGTAAAAATATGAGTACAGCATATGCCGACTAAAAGGATTTTATCGACAGAAAAAGCCTGGAACCCACGACTTCTTCAGCTACCGCACACCTAAACCCGGTGGTGAACTCGATGAAATAAAACGCAGCAAAAAGCCGGGGCGAATACACAAATCAGCGCCATAGTCGGCTCTGTCTTTGCGGTAATCAAACGATTGAAGGGTTAAACGAAAGTGCGCTACAGAATTTTGGCCAAGAAAGCCAGCCGGACATTTACGGCCTTGATGCTAGTGAACAACTGTCTGCCTGCTGGCAAATAAATGTTACAGGGGTGACCACAGCGGACTCTAAGTGACTTGTTCAACATTGCCTTTAGCAACAATGCGTCTACATAAACGATAAGGCCAGCTTAAAGCTGGCCTTATCGTTATAACTAAAATGCAATATTACTTATTGATCCACTGCTTGTAACCTGAATTTGCTGTGAAATGGTTATTACCTAATGTATCACCACTTCCCTGCGGATTACCTGTGGTTGCTGCATCTTTTCCAGCACCATATGCTTTGCTGTTGGTAGGCTCATTATTTGCAGACACCGAAGCCATCCGCCTGAATTCTGGCATACGGTTTCCACTATCATTTTTAAAGCCAGGATCGATTGTACCGTCTCTGTTTCTCGAATTATTATTTTTTGCTCCAGGTGCATTCACTTCACCAGGCTGATCACGCGGGCCAGTGAAACCAACATACTGTTTGCAGCAGTTCCAAGGGGTGTTCAGACCTTTCCCTGTAAATGGAGTAGCTTTATCTGCTTCAAATGCCGGCTTAGGCGCAGAAATTGCTTGCGCTTGCGCTAACGAAGCGCCAAATACAAAACAGGAAGCTATAGCGAGACTGATAACATTTTTTTTCATGAGAAGCTCCTTATATATACAACTTGCGAGATTAGTTAAATAGAGTCTAGGCATGCCAAGCTTCTACGCCAAAGGCTTTTACGGAGCCTACCCATAACTCCAAATTTGGCAGACTCAGACTAGCATACTACGGGTCAGCTTCGGAATATGTCAAGGACTTTTGGAGCACAGGGTCAAAAAAGTTTGCATTCCCATTGTTAAAGTTGCTTGCTGCCTCTGCATCAAGCAAGGTGCCATCGATTGAGAATCTGCATCTATTGGCTTTGGTGCGATTCAAAGCTGTATTCATATTCGAAACTGAAGTGAAATTCGAAGCCATGATCAGCGCTGGGGTATAATTACGTCACCTTTTCCGCCGCACTCCCTATGAACATTTTTTATGAAGAAGACGGCGCTTTCAAGGTCGGTTCGATACTCACTGACAGCATAACCTCGCTGCAAGTGGAAAGCACTCATGGCAAGCGCAGCAAGATCAAGGCAAGCAACGTGCTGCTTCGCTTTGCCCAACCGGGGCTGGTTGAATTTATGTCGCAGGCGGAAAGCATCGCAGCAGACATAGATGTGGAATTTCTGTGGGAATGCAGCCCGCCGGATGATTTCGGCTTTAATGAGCTAGCCAGCGAATATTTTGGCCACACGCCCAATCCGGTCGAGGCTGCGGGCACCTTGATCCGCCTGCATTCCTCGCCTATGCACTTTTACAAAAAAGGCAAAGGACACTACAAGGCCGCTCCACCGGATGCCCTCAAATCTGCGCTAGCCAGCGCCGAAAAAAAACGTCTGCAAGCCGCCTTGCAAGCGCGTTACACCAGCGAATTGGTCGCGTTCACCTTGCCGCCAGAGTTCACCGACAAATTGCCGCATCTGCTATACAAACCGGATCGCAACACCCTCGAGGTGAAAGCGCTGGAGGCCGCCTGCACCGCTACACACTTGTCGGCCGCGCACTTGTTGCAACGCTGCGGAGCAGTCCCTTCCACACAGGCTTATCATTTGGAGCGCTTCTTATTTGAAAACTTCCCGCATGGAACCGGTTTCGCTGAGATCGATCTGGCTGCCTGGTCCGACCTGCCACTGGCAGTGGATACTGCATTCAGCATAGATGATGCGACCACCACTGAAATCGACGATGCCTTTTCGGTGAGGGCACTTGCCAACGGTAACTGGCGTATCGGTGTGCACATTGCCGCCCCTTCGCTTGGCATAATGCCCGGTTCGCCGGGTGATGACATCGCAATGCAGCGCATGTCCACGGTTTATATGCCGGGCGACAAGATCACCATGTTGCCAGACAGCGTGGTGCAGGCATTTACCCTATGTGCCGACAAGGTTTGCCCGTCGCTCTCCATGTATCTCGAAGTGGATGCCGACACCCTGGCCGTGCTCGGCACGGAAAGCCGCATCGAGCGCATCCATATCGCTGCCAATCTGCGCCATGACACACTGGAGCCGCTATTCAACGAAGACACGTTGGCTGCCGGCATGCAGGATTTTCTCTTTGCTTCGGAGCTCACGCTATTATGGAATTTAGCGCAAAAGCTGGAAGCAACGCGTGGCAAATCCGCCGACAATAATATACAGCAGGTGGATTACAATTTTCACGTGGAAAACGATCGCGTCAGCATCAGCAGTCGGCAGCGTGGCTCACCCATCGACAAGGTGGTGGCAGAACTGATGATTTTCGTTAACTCGGAATGGGGCAAGTTGCTTGCGACGCACGACGTAGCGGGTATCTACCGCACGCAAAGCAACGGCAAGGTGAGGATGAGCACCGTGCCGGCACCGCACCAGGGGTTGGGCGTGGCACAGTATATGTGGTCAAGCTCGCCGCTGCGCCGCTACATAGACTTTGTTAACCAACGTCAGATTATCAGCCTGTTGCGCGAAGAGCCGCCCACCTACGCCAAAAACGATACCACACTGTTCGCCGTTATCCGCGACTTCGAAGCTGCCTATGTACTTTACAACGAATTCCAACGCAATATGGAACGCTACTGGTGTTTACGCTGGTTGCTGCAGGAAAACATTCAGCAGGCCGAAGCGCTGGTGTTACGCGAAAATCTGGTAAAGCTCGTACACATTCCGCTGACAAGCCGTATTCCATCGCTACCGGAATTGCCGCCTAATACGCGTGTCATCCTGGAAATAGGCGACATTGACCTGCTCGACCTGAATTTCAATGCCCGCTTTATCTCCACGGTAGAGGAGGAGGCCACCGCTTGCTAGCATTTTTCAAACAGCCAATTGCCATTGCCCTGGCATTCTCGCTAGTGCTGCATGCTTTTATGCTGTTTGGCATCGGTTTCGCTCTGCCCGATCCACGCAAAGTTAGTAATTTCATGCAGCCGCTGCAAGTTGTCCTGGTAAACAGCAAATCAAAATCGCGCCCTATTAAGGCCGATGCCTTGGCGCAAAACAACCTCGATGGCGGTGGTAATACAGCGGAAGATCGTCGTGCAAAAAGCCCGATGCCCTCCTTGAGCGACGACAAACAATTCACGCCTGAACAATCCGCGCAGCGCGTGCAGCAGCTCGAGCAAGGCGTCAAACTTCTGCTGGCCCAGGCGTCCATCAGCACTCACAACATACCGCGGCAAAAAACTCAGGGACAAGAGCAGCTTCAAAAAGCCAGTGACAACACCAATAACAAAGACATGGTTCAACGCAACCTCGAGATCGCACGCCTGGAAGCACAGATAAGCAAGGATTTTGACGCTTATCAAAAATTGCCACGACGGAAATTTATTGGTGCGCGCACTCAGGAATATCGCTTCGCACAATATATTGAAGACTGGCGTATCAAAGTAGAACGCATAGGCAACTTGAACTATCCCCAAGCTGCGCGCCAGAAAAATATTTATGGCAAACTGCAACTCAGCGTTTCTATCCGTGCAGACGGCAGCGTGGAAAAGGTGGAGGTGAGCCGCTCATCCCAGCAGCCCATCCTGGATGCTGCGGCACGGCGTATCGTAAAACTGGCCGGACCTTTCTCCCCTCTCCCACCAGACATTCGCAAAGATACTGACATTCTTACTATCACACGCACTTGGACATTTACCCCAGGCGACACGCTGCAAAGTGAATGACAGATTATTCAAAAAATCGAATTTGCGGGCATCCGCTTCGCGGTATGCTTGGCTGCATTCGGGCTGATCTTGTCTAAGGCCAGTATTGGCACGGGACTAGCATTTTGACTAGCTCTCCGCGAACGGTAATGGTTTAGCTGGAACGCCCCACTGGATAGCGACTAAACATTATCTTGTCCGCGTCCGTAACCAATCACGCCTGTCAGGAAACGTACCATTGCATAGCTGATGCGCATCATCAAATGCATCCATATACCATGCTCGCGCCACACAGAATGAGAAATAAACCGGGCGCTAAGCGCAATCTCATGCAACAAGTCGGCGCGCAATGATTCAGCAAACCCTGTATCTTGAACTACCAGGTTAGCTTC
>CAIRGS010000264.1 GCA_903878125.1 uncultured Nitrosomonadales bacterium | reverse complement strand
GGGCTTGGTCACCCTTGTGAAGCATGGATTGGACATGCTGAAAATTCTGATAGATCCGATATCCGAATGGCATGCAAATAACGAGTAGGATGAAATCTATTGCTCCAATCGCAGCGAATACTTCTGATGACATTCGGGTTGGATCAGAAAGCCTCTCCGAAAAAAGGAGATGAACCACGCTTAATTGCGCAAGTAATAAGTATCCGACAATAAACAAAAACCAGAACGCTTTGCGCAGAATCTGCGAGTCCGAAAATGGCGATAGGAACCATAGTTCGAGAACAGGAAACCCATTTGCAGTGGAAAGGTCGGTGGCGGATGAGCGGGTTTTGAGCAGGCGGGATTCGAGAAACGCATTCACCACGAATAGAGAAAAGAGTATGCCATATGTTGCAGAGAGAGCTTCACGAACGACTTTGAATCCGGCAAGGTCGATAGGCTCCTCTCCCCGAAGGAATGAAAATCCACTTAGCGCGTCGATTATCAGCGTGAGGTGAAGAATGCAAATTGCCGTAACGTAGGTTTTCCATGTTTTTATTACTCGTTCCAAGGCTGCCTCAAAAAGCTTAGATTCCATTGAAAAGTGCGTTGTCAGATCAGCTTAGGACTAGTACTTATTTCTTGGCGCTTCCACTCAGCTCACGGAAGCGCATCTTGTCGGCCTCATAATTCGATTTAACCGTGACTGCCTTTTCTTGAGCCTTGACCAAGTCTAGTTGCAATTTAGCTAATTTATTCTCGCTCTCAGTAATGTCAGCTTGCAATGAAACGGGAAGCTTTCTGCCAGCGCGTTTTCTTTCCGCTGCTTCCTGCTGATAGTTTTTCAAGTTCTCCCTAGCTGTTTTTTGCAGTGACTGTATGCTGCTGATAAGTGACTCAACTTGATGAAGGTTGCGATCGCGAGCCAAGTCAATTTCCTCCGCGCTACTGAAAGTGTTCTGCAACGCCTTGTCTTTGCGGCTTTGTTCAAGCTTGGCTTCATTGTCAATACGTTTTTTGGCCTCATCCTCCACATTGGCGCGCCGCTCTTTATTATTTATTTCCTCGGTTCGTTTGATCAAAAGTCCCTTATCGCTTAATAGCACATTACTTTTGTTAGCATATTCTGGAGGAATGACTTCGCCATAATGGGTCACGCCCTTGTCGTCCACCCACTTATATAGTTTCGCTTCGGCTGTTGTACTGAAGACGACAACAATCAACACCAGACATGCGCTAAAAATGTTCATCTTTTTTACGCTCTATCCCATAACGATCACGGTAAGATTGTACTGCTTGCAGATTTTGCACCATTGCGGGGTTATCCTGCAAGTAACCGAGCAAATCGTTCAGTGTAGCAATTGCCACCACCGGAATACTGTAGCTGTGCTCTACTTCCTGTGCTGCGGAAAGTTCATCTTCATGCCGCTCTGATTGTTGTCCCAGTTCCATGCGATCCAATGCAATGATCACACCGCAGGGTGTTGCGCCCGCAGTACGGATCAAGCCTATGGATTCCCGGACCGAGGTACCAGCGGAAATGACATCATCGATAATCAGCACACGCCCCTGCAGTTTTGCCCCCACCGTGCTACCGCCTTCACCATGGTCTTTGGCCTCTTTGCGGTTAAAGCAGTAAGGCACATTGCGGCCTTTTTCTGCTAGCGCAATGGCCGTTCCCGCCGCGAGCGGAATACCTTTATAAGCAGGGCCGTACAACATATCGAAGGGGATTTTTGAGGACAGGATGGCCTGCGCGTAAAACTGTGTAAGCTGTTTCAACGATTCCCCATCGTTGAACAGACCCGCATTAAAAAAATAGGGCGATAAGCGACCAGCCTTGGTTTTGAATTCACCGAAACACAATACCTCTTGCTGGATGGCGAAACGGATGAAATCCTGGCGAAAATTAGACATGGCAGATAGATCAAAAATTTAGACGTGCCGCCATTATAATTACAAGCTTTGCTTATGGAGAACTTTAGTGCGCGTCATCAGCATTAACCTCAATGGAATTCGTTCTGCCTGCAGCAAGGGATTGTTGCCATGGTTGGCGCAGCAGGATGCCGACATTGTCTGTATGCAGGAACTTAAAGCGCAAGCCGCTGACATGACGCCGGAAATGTTAGCCCCATCCGGTTACCATGGATATTTCCACTATGCCGAAAAAAAGGGGTATAGCGGCGTGGGTATCTATTGCAGGCACAAGCCGCAAACAGTGATAGAAGGGCTGGGCATACCTGAATTTGACAGCGAAGGGCGTTATATTGAAACGCGGTTTGGCAATTTAAGTATCGTATCGCTATACCTTCCCTCCGGTTCCAGCGGTGAGATACGTCAGACGGTAAAATTCAAATTTATGGCTGCCTTCATGCCGCATCTGCGTGAACTTCACGCCAGTGGGCGTGAGGTCTTGTTATGTGGCGACTGGAACGTAGCTCACACCGAAAAGGATTTGAAAAATTGGCGTGGCAACCGCAAGAACTCCGGTTTTTTGCCAGAAGAACGTGCCTGGCTTACTGAACTATTTAATGAAGTTGGGTTCGTAGATGTGTTCCGTCAGCTGCATCCCGAACTGGAAGCTTACACATGGTGGTCAAATCGTGGTCAAGCTTGGGCAAAAAACGTGGGCTGGCGTATTGACTACCATATTGCCACGCCGGGTATCGCACAGTCCGCTCTATCAGCCAGCATCTATATGGATCAGCGATTTAGTGACCATGCACCGCTGACGGTGGATTACGATATAAATCTTAAGGCAAACGGGTCTCCTTGAATATTTCATGAGGCGATGGCACAAGAGACACCTACGCCTTCGGCACTGACGGAAGCCTTGCTCGAAGTTGTTTTAAAGAAATTAGAGTGTCCATGTTAAAATTAAAAATTGAGCCACGTCATGGGAAGCATACGATGCGGAAGATTTAAGGACGCATCTATTAAATTAAATTCTGAATTTGTCATTCTCACCTTCACTAGGACAAAAAAGTTTTCGATGCCTCTATATAAGAATATCGTCAGATCAAAATGGGCAAGATGAAAGAATTGGAGGGCAAGTTGAAGGAACTGGAAAAGATGAAGCTGATGACCAAACTACCAACACCGGGCAAGGCTGAATCAGATACATGGATAAAGGTTGGTTGTGTTTATAGCGGACAAGGGGGAAAAAAATGATACCCGAGATCGGTAATTCTTCCCTCATGCTGGCGCTCGTGCTGGCGCTAATGCTGGGCGTACTGCCTATAGCGGGTAGCATGCGTGGCAATCGGCGGCTGATGGCACTCGCCCGCCCGGCAGCTCGCGCACAACTAGCCTTTATCGTTATCGCCTTCGGCTGCCTCGTTTATACCTTTGTTACCAACGATTTCTCGGTTAAATACGTTGCCGCCCATTCAAACTCGTTGTTACCGGTTCAGTACCGTATTGCTGCGGTATGGGGAGGACACGAAGGCTCTCTGCTGCTATGGATGCTGATGCTCGGCGGGTGGATGCTGGCGGTGACGCTGTTCAGCAAGCGTTTGCCGGAAGAAATGCTGGCACGCGTATTGGGCGTAATGGGGCTAATTAGTGTTGGCTTCCTCTCTTTTACGCTATTTACCTCAAACCCCTTTGAAAGGTTGCTACCAGCCGCAATGGATGGCCGCGACCTGAATCCGCTGTTGCAGGATCCCGGCATGATATTCCACCCGCCCTTGCTGTATATGGGTTATGTAGGTTTCTCGGTGGCCTTTTCTTTCGCCATTGCGGCTTTGATAGGCGGCAAGCTTGATGCTACTTGGGCGCGCTGGTCACGGCCATGGACCACAGTGGCGTGGATGTTTCTGACACTGGGTATCATGCTGGGTAGCTGGTGGGCCTATTATGAGTTGGGCTGGGGCGGCTGGTGGTTTTGGGATCCGGTCGAAAATGCTTCGTTCATGCCCTGGCTTGTGGGCACTGCACTAATACACTCCCTGGCAGTAACGGAAAAGCGTGGTGCGTTCAAAAACTGGACCGTATTGCTGGCTATTGTCGCCTTCTCTTTAAGCCTACTCGGGACCTTTCTTGTGCGTTCCGGAGTGCTGACCTCAGTACATTCTTTTGCTTCAGATCCGGCGCGCGGACTTTTCATTTTGGCATTCCTGACTGTCGTGGTCGGCGGTTCGCTTGTGCTATTTGCATGGCGCGCGCCTAAAGTGGGGCTGGGCAGCGGATTTGGGTTGATTTCACGTGAGTCAATGCTACTTTTGAACAATGTGCTTCTGGTCGCCGCCGCTGGCGCAGTATTCCTTGGCACGCTCTATCCTTTATTTTTGGATGCATTGAATATGGGAAAGATTTCAGTCGGGCCACCTTATTTTGAAGCTGTGTTTGCGCCTATCATGGCAGTCGCCGTTTTCTTGATGGGCATCGGGCCACGCACATCATGGCAGCAGGCCAATCTGGCGAAAGTATTTAAACAGTTGCTGCCTTGGTTTATCGTCAGTGTGGCATTAGGCCTACTGGTGCCATCTTTGTTCGGCCGATGGACGGCGCCGGTGGTAGCCGGGACTTCGCTGGGGTTGTGGGCGTTGCTCACTAGCGTGGCTTATCTGGTCAGTAGGGTGCGAGGATCCACTAGTGGGAGCGCTTGGGCAACGCTGCGCAGCACGCCTCGCTCCACTTACGGCATGCTGCTCGCCCACGCTGGGATTGGTGTGTTTATTCTCGGCGTGACTCTGGTCAAGGGCTATGAAACCAGCAGTGAAATGCGTCTGCGTGTAGGTGACGTGACCACGCTGGATGGATATTCCTTTCGCTTGCTTGCCATGGAGAAAATGAAAGGGCCGAATTACAGTGGAGTTCGCGGCACTCTGGAGGTAACAATGAATGGAGCGAAGATAGAAACTCTCTATCCGGAGAAGCGACTTTATACTATGCAGGATTCAGCCATGACCGAAGGGGCCATATACACGAGCCTGTTCCGCGATCTTTACGTTGCGCTTGGTGAACAAATCAGCAGGGACGAGTGGGTTATGCGCATCCAGCACAAACCGATGGTTAACTGGATCTGGGGCGGCTGCTTGATCATGGCGCTTGGTGGTTTGCTGGC
>CAIRGS010000263.1 GCA_903878125.1 uncultured Nitrosomonadales bacterium | reverse complement strand
GAAGCTAACCTGGTAGTTCAAGATACAGGGTTTGCTGAATCATTGCGCGCCGACTTGTTGCATGAGATTGCGCTTAGCGCCCGGTTTATTTCTCATTCTGTGTGGCGCGAGCATGGTATATGGATGCATTTGATGATGCGCGTCAGCTATGCAATGGTACGTTTCCTGACAGGCGTGATTGGTTACGGACGCGGACATGATAATGTATAGCCGCTATCCTATTTAGCCGTTAATATAAATTATATGAATAAAGTTGATCAAATAATACAAGATATCGGCGAGCGTCCTACGGCTGTGAGGAGTGCTGTATTTGGTGTTTTGTTGAATGCAGGAAGCGCTCTTGCTCACCCGGAAGTTCTCGAAAAACTTAAAAGCCTGGGTGAGTTTGATCGAGTTACCGTCTATCGCGTGCTGGAGTGGCTTGTTATCCATGGGTTGGCACACAAAGTCGCAGGTACAGGCAGGGCATGCCGATTTCAAGCTACACACCCTGATACGACTCACCGGCATGCACATTTTCAATGTAGGGAGTGTGGAAAGATTTGCTGTTTAACAGAAATAGAGCCAGAACTAACCAATTTACCCAAGCATTTTACGGTCGAGTCAATTGAACTCAATATCAAGGGCGTCTGCGACGATTGCGGCCGCCCCATTCCTCGGTAATTCTATCTAACATCAATAAAATCAATCCATGCAACTATGTTGCATAATCTGATTTGTCTCGGCTATAATGCAACATTATTGCATTTATTGCTGCCCACAGAATCCTTAAAGCCCGTTTGTTTACTAAAGTGGAATAGCCTAAAAGCATCCATTTTTTATAGCATCTACATACTGTAAATAAATCTTTAAAAATCATTTTGAATATGGCAAGCAGTTTGTTTCTAGTCGCGGAATACGCGATTAGTAGATGTTTAACCGCAGTGCACTGGTCCTTAATAAAACAGTCATGATTTTGTTATCAATAATTTTGGCGACACTAGTTGGCGGCGTCGTTTCAGTTCTGCTGGCGGCAACACTTTCCCTCTCCATACTGGCCCGTTTTGCCGACAAGATGGTGGCTTATGCCGTGGGAGTCATGCTAGCTTTTTCCCTAACCGATATGTTGCCGGAAGCATTAGAACTGGGCCTGAATATGGAACAGGCAGGGTGGATATTGTTAGGTGGTCTGGCTGGATTTTTTCTGTTGGAAAAAGCGGCATTGTGGCGTCATGACCATTCTGCAACAAATGGACAAGTTTCAAATCATCCCCAAGTTGCAATGATTATCGTGGGTGACAGCCTGCATAATTTCGTGGACGGTATCCTGATTGCGGCTGCTTTTCTTGCTGACCCGAAGCTCGGTTGGGTAACAGCATTGGCTATATTGGTGCATGAAATTCCGCAAGAAATATCGGACTTCATGATCTTGCTGGGGGCGGGGGTGCCAAAATTTCGTGCACTTGCGTTGAATGCTTTATCTGGAGCCGCCATGACTTTAGGTGGTGTGCTCGGCTGGCTGGCGCTAGGTCGGCTACAGATTGCAATCCCTTACATTTTGATTTTGGCGTCAGCCAGTTTCATCTACATTTCAGTTGCCGACTTGGTACCCCAGCTTCACCGTAAATGCAAACTACACGATACGTTAACTCAATTCCTGCTGATGTTACTTGGAGTAGGCACTGCAAGACTCGCTCATTTGCTGCATTGATGGAATGGGAACCTGTAAACCTCTTGCAATTGATTGTTTTGGGACAAGTACCAAAGAAAATTGTATTACCAATGTTCAACAAATATTATGGGTAAATCCATGCAAAATCTTCCTGTAACTGTTCTGTCCGGTTTTTTAGGTGCTGGCAAAACTACCTTGCTTAATCACGTACTGAACAACCGTGAAGGGAAACGCGTAGCCGTGATTGTCAATGATATGTCGGAGATTAACATTGACGCCCAATTAGTACGTCAAGGAGGTGCTGAATTGTCGCGTGCCGAGGAAAAATTGGTTGAAATGACCAATGGATGTATTTGTTGCACGTTGCGCGAAGATTTGCTGCTGGAAATAAACCGGTTAGCGAAAGAAGACCGATTTGATTACTTGTTGATCGAATCAACGGGGATTTCTGAGCCTCTGCCAATCGCAGAAACGTTTACATTCGTCGACGAGCAAGGTCGCAGTCTATCCGATGTGGCACGGTTGGATACGATGGTTACGGTAGTAGATGCCTTAAATTTTTTCCGGGATTACCAATCCGCTGATTCCGTAATTGAACGTGGTGAAAATCTGGGGGAAGAGGATGACCGCACTGTGGTTGACCTGTTGGTTGATCAAGTGGAATTCTGTGATGTGATTGTCATCAATAAGGCAGATCTGGTTAGCAGTGATTATCTCGACTGGCTGCGTCATGTTTTGGCTAGCCTTAATCCACGCGCCAAAATTGTTGTTTCAGCGTTTGGCTGCGTACCGCTGGACATTATCATGAATACAGGACTATTTAATTTCGAACAAGCCGAGCAGGCTCCCGGCTGGTTGAAAGAATTGCGCGGAGAACATCTGCCGGAAAGTGTTCAATACGGTATCAAGAGTTTTGTTTATCGCGCCTGCCGTCCATTTCATCCTGAACGGTTCTGGAATTTGATTCATAGTGAATGGAAAGGCGTATTGCGCTCGAAAGGATATTTCTGGCTGGCCACTCGATTCAACTTTGTGGGTAGCTGGTCGCAGGCTGGTGGCGCTTGTCGCCATGGTCAGGCCGGTTTGTGGTGGGCTGATGTGGACAAATCACAATGGCCGGACGATCAGGAAAGTCTTGACCAGATAAATGCAACCTGGAGCACCGATTTCGGCGATCGTCGTCAAGAACTGGTGTTTATCGGTATAGACATGAATAAGCACAGAATGCGTGGGTCACTTAATGCCTGCTTGCTCACGGATTATGAAATGGAACAGGGCAAAGAGACATGGCGCACCTTGCCGGACCCGTTCCCGCATTGGGGTACAAACGGGAATCAGGAATTCACGGGAGAAGCTCAATGAGTTTCGCTATCCAGTATCGATCACTGCAATTGCCAGAAATGGAGCCGTCAAGCGAACTGCTTGGGCTCATTGATGTTTTTGATGCGGAAACACAGGTTGTGGAAGTTAAGCGGAACCCTGATCCAGTTATCGACGCTTACCTCGCTGCTGTTGCTCACCGAATGGGCAGTGGTTTTCGCCATGCGTTGAAGACGGGGTCACCTGTTCCGCATCACTTGCTACCCGCGCATACGGGGCAGGAGGCCTTTGTAGCTGACCTAAATCAGCTCGTGGGGATATTTGCCGATTTGCTGGATTGTCCGTCAATTGGATTGCGGCTGGAAGTGGTAAATCGCGCTATGTGTCCGCGTTTTCATGTCGATCATGTCGGCATACGCTTGCTATGCACCTATCGCGGCCCAGCCACCGAATGGCTAGAGGACGCCTGCGCGGATCGTAGCAAGCTGGGGCCAGCGCCCCCTGATGTTTCTGACGAAAATTCCGGGGTTGTCTTGAATCCAGCCGGTATTCATCGTGCCGCGCCTTACGCCATTGTTTTGCTTAAAGGTTCTCGATGGCAGGGCAATGAGGGCAGAGGCATCATTCATCGCTCACCCATCGTCCCTTCAAATACAGCACCCAGAGTGTTGCTGTCCTTGGATGCACTTTGGTAGAATAGTTAAAGGAGATTGGTTATGATCAAATGCAAAATTTTATTGCTGCTTTCGATGCTGCTGACGTCGTTTTTTACTGTGGCAGGAGAAGCACACGTGCACGGTGTGGGCACCTTGCAACTCGCGTTGGATGACAGCTTGCTGCATCTCAATCTGTCCAGCCCCCTTGATAGTCTATTGGGGTTCGAGCATCTGCCGCGTACGGAAAAACAGAAAGCGGCAGTTCGCCATATGGCGGATCAATTACGCCAGGCTGAACGTTTATTTCAGCCAACTCTGGCAGCGCGTTGCACATTAAAAACATACTCACTGGAATCACCGGTACTGGAAACAGGTAAGCATAAGGGGCATGACCAAAAGGGACATGACCATGAGGGAGATAACCATGAGGGACACGACCATACCGACCTCAATGCCGAGTTCGTGTTTTATTGCGCTAAACCAAACGAATTACGCGATCTCGAAATCAATTTGTTTTCTTATTTTCCAGGTTTGCTTCGATTGAAAACGGAAGCTGCCACTCCGCGTGGTCAGTCCGCCGCCATACTGACGCCATCCAAACGGCGGATTACCTGGTAATGGCGCTCGCAATTGAGATCCGAGATGTGCGCTTCCGTTATCCCGGGGCGGCCGTGGATTGCCTGGATATAGAACTATTGCAGGTAGAAGCGGGGGCGCGGGTATTCCTGTACGGCCCAAGCGGCAGCGGAAAAAGCACTTTGCTGGGTCTTATTGGCGGGGTTATACCAGTGCAGCAAGGCACACTCAACCTTCTGGGCAAAAATCTCACCCACATGCGTCCAGCGATATGCGACAGGCTCCGAGCTGACCATATCGGCTTTATTTTCCAGCAGTTCAACCTGATCCCTTATCTATCGGTGATGGATAATGTTCTGCTGCCCTGCCGGTTTTCATCGCGCCGACAGCAACGGGCATTGGCTGGAGGCGGCACACTGCTAAAAACAGCGAGGCGTCTGCTGTCTCATCTGCAACTGGAAAACACAGAGCACATTCCCGTTACCCAACTTAGCGTCGGCCAGCAGCAGCGTGTGGCGGCGGCCCGCGCGCTCATAGGAAAGCCCGAGATCGTAATCGCCGATGAACCCACGTCTGCATTGGATGCGGACCGGCAATCTGCATTTCTCGATCTGTTATTGCAAGAGTGTGCTGAAGCAAATACCGCGCTGATTTTCGTCAGTCACAACCGCCAACTGGCTACGCAATTTCATCATGAGATATCATTGCCATCGATCAACAAAGCCGTGCCGATTGAGGGCGTCATATGAACCATCTATTGCACATAGCATTGCGCAGTGCATGGAATCGTCGTCTAACCCTAGGGCTTACATTGGTGGCCATCACCCTGAGCGTGACTATGCTGATTGGTGTCGAGCGCTTGCGTTACGAGGCTCACAGAGGGTTTAGCCTATCGATTTCCGGCACTGACTTGGTTGTAGGTGCCAGAACTAGTCCAGTGCAACTTATATTGTATGCCGTGTTCAGGATAGGAGAGGCCACCAGCAACATTGGCTGGCAAAGCTTTCAAGACATTGCTGATAATTCTTTGGTCGCTTGGGCGGTGCCTATATCTCTCGGGGATTCGCACCATGGATTCCCCGTTATGGGAACGACACCGGCCTATTTCGAACATTTTCAGTACAGCGATTCCCGTAGATTGTCCTTTGTTAAAGGTCAGCCGTTTCGGGATGTTTTTGATGTAGTACTCGGTATTGAAGTTGCCAGTCAACTCGGCTATGCCATTGGCGACCGTATTGTCCTCAGTCATGGCATGGGCGAAATCGGGTTGCTGGCGCACGATGATAAGCCGTTTATTGTCTCCGGCATTCTTGCCCCGACTGGGACACCGGTAGATCGTACCCTACACATTTCCTTGGAGGGCATCACGGCTATCCATCTAAACTGGGTAGGCGGTGTACCGATGCATGGGTTTACGATCCCAGGTGAACACGTCCGCAAGTTTGATCTGACCCCAAAAGACGTCACCGCTGCATTGGTAGGTATGAAATCTCGTGCCGCAGTGTTCAAAGTGCAGCGGCAGATTAATGAGTACAAGGCCGAACCTTTGCTCGCCGTTATGCCGGGCGTGGCCCTGGAGCAACTTTGGCAGGTGGTAGGCGTGGCAGAAAAAACATTGCTGGCGGTAACCAGTATGGTGGTATTTGTCGGGCTCAGTGGCTTGGCAGCAGTATTGCTGGCGAGCCTCAATGAACGACGACGGGAGATGGCCATCCTGCGGGCAATCGGCGCCAGACGGCGCGATATTTTTTTGCTTATAGTGAGCGAAAGCCTGTTGGTTACTCTGGGGGGGGTCGTGTTGGGCATTATATTTTTATCTGCTGCATCGTTAGCGCTTGCACCATGGGTACAGGCAAACTACGGCATCGCACTGCAGCCAGCTTTGGTCTCTGTCGCAGAACTCAAACTTCTGGTTGGAGTTTTGGTCGTAGGCTTGTTGGCCGGGTTGCTGCCAGGGTATCGTGCCTATAAAATGTCGCTTATGGACGGTTTGATGTCGAGAATTTGATGCAAATACTTAAAAAAAAATGGAGGCCGTTATTAGCCTTGCTAATTGTTCTCTGGTCTGGATTTATTGGCTTGTCTATTGCCAATAATAAAGTCGATGTCAAAACACAAAAGGAAGAATACAAAGTAGGCGAGCGCCTGCCAAATAAATCAATTTCAAAGGCCAATTCTGCAGCACCTTACCGCAAGCTGAATTGGGACGAATTAATGCCCGCCGATTGGGATCCGATGAAAGCCCTTAAAGGGTTGGATCTCTCCAAGCTGAAAGACTCCGACCCCCGAGCCATGGAAGCTTTGGAGCGAGTGCGTGAAGCTTGGAAAGACTCTCCTATCGTGTTCGGTCTCAACGATACCCGCATTGAAATTCCAGGTTTCGTAGTGCCACTGGATGTCAACTATGACAGTGTCAAGGAATTTCTTCTGGTACCCTATTTTGGTGCCTGTATCCATGTACCGCCGCCGCCTGGCAATCAGATTCTGCATGTTTTAGTTCCAAAAACTTTGACCAAAAAGCAACAAAAGACGCTGAAGCAGGCTATGTTGATATATGGGACGATTTCCATCAGCGGCACCTTGAAAACAGTTTCTTCCAATACTTCTATGGGTTTCGCTAGTTATCAGATCAAGGCAGATTTGATTGAGCCTTACAAACCGCCGAATAATCTCAGTAACACGCGTTAATTGCCACCATTATGCGATTGTCCCGTGCCCTTTTTCCGCTATTACTTACCTTGTTGCTGGTTTTTGCCCAGCAAAGCGGAGCGGCGCATGCCCTGCGCCATGCACTTGCGGAACAAGATCAGCAGCAAGGCAAGCACGCAACACATTCATCGACGTGTGGATATTGTGCGGCTTACACACAGCTAGGCGGCGCACTTGGCAGCGCTTCCCATTCCTTCGTAGTTACCGACATTCCGAGCGAAACGATACGGTTTATTACCATTTCCTTACGTTGCACCTCTCCCCTTACCGCCATTGCGCGCGGCCCGCCTGTCCTTCTCCAAGGAATTACATAAGTACGCCCCGTTTGACACGGGTCATATAATTTATTTTGGAGAATTGTTATGTCTAAGCACGTCATATATGGCGGGTCGCTACACGCGCACTTGCGCGCTCCCGATGCGACTAAAAAATCCGGTTTACTATCTTCACTATTTCCGGCCTCACTATTTCTGGCATTTACAACAGCCTCAGTCGCACACACGGCTGAAATCAACCCTCCCGCTACCGCACAGCCGGTTACTGAACACGCAGAAAACGAACCTGCGGTCTTGCCGCAGATTGTGGTTACCGCCAATCCGCTGGGAAGTGCTTTGTTTGATCTTGTATCCCCGGTTTCGGTACTCAGTGGAAAAGAATTATCGTTTCGGCAAGAGAGCACGTTAGGTGAAACGC
Source organism: uncultured Nitrosomonadales bacterium (assembly GCA_903878125.1). Taxonomy (GTDB): domain Bacteria; phylum Pseudomonadota; class Gammaproteobacteria; order Burkholderiales; family Gallionellaceae; genus Nitrotoga. The sequence goes on along the minus strand of CAIRGS010000263.1, from coordinate 178 downwards.
TTTCCAGACTTCCCGGCGTAAGCTCCACCTACTTTGGCCCGAACTCGAGCCGTCCCGTAATCCGAGGTCTTGATGGTGATCGCGTCCGGATTATGCAGAATGGTATCGGCATGCTCGATGTTTCGGCTTTGAGCTTTGACCATGCTACAGCCGTCGATCCACTACTGGTCGACCGGAT
>CAIRGS010000262.1 GCA_903878125.1 uncultured Nitrosomonadales bacterium | reverse complement strand
CAACAGTTCTGCGTTATTGTTTAGGGCAATGCTGAACAAGTCCATCCGTTCGGGCTGAGCCTGTCGAAGCCATTTGCAAGTTATTGATTTTCAATAGGTACGTTTCGACAAGCTCAACGCGAACGGACTTGTTCAGCATTGCCTTAGGTGAAAATATGCGCATATTGGTAGTCGAAGATGATGCCCTGCTGGGCGATGCGATCCAGGCTGGTTTGAGACAATCCGGCTATGCCGTGGACTGGATGAAAGACGGGGTCTCGGCAGAGCAGGCACTCACTACCGAGCCCTACGCAGCAGTGGTTCTGGATTTGGGGCTGCCGCGTCTTTCCGGACTGGAAGTGCTGCACCGTCTGCGTAGCCGAAATAGCCAGACAAATTCCCAGACACCCGTGTTGATTCTGACCGCGATGGATACGGTGGATGACCGCATCAAAGGGTTGGATACCGGTGCTGATGACTACATGGTCAAGCCATTTGACATGGGGGAATTGGCAGCTCGCTTGCGCGCACTGGTGCGCCGCGCCAGCGGGAAGACTGCGCCGTTACTGCAGGTTTCCGGGGTCAAGCTTGATCCCGCTGCCCATTGCGTGCTGTACCAGGATAAATCGGTTGAGCTTTCGGCCAAGGAATTCGCGTTGTTGCACGCCCTGATGCTCAACTCGGGAAAAGTGCTGTCGCGCGCCCGGCTTGAAGAGCAGCTTTATGCTTGGGGCGATGAGGTAGAAAGCAATACGGTGGAAGTGCATATCCATCATCTGCGGCGCAAGCTTTTTCCTGAGCTGATCGAAACCATACGCGGCGTGGGTTACCTGATGCCGCGCGACAAGGCAATCTGAAATGTGGCGACGCGCATCACTTAAGCAGCGGCTGCTTGTTTTGGCGTTGATGGCGATCACGCTGGTCTGGCTCGGTGTGACTGCATTTACCTACCATAATGCGCGCAAGGAATTCGACGAGGTGTTGGATGCGCACCTGGCGCAGGCGGCTGCGCTGCTGGTTGTCCAGTCATCGCATGAGCTGGACGAACTTGAAACAGAGCATGCGCCGCTGCTGCACAAGTATGCCCGCCGGGTCGCGTTTCAGGTATGGAATAAAGAACACCAGCTGCGCCTGCATTCCGCCAACGCTCCGCAACAACCTTTGGCCAGCGAGGAGCTCGGCTTCAGCGACCACACCATCGACGGGCACCGCTGGCGCGTATTCAGCACCTGGAATGAATCCGCCGAATTTTTGATCCAGGTGGCGGAACGTGCCGATGTGCGTGACGAACTGGCGCGCGGTATCGCTGGCAATATGCTCAAGCCGCTATTTATTTCTTTACCGTTGCTGGCACTTCTTCTATGGATTGCAGTTGCGCGCGGCTTGCGCCCACTGGACAAATTGACCCGCGAAGTGGAACAGCGCGCACCGGACAATCTTGCTGCGCTGGATGCGTCATCCGCCCCGCGCGAAGTGGTGCCGCTGATCGAACGGCTCAACCGGCTATTCACCCTCATCGAAGCCTCCATGCAAAAAGAGCGGCGTTTTACCGCAGATGCCGCGCATGAATTACGCACCCCGGTGGCCGCGATCAAGGCGCAAGCGCAAGTGGCCAGAGCGGCTAGCAGCGAAGCGGAGCGCAACCATGCGCTCGACAACGCGATTCTCGGTTGTGACCGAGCCGCCCATCTGATCGAACAATTGCTGACCCTTGCCCGCATCGACACCTTGGGCAATGACGTGACTGAAGTCTGCCAACTGAGAGTTGTCGCCGCTGAGGTAATCGCCGCAATCGCCCCGGCTGCATTGAGCCAGCATGTTCGGCTCGAATTGACAGAAGGCGCCGAAGTGGAGGTGCGCTGCAATCCGGTATTGCTGCGCATCCTATTGCGCAATCTGATCGACAATGCCGTGCGTCACACACAGCCGGGAACATTGGTTTGGGTTAGTATCACCAATCAGCAAGGGCTTGCTAGTCTGTCGGTGAATGATAATGGGCCTGGCATTCCGGAAGCAGAACTAGCAAGGGTTTCGGAAAGGTTCTATCGCCCCATAGGCACAAACGCCAGCGGTAGCGGTTTGGGGTTATCTATCGTCAATCGTATCGCCGAAATTCATGGTGCTTCTCTGCGAATCGCGCCACAGAATGAAGGAAAAGGGCTGAGCGTAATGGTAATCTTCAAACCATAATGTCAAGTTGAAATGAAACGATTCATTTCCACGGCTCGATGAGCAGCGTGGCTATGCTTGTTATGTCGGTAGGCGACAATAAAGGTTGATGATGAATAAAAGAAATCTACGTTTCCATTTGTATGTTTGCAGTGTAGCGATGGCAAGTGCACTTACGGCTACCGCTCAGGCGGCCAATCGACCGTTAAAATTCACTGTTCCCGACAGCCAAATTCAGGCATTGGGCATTCAAACCGCGCCATTACAGAGCCAAAGCGACTTGATAAAGGTACGTTTTCCTGCGGAGGTCGTCGTCCCCACAACAGCGAAACAGATAGTCAGCTCACCGGTGGCTGGCTTGGTGGCGCAATTGCTGGTACAGCAAAATCAGGCAGTGCGACCGGGCACGCCGCTGGTACGCATCGCCAGCCCGGAACTTGGCCAGTTGCAATTGCGGTTGCTGCAAGCCACCGCTCGCGCCAGGCTTGCACGACAAGCGGCACTGCGCGAACAAACTTTGTTCGATGAAGGCATCATCCCGCAACGCCGGGTGCAAGAAGCTCAAGCTGCTTTGATGGAAGCTGAGGCCGTGCTCAGTCAGGCTACAGCAGCGCTTCGTCTAAGCGGCATGTCGGCCGCCACGATTCAACACATTGCCGCTACCGGCAAGCCACAAGACAGCATTACGCTAGCTGCGACGCAGGTCGGAATCGTGACCGAGATTGCGGTCATACCTGGTCAACGGATCGAAGCTGCAACTGCGTTATTGCATGTGGCACAAACCGGCTTTCTCTGGCTCGACATTCAGCTTCCGGTGTCGGAAAACATGAATTGGCCAGCTGGAACAATGGTCAAGGTACTAGGCCGGGATGTCGCGGCGCGCATCTTGAGCGTCAGCCCGATTGTATCTCCCAGTAGTCAGGTGGTCGTGCTGCGGGCGGCAGTCGAGGGCAAGACCGATCTGATTCGATCGGGCGAGGTTGTGACGGTTGAGTTGCCCGCAGCGGCCATTCCAGGCAGTTGGGAGGTGCCACTTTCCGGGGTGGCTCACGACGGCAATCAGGCGTACGTGTTTGCCCGCACATTAAAGGGTTTTGAAGCCAGGCCAGTGAAGGTCGTGGTAAGCGCCGGGCAGCGCGTGCGTGTCCAAGGTTCGTTTAAAGTCGGCGAACAGATCGCGGTCAGTGGCGTGGTCGTTCTCAAGGGCGCATGGCTCAATGCGAAAGAGAGCAAATAATGCTTTCCCGTCTTGTCCAGATCTCTTTATCGCAGCGCCTGTTCGTATTGCTGGCCACACTGATTGTCGCTGGCGCGGGATGGTATGCGTATCTGGGATTGCCGATTGACGCTTTTCCTGATGTGTCGAGTACCCAAGTTAAAATCATCATGAAGGCCCCTGGCATGACGCCGGAGGAAGTCGAAAGCCGCATCGCGGTGCCGATCGAAGTGGAAATGCTCGGCATTCCTAAAACCAAAATTCTACGTTCGGTCACCAAGTATGGTCTGGTCGATGTGACGATCGATTTCGAGGATGGAACCGATCGTTACTGGGCGCGGCAGCAGGTCAGCGAACGCCTTGGCGGGTTGACGAAAATTCTGCCGGACGGTATCACGGGTGGTATGGCGCCGATAACGACCCCGCTTGGGGAAATGTTCATGTTTACCGTCGAAGGCGGGGGGTTATCTCTGGCCGAGCGACGCAGCCTGCTTGACTGGGGCATCCGGCCGGTGCTGCGAACCGTGCCCGGCGTTGCCGACGTGAATGTGCTGGGTGGCATCGTTCGCGCCTTCGAAGTCGTGCCTGATCCGCTTAGAATGGCTGCCAGCCGAGTGACGATGGGTCAGCTTAAGGAGGCGATCAGCGCCAATAACCGCAACGACGGCGCGGGCCGGCTTGGCGAGGGGGACGAAGTGCTTCTGGTGCGTAGCGAGGGAAGGATCACGACCCTGGATGACCTGCGTGCGATTGTGGTGACGATAAAAGACAGTACGCCGATCCGCGTCGGCAATTTGGCCGATGTCAAGATCGGCACCGTGACACGCAATGGTGCGGTGACCCAAAACGGCACGGGAGAGACCGTCCAGGGACTGGTGTTGGGGTTGGCCGGTGCTAACGCGCAACAGGTCGTCGAAGGTGTCCGCAAAAAACTGGATGAACTGCAGCCGACGCTTCCACATGGCGTGAAACTCGTCGTTTTCTACGATCGTGCCTCCCTCGTCAGCAAGGCGGTCGGTGCCGTTTCGTCCGCGCTACTCGAAGCGACCGTTCTGGTCATCATTTTGCTTGGTCTGTTCCTGGGAAATATCCGGGCGGCATTGACGGTGGCCCTAGTGCTGCCCTTGGCTGCGCTGATTACCTTCATTCTGATGCGCGGCTTTGACATGTCGGCAAACTTGATGAGCTTGGGCGGCTTGGCCATCGCGATTGGTATGCTGGTTGATGCCGCCATCGTGGTGGTCGAAAACATCGTGCAGCGTTTGGCGACCGATCCCACGGCCGGCAAGCTGCCGCGGCTACATACGATCTATCGCGCGGTAAGAGAGGTTGCGGTTCCGGTCACCTCCGGGGTGTTGATCATCATTACTGTGTTTTTGCCGCTTTTGACGCTACAGGGCCTCGAAGGAAAATTCTTTGTGCCGGTGGCGCTCACGATTGTGTTTGCGCTGACTGGGTCTTTGGTGTTGTCACTGACCGTCATTCCGGTACTGGCGTCCTACCTGCTGCGCGAGGTCAAGCACGAAGACCCATGGCTACCCCGCAAGCTGCTGGCGCTGTATGAGCCGATGCTTTCCTGGGGTCTGCGCCGACAGCGCATCGTTGCCGGGGTGGCGGTGGGGATGTTGTTGGTGGCCGGTGTGATCTACACCCAGGTCGGCAAGACTTTTATGCCGACGATGGATGAAGGTGACTTGATTGTCGGCATTGAGAAACTGCCTTCCATCAGCCTGGAACAAAGCGCCGCGCTCGATATAAAAATCCAACGCGCCATCATGCAGGCTATCCCGGAAGTGCATGGCATCGTAGCCCGTGTCGGCTCCGATGAAATCGGCCTCGACCCGATGGGTCTTAACCAGACCGACACGTATTTGCTGCTGAAGCCGAAAAGCGAATGGCGCATGAAGAGCAAGGAAGTGCTGATGGATGAAGTGCGCAAGGTGCTCGATCCCATGCCCGGCATTAAATACAGCTTCACTCAGCCGATCGAAATGCGCGTGTCGGAAATGATCATCGGCGTGCGCGGCGATCTGGCGGTCAAAATTTTTGGCCCCGATCTCGACAAACTCAATGAGTATGCGAGCCAGGTCAATACACTCCTCAAGACGGTTCCCGGCAATCAGGACGTGTATACGGTTCAGAACGATGGGGTGCAATACTTGAGGATCGTGGCAGATCGCCTGCAGGCTGGCCATCTGGGTTTGAGCGTCGAAGAGATACAGGATTCGCTGCGCACGCAGATCGATGGTCAGCGGGCCGGTATCGTAATCGAGGATAACCGCCGCACGCCGATCATATTGCGTGGCGCTGAATCGATTCGCATCTCGCCAGCCGAGTTTGGAGCCATGCGGATCACGACCAAAGACGGCAACACGGTACCATTGACGAGCGTTGCAAAACTGGAACGCGCCGCAGGTCCGGTCAAGATCGATCGCGAGATGGGTAATCGTTACAGTGTAGTCATCGCCAACGTCGGTGGCCGTGATCTGGTCGGTTTCGTCGAAGAAGCCAGGGCGCTCGTCGCGCAGAAGCTGCCTCTGCCCGCCGGCTACCATATCACCTGGGGCGGACAGTTCGAGAACCAACAGCGCGCGGCTGCGCGTTTGACGGTTGTCGTGCCGGTCGCACTCGGGCTCATTTTCGTGCTGTTGTTCACGACCTTCGGTTCGGTACGCCAATCTTTGCTGATTCTGAGCAACATCCCGTTCGCGCTGGTCGGCGGTATCATTGCCTTGTGGGTCACCGGCGAATATCTTTCGGTGCCTGCGTCCGTGGGTTTTATCGCGCTGCTAGGTATCGCCGTTCTGAACGGTGTGGTTCTGGTCAGCTATTTCAATCAACTACAAAGCGAAGGTCTGAAGTTAAGCGAAGTCGTCGTGCAAGGGGCGAAGCGGCGCTTGCGGCCGGTGCTGATGACCGCTTCCATTACGGCTTTCGGGCTGATTCCGCTGCTGTTCGCATCGGGGCCTGGCTCCGAAATCCAGCGCCCGTTGGCCATCGTCGTAATAGGTGGCTTGATTACCGCCACGGCGCTGACATTGATGCTATTGCCAATTTTATATTTACGCTTCGGTTTTTCGAAACAAGAGGTTTCCCATGCCTGAGCTATGTTTAACACTGCTGTGTCCACCGGCAATTGAGGAAAAGCTGTTCGATTTGCTGCTCATGTTGCCCAATACTACTGTTTTCACCAGCACGCCCATGGCTGCACATGGTCTGGTCGCCTGGAATTTAAGTCAGGCCGAGCAGGTAATGGGGCGAGCGCATGCTACAGAAATAAAGGCGATCTTTGCAGCAACCGACAAAGCGGCGCTGCTCGATGCCATTCGCCAGCAATTCGCTGGCGCAGGTCTGCGCTATTGGGTGACAACGGTCATCGAAGCAGGAGAGATCGCATGATCATTCGATTGTTCCTGATCGGCCTGTTGACCGTCTCTGGTTCCGGGCAGGCAGTGCAGTCAGTGAATCCGCCAGGACTCTTGCCAGCCGACATTGCAGGGGCAGTGCTCCGGCAGGATCCTGGAGTTGCTGCCGCGCGCGCCAACCTGGATGTCGCTCTGCAAGAGGCCGGCATCCTCGATAGATCGCCCTATGAATGGACCACCACGGTTATGGGACAGCGCCGAGTTCAGAACTACGGCCCCAATACTTCTACTGGTAATCGTAGTGAGTGGCATGCAGGTATTGAGCGGACGATCCGGCTTCCCGGCAAAGCGGTGGCCGATCGTAGCATCGGCAATGCAACCATCGAAGAGTCCCAGGCACGCTACGGCGAGGCAAGGCACGAAGCGGCTCGTGAATTGATGACTTTGTGGATAGATTGGCTGGCGGCGGAACGCGGCCGCGAGCTGGCCGAAAATAGTCTTCAGTCAACTCAGGTCAGCCTTGCGGCGGTGCAAAAGCGCGCCCGTGCCGGCGATGCCTCAAAATTGGATTTGAGCATCGCCCGCGCCGAACTGGCCGAGCAAAGACGTTTGGACAATGATGCCAAGACGCAGGCTGCCGCAGCTTGGTCGCTTCTATCCACCCGCTTTCCCGGTATGAAGCGCCAGGTCATAGCACTACCCATGCCGTTACCGATCGGAGAGGATGTGGCTTTTTGGCGCGACCGCATCCTGGCTCAAAGCGATGAGTTCAAGGTTGTGCAAACTCAAATGCAAAAAACTCAAGCCTACGCAGAACGGGCGCGTGCCGACAAGGTTCCCGATCCCAAGGTGGGAATCTATCAGGCTTCGGAGATCGATGGACGCGAGCGTATATCCGGAGTCATGCTCAGCATTCCGATACCGAGCAGCGTTCGCGACTTGCGCAGTGCCAAGGCAACCGCGGCAGTGGAGGTCTCGCTCCAGGAAGTCGAATTAAAAAAACGCCAGCTTGAATCCAAAATCGTGAGCGCCGTAGTGATTGCGCGAGGTGCCTATGTCAGCCTGCAAATTGCCAATGAAGGTGCAGCAGCCATGCAGGAGAATTCCAGGCTGATGCAGCGCGCCTATGCGCTCGGCGAAGCGGAGTTGCAAGCCATGCTGTTGGCGCGTCGCCAAGCAACTGCTGCAATGACTAATGCGCTGCAAGCGCAAATCACAGCCTTGGCGGCCTATTACAGACTACTTGTCGATGCTCACTTGATTTGGGGTTTGGAACATGGCTAAAACTTGGCACTGTGCGGCATCAAATATTGATGCCGCATCCCGAGTAATTGGATAAATACTTGGTTGCTACGCCACGCCTTGTGGGCGATGTCAGTCCCTTTGGCGAAGGTGCGGCGCGCTTAATGGATTTATCCGCGTCCGTATAACGCTTCCAGCAACTCCACTTCAAATACGAGTACCGAATTTGGTGGGATGGTGCGCCCTGCACCACGAACGCCATAGCCCAGTGATGCCGGAATAGTCAGTTTGCGCACGCCACCGACCTGCATGCCTTGCACGCCCTCATCCCAGCCAGGTATTACTTCTCTTGCGCCGAGAGTGAATTGGAAAGGATCGTTTCTATCTTTGCTGGAATCGAATTTCGTGCCATCTGTAAGCCAGCCGGTGTAATGTACGGTAACGGTGTGCCCGCCTTGGGCGGTACCCCCGGTGCCTATGGTGATGTCTTCATATTCCAGTCCGGAGGGGGTAGTGGTTGTAGTCATTTCATTCCTTGTGAGTGAGTTGGTTGAGGTTTTGTCATTTCCGTTTTTTTTGGGATGACGGTTATTGTTGCTTTTCTGCACGTTCTGCTGCTTGTATGGTATTCGCCATCAGCATGGTGATCGTCATTGGACCGACGCCGCCGGGCACAGGGGTAATGTAGCCTGCCACTTCTTTTGCACTTTCAAAATCAACGTCGCCCACTAGCTTGCCATTGGGCAGACGGTTAATGCCGATGTCAATTACGACTGCACCGGGCTTGATCATATCGCCGGTAATCATCTGGGCCTTGCCAGTAGCGACCACAAGAATGTCGGCATCCCGTGTGTGCTTGACAAGATTCACTGTCTTGGAGGTGCAGATGGTAACGGTGGCACTTTTGTGCAGCAGCATGAGTGCCATTGGTTTGCCGACAATGTTACTACGGCCAATGACCACGGCATGTTTGCCTTCGATTTCGATGCCCATTTTTTCCAGCAATTTCATTGTACCAGATGGTGTGCAGGGCGGAAATAAGGTGGCGCCGGTAACCAGAGCGCCGACATTCATCGGATGAAACCCATCTACGTCCTTGTTCGGGCTGATGGCTTCCAGCACCTTGTGGCTATCGATGTGATCGGGCAAGGGTAGCTGTATCAGCAGACCATGGATCGCCGGGTTAACATTCAGTTCAGCAATCTTCGCCAGCAATGTTGTTTCTTGCGTGTCTGCGGGAAGGGCGATATGTTCTGAATAGAGCCCGACTTCGGCGCAGGCTTTTACCTTGTTGCCAACATACACCTTTGAGGCAGGGTCTTCGCCTACGATGATGACTGCCAAGCCCGGCGTAATGCCATGCGTCTTTAGCGCATCCACACGTACCTTCCACTCGGCGCGTAATTCCTGAGCGATGGCCTTGCCGTCAATGATGCGAGCTGTCATTTTTCTATTCCTTGAGATTCGAACAAGTGTCTTTTTGATGCGTTTGATAGTTGGCAACCTTGAAAAAAATCCTGAATCTTCATTCAGTTTTGTCTCATGCTGCGGGTTATTGAAAGACGCGAATTGTAACATTTAGCAAATAGAAAATAAGGGCGAGAAAAAGGGGGCTTAGTGGTAGCCCCCTGAATGGTCTACTGAATCGGATTCATAACAATGGCACGATCATTAGCGCCACAATGTTCATGATTTTGATTAACGGATTGATGGCAGGGCCAGCAGTATCCTTGTAAGGATCGCCGACGGTATCGCCCGTTACCGCTGCCTTGTGGGCTTCGGAGCCTTTGCCGCCGAAGTTGCCTTCCTCGATATATTTTTTGGCGTTATCCCATGCGCCACCACCCTCGCGCATTCGATCGTTACCGGTCGACTGAGCCAAAATCCATCTAACAGAAACCGCTCCGTACATGAGCACCGCCATTGCGCATAACAGCGTAAATATCAGGCCACCAGACATAAAGTTTCTCCCTTACGTAATTCGTGATAGCTGCCATTTCAGCAGCCGTCGGCTCTTCGATAGCAGGAATAACGGGGTGGTAGATTTTTCTTGTTATTGAAACCTTTTAAAATATTGGATATGTTGTGGTTAATGGCTTATGCAGTGTTTAAGCTAACCCTTAAACTCGCCAAGTTTCTTGGGTATCGCCATATTCTTGAGCCGAACGTACTGGGGCAAGCCGTCTTTGTAAGGGGGGTAATCTTCGCCCTTGATCAGCGGAGCGAGGTATGCACGGCACTTGTCGGTAATGCCGAATCCATCCTTGGTGATAAAGTTGCGCGGCATCTTTTTTTCTACATTGGCCACGTTTTTGAGCTGGGCAACACCAATTTTCCACTTGTAGGGCTTGTCGGCGAGACGAACAATGGTAGGCATGATGGCGTTTTCGCCTTTCAACGCCAGTTGCACCGCAGCCTTGCCGAGCGCATAGGCCTGCTCGACGTCGGTTTTGGAAGCGATATGGCGCGCGGCACGTTGCAGGTAATCAGCCACCGCCCAATGGAATTTGTAACCCAGCGCATCTTTCACCATATTGGCTACCACCGGCGCTACGCCACCTAACTGGGCGTGACCGAAAGCATCTCGCAGCCCCTGGTCGGAGAGAAATTTGCCGTCTGCGCCGTGCACGCCTTCTGATACCACTACGGAGCAATAGCCATGCTTCTTTACCATGGCATCGACTTTGGCCAGAAATTTTTCTTTGTTGAAGGGAATTTCGGGAAACAGAATAACAATCGGCAGCTCGCAATTTACATCCGAGGCCAAACCACCGGCAGCGGCTATCCAGCCAGCATGTCTGCCCATAACTTCCACCACGAACACCTTGGTAGAAGTCTTGGCCATGGAAGCAACGTCAAAACTGGCCTCGCGTACCGATACGGCGACGTATTTGGCGACCGAGCCGAAACCAGGGCAGCAGTCAGTGATGGGCAAATCATTGTCGACTGTTTTGGGTATATGGATTGCCTGAATGGGGTAACCCATTTTGTCAGCCAGCTGTGAAACTTTCAGGCAGGTATCAGCGGAATCACCGCCGCCGTTATAAAAGAAATAACCAATGTCGTGCGCCTTGAAGACTTCGATCAGCCGCTCGTACTGCAATCTGTTTTCTTCAATACCTTTCAGCTTGAAACGGCATGAACCGAATGCACCGGACGGTGTGTAGCGCAGTGCCGCAATGGACTTGGCGGAATCCTTGGTCGTATCGATCAGGTCTTCAGTCAGCGCGCCGATGATGCCGTTACGGCCTGCATAGACTTTGCCGATTTTATCTTTGTGCGCGCGCGCCGTTTCGATCACACCGCAAGCCGAGGCGTTGATTACTGCGGTTACGCCGCCGGATTGTGCATAAAATACGTTTCGCTTGGTCATGTGGTTGATAACTCCATATGAATTTAATTATTTTTTAACCATTGATTGGTAATGCAGAAATTTATCTTACTCCTGTAGGGGCAAAAAATCTTTTGCCCCTACTCACTCACCAACGAGTCCCGATAGCGACCAATATTTTCCACGTAACGCGCAGCATTGGCATGCAGGGCTGCGATTTCTTCTTCTCTCAGGCTGCGCAATACTTTGCCGGGCGAACCTACCACCAGCGAATTGTCCGGGATTACTTTGCCTTCGGTAATCAGTGTGTT
>CAIRGS010000261.1 GCA_903878125.1 uncultured Nitrosomonadales bacterium | reverse complement strand
TTATTTTTATGAATTTTTTATACGAACAGTGTTATATCAAGCAGTTACTTATTTATTAGCCATTTATGAAAAATTCTGGTTGGTAGGATGCGTAATATTCCGTTGATGCGTTGAGCATAATCCCGAATGGCCATGATTAAAAAATTTCGCCCATCGGCTCATGGTATTTAACACTCGTAACAGTAAGGAAATCAGTATTCATGGATCTACCAATTTATAGTTTTGTTTCACTGTCCATTGGATTATTAGTTGGCGCAGGTGTCGTTTGGTTGATTCTGCGTGTCCGCATTATTGCTGCCGAATTGCGGGCAAAAAGCGAACGCGATCAGCTTGATGCAGTGAGAGATGAGCGTGCGCAGTTGTCTGAACGTGCGGATCGTGTCCCTACACTTGTGGCTGATCTTGTAAAGGCAAATGAAGAGATCAAGAATTTAATTGCGCAGGTATCCAGGCTTACTGCGAATCTGGATGCTGAGCGCATGCAGTCACAAGAGAAATTGCAATTATTGATTGATGCTCGCGAGCAGCTTTCGAATCAGTTCAAGTCTCTGGCCGGAGAAATTCTGGAAGACAAAAGCAAGCGTTTTACTGATCAGAATAAAACGAATATCGGCGAATTGCTTGGGCCATTGAAGACACAAATTCATGAATTCAAAGCTAAGGTTGAAGAAATTCATCTTGAGGATACAAAGCAGCAAGCAACGCTCAAGGCCGAGCTAAATCAGTTGAAAGATTTAAACCGACAGATTACCGAGGAGGCTCATGGTTTAGCTACAGCGCTTAAAGGCCAATCCAAGATACAGGGGAACTGGGGGGAAATGGTATTGGAAAAAATCCTGGATCATTCAGGATTAAGGTCCGGTAAAGAGTATCGTCGCGAAGTCAGCTTTAACACCGAGACGGGCAGAAGCCGTCCAGACGTAATAATCTACCTTCCGCAAAAAAAACATCTAGTCATCGATTCCAAAGTATCCCTCAATGCCTATACCCGGTATGTTAATGCAGAATGTGAAATTGAGCGGCAATTGGCGCTGAAAGAGCACGTTGCAGCTATATCCAGCCGAATTAAGGAGCTGTCTGATCGCAACTATTTCGAGCTGCCTGGCCTGAATTCCCCTGAGATGGTCTTTATGTTCATTCCCATTGAATCTGCTTTTGTGGAAGCGCTGCGCGCAGATGAAACCTTATTCCAAAAAGCTATTGAACAGAATGTGCTGGTTGCGACCCCAACTACTTTGCTTACCAGCCTCAATATCGTGCGCCAGCTCTGGAGATTTGAAGAGCAAAATGCTCATACTGCGGAACTCGCGGATCGTGCAGCCAAGGTGTATAAAAAGCTTAGTACTTTCCTAAGCTCTATGGAAGGAGTCGGCAATCAACTCGATAAGGCCAAGGATTCATTCAATACGGCAATGAGTCAACTCTATTCCGGGAAAGATAATTTGATCAAGCAAGCGAGCGATTTCAAAAGACTTGGTGTCGCAGTGCAAGGGACTTTCCCTGAAAATCTGCTGGCCAAGTCAGAACTCGAATTAGAGCACCTGCCTGAATTACCTGCACACGAAAATGGTCCATTGGAATAAGCATGGTTGATAACCAAGTCAAAAGTGATATAGACCGACTCTGGCTGGATTTTGCTACGCGAGGCGTTTCCAACTCGCTAATAATCATCGAGCAGATATCCTTTCTGATGTTCGCCCGCCTGCTGGATATGGAAGAATCACAACATGAGAGAAATGCCGTACGCACTGGCGAATCCCCGCATCATCTTTTTCGGATTGATCAGCAACCACTGCGCTGGAAAAACTGGAGCCGGATAACTGATGGCGAGGCTATGCTTAAGTTCGTGCGCGACGAGGTTTTTCCCCATTTGCGCATTCTTGGCAGCAGAAAATTCACATTTGGCGACTACATGAAAAACGTCTCGCTCCAAATCTCAAAGGCCAGCTTGCTGGTCTCGGTGGTGGAGCAGATCGAAAAGTTGCCGCTGGGCAATCGTGACACCCAGGGTGATTTATATGAGTATTTGCTGAGCAAACTCACCACGGCTGGTATACATGGCCAGTTTCGCACGCCGCATCACATCATAAAGCTCATGGTGGAGCTTGTAGAACCCAAGCCGTCTGAAACTATTGGTGACCCAGCTTGCGGCACGGCTGGTTTTCTGGTGGCAGTGATGGAATACCTGCGCAAGACTTACTCTGCACCGGCGTTCGTCGAAATACCGGAAGGTGGCAGCAAAATCTGCTCCAGCGACCCACTTCAGCTTCATCAGGCGCACGTTCAGCACAGCACGTTTCACGGTTTTGATTTCGATGCCACTATGCTGCGTTTGGCTGCCATGAATCTGATGCTGCATGGGGTGGAAAATCCGGACCTTCACTACATGGATACGCTTTCAAAAGCATTTCCGGAAAAGTTCCCTGCCATTGCCGATGGCGACAAAGGTGGACTGGATATAATTCTCTCCAACCCACCGTTTAAGTGCACACTGGCAGAAGACGTGCATCCTTCTTTACTTAAAATTGTCCAAACCAGAAAGTCCGAGTTGCTTTTCGTCGTCCTGATTCTGCGCATGCTCAAAAGTGGTGGCCGTTCCGCTACTATTGTGCCCGATGGGGTTCTGTTTGGCTCAAGTAAAGCCCATTTGGCCGTACGTGAGTATTTGCTCGATCATAACCAGTTAGAAGCGGTGATTTCACTGCCATCTGGCGCATTCAGATTTTTTGCAGGACTATCTACCGCCATTTTGTTGTTTACCAAAGGTGGGCGAACTCAGGATGTATTTTTTTACAACGTACAAGCCGACGGACTTTCAGAGCAAGAAAAATGTCAAGAAAATGCCGACAACGATCTATCCGATGTGTTGATCCAATATCGTCGCTGGCGTAATGGTGAGAGCGATTGTACTGATCGAACTGCAACAGCTTTCAAGGTGTCCGCCACGGACATTCGAGCTCAAAATTTTGAGCTTACAATAAACCGCTACAGGGAAACTAGGCATCAGGAAGTGAAGTGCGAGGAACCCAAGGTGATTCTGGCGCACATGCGAACGCTTGAGGCCGAGATTCAACGCGATATGGCTGATTTGGAGGCATTGCTTCGATGAAGTTCGTCAGGCTGGGAGATGTGGCACGAATTGTTTGTGGAGGGTCGCTAGACCGATCAAACTCTGCCTGTTGGAAGGGGTCGATCCCTTGGGTTACTGCGAAGGATATTCTCGGCGGACGCATTAATGATTCGTTGGAAAGGATTACAGAGTTTGGCCTGAAAGAGTCGGCATCTGTTTTATTGCCAGTCGGAAGCATACTAGTGCTAGCGAGCATGACTCTCGAAAGTGTTGTCATTAACGATGTGCCGGTTGCCATCAATAAAGATTTAAAGGCGATTATTATGGAAGTCCCTGATATTGACAGGAATTATTTACAGCAATTTTTGCTCTCAAATGTGAATAAACTTGATGTTAGAGGCATGGAATGGATGAAAAACGGGCATGCAACTGAAATGCTGGCTGATATGAATATCCCGATTCTGCCCCTTGAAGAGCAACGGCGTATCGTTTTAATCCTCGACAAAGCTGATGCTATCTGTAAAAAACGCCGTGCCACACTCAACCTGGCAGACAATTTTTTGCACTCTATTTTTTTGGAAGGGCCAATTCTTCCAATTTCTGCTCAGAAACGGTATTTGCAAATTCATAATAAGATGATCTCCATTAAGGAAAAGCTTGCAACTGAGCTGGCTCAATCAAATATGCTTTTCAATAGTCTTGCCGCATCTGTCTTTACATCGCCTGAGGCAGCCTGAGCAATGAGGATACATAAAATATGATTGCACCGACCGCTATCAGTCAGACGGGTCTGACCAAAATTTATATTCAGAATTTTAAAGGGATCGGTTCCGAAATTCGGATAGACCTAAAACCGATTACTCTGCTTTTCGGTGCAAATAGCGTTGGCAAAAGCACCATCATGCAAGCGCTTCAGTATGCACGTGAAGTCCTGGAGCGCAACAACGCCAACCCAGATCGCACTCTGCAGGGTGGAAATTTTGTCGATCTGGGGGGGTTTCGCAATCTCGTCCATCTGCGTGATCCAACCCGGCATATTGCCATTCAGATCGAGCTGTCTTTAGGTGGCGAAGGGCTGCCCGATTTGGTGCCGGAAGCCTTTGACGATTGGCAAACAGATGATTCCAAGGTGTGGGCTTTTTACAACCTGTTACATGAAACACGGAATCTCGTTGAGTCGGTAAGCGTGAAGTTGGTGATTGCATGGAGTCATCTACGCGATAAAGCTGTAGTGATCGGCTATCAAGTGGGTGCCAATGGCGAATGGCTGGCTGAAATAAATGCTACAGATGATGGTCGGGACGTCAGCATCAGCATAAACGAGATCAATCCCATTTTTATGCGCCAGTTCTCACAGGAAGATCTGGACAATAATCTGGAACATTATTTGCGGTCGAATGCGAATTCGCCCGCATCCGGCGATTCCGTATCTTCCAACATTGAAACTCACTATACGATATGGCCGCACATTATCGAGACGGTAACCGATGCGGGCATGGAAAAGACCGGTGAGGGGTTGCGCGAATGGCTTTCCGGTTTTGATAGCGCGTTGCCTCGATTGGGCGAACTACTGCATATCCCGGCACCAGATGTAATCGGGGCGGAGAATGTTTATATCGCCCGAGAGTTCACCGCCTTTATTTCGTCTCTGATTGTCGGCCCCGGTTTGCTGGTGCGCGATGAATTGCACAAAATGCGCTATGTCGGACCCATTCGCCATGTGCCCGAGCGCGATTTCGATGCCAGCCTGACCAAGGACGAGGCTGGCTGGGCAGACGGTTTGGCTGGTTGGGAAGCTTTGCTGACCGGACAGCAAAGCCTGGTCGATGATGTCAGTCGCTGGATGGCGGACGAAGACAAGCTAAATACCGGTTATGCAATCGAACGCCGTTGGGTGCGCGAAGTGCGCTCGGAGTGGCTGGATCTGATTGGCTCTGAAGAATTGACCCCGCAGCGTAAGTTGATGTTGAACAAAGCAATTGAAGCCTTGCTCACCAAGCCTCGCATCGGGTTGATCGATACTAAATCTGGTCTGGAAATGCAGTCACGAGATGTCGGAATTGGCATCTCGCAAGTGCTGCCGGTGGTGGTGGCTGCGCTGGAGCCTTCTGCAAGCCTGGTGACTATCGAGCAGCCGGAGCTTCATATTCACCCTTCGGTGCAGGTGGGTCTGGGTGACCTGCTAATCTATAGTGTGTTCCGCCACAATATGAGTTTTTTGATTGAAACACACAGCGAACATCTGATTCTGCGCTTGCTGCGCCGGATTCGCGAAACATCGGAAGGGGATTCACAGTCGGGCTTCCCGGCTGTTTCTCCAGAAATGATCGGAGTTTATTATGTGGGTCGCGGAGAAAATGGGGTTCAGATTAAATCCTTGCCGGTTGATGAAGCAGGTGAATTTACGGAAAGCTGGCCTAAAGGATTTTTTGATGAACGAGCTGGGGAGCTGTTCTGATGATCAAAGAATTTGCATTGGATCCGGATGCCATCACCTCGTCTTATCGCGAGTTCTGCTACTTCACAGAGAAGTTCGGCGTAAGTCAGGGGCGGGTAATTTCTGCATTTCCAAAGAAGTGGAGAAAGCTAGTTTGTGATTCGGCTTTGCGCGAACATAAGGGTAAAGTCGAGTTTTCAAAAATTGTGGAGCGTCTGAATAAATTTGGTAGTGATATCGTTTTTGATACGGGCCGACCGAGTGGCGAAGGTTCTCAGACGTGGATTGATCGGGCATTAGTAGAGCATACACGCAAACCCTTTGCTGCGATTATCTCAGCTACTGCTGTAGATCACCCGGATGTGCTGCTAAAAGATGAAATTGATGAAGAAAACCCGCGCTTCAAAGTCACTCGACAGTGCGCTATTCCTCGAACAGCGCAAGCCCTGATTGGCTGTGCTGAATTTTTGATTAGGCACGCTAAAATTATTAAGCTGGTTGATCCACATTTTGATCCTACCAAGCCTCGTTACCAGCGACCGCTAGAGCAGATATATTCTCTATTGCCTGGCAGCAAAGCCATTGTGGAAATACATCGCAGCGATGAGATCGCAAACGATGAACTGATTCGACGTTTCCAGCAGAGCGTTTCCATGTTGCCTTCAGGAGTGACGATGCAATTGCATGTTTATGAGAAAGCGCAAATGCATAACCGCTTTATCATCACCGAGAATGGAGGACTTATTTATGGGGTGGGCCTTAGTGACAATGAGGACGGTGGTGGTGCACCGGATGAAGAGGTCACCTTGATGGAAGCAACAGTCAAAAATACTCGCTGGAATGACTATAGCAAAATTTCGCCTGTGGCTATATGGTCATGATATAAATATTTATGCAGGTAAGTTAATTTGGGAAAATTAACATATACAATATATTAACTAATACTACTCACAATTCACTTTGAAATGACACATCAGAAATTTATTGATCTTCCTCCTATGCTGAGCGCGCAAGGTACTGTGCGACTTCCTGGTTCCAAAAGCATTTCAAACCGCATGCTATTGCTTTCAGCGTTGTCTCATGGGATTACTGAAATCCACGATCTTTTGCATTCAGATGATACAGAGCACATGCTGAAGGGATTGCGCACTTTGGGTGTATCAGTGGAAGCATTGGGAGGCCACGCTTATCGTGTGCAAGGGTGTGCTGGTGATTTTCCAGTTAAGGATGCCCAGCTCTTTCTCGGCAATGCGGGTACAGCTTTTCGGCCCTTGACAGCTGCGCTGGCATTGGCGGGAGGTCATTATCAACTGTCCGGCGTACCGCGTATGCACGAGCGCCCAATCGCTGATTTGGTGGATGCGTTGCGTGGGTTGGGTGCGGATATCCGATATCTGGGTGCGGAAGGTTTTCCGCCGCTAGAAATACTTCCTGCTTCGCTACTTGACGGCAGCCGCATTATGGTTCGCGGTGATGTTTCCAGCCAGTTTCTCAGCGCATTATTGATGGCGCTGCCATTGATACATAGTGTAACCACGGTGGAGGTTATAGGCGAGTTGATTTCCAAGCCCTATGTCGAAATCACGCTGGCAATGATGGCGCGTTTTGGCGTGCAGATTGAGCGCGACGGCTGGAGTTCGTTTACGGTTCCTGCCGCTAGCGACTATATCGCGCCGGGTTTGATTCATGTCGAGGGAGATGCCTCATCCGCTTCGTATTTTTTGGCTGCGGGTGCCATCGGGGGAGGCCCAGTTCGAGTTGAGGGTGTGGGTCACGATAGTATTCAGGGCGATGTGCGCTTTGCCGAAGCATTACAGCTTATGGGCGCGCGCATTGCAATGGGGCCGAACTGGATGGAAGTACGTGCACCGGAAAATGGTAAAATGAAAGGCATAGATTTGGATTGCAATCACATCCCCGATGCGGCGATGACGTTGGCGGTGTGTGCATTGTTTGCCGACGGAGTAACCACACTGCGGAATATCGCCAGCTGGCGTGTAAAGGAAACTGATCGTATTGCAGCGATGGCCGCTGAATTACGCAAACTTGGCGCAACGGTGGAAGAGGGCGCGGATTTCATTCGTATCATGCCTCCTAATTCCTTGATCTTGGCTTCTCAATGCTCAATTGATACTTATGATGACCATCGCATGGCAATGTGTTTCTCGCTTGCCGCATTTAGTCAGACGGGAGTGCGTATCAACGATCCTCAGTGCGTAGCCAAAACCTTTCCGGATTACTTTGAAAGTTTTGCCAGCGTGGTTAAGGCTGTGCCAGTTATTGCCATTGATGGCCCTTCTGCTTCCGGTAAGGGTACTGTTGCACAATTGGTTGCAGCGCAGCTTGGATTTCACTATCTGGATAGCGGTGCTTTGTACCGCCTGTTGGCGCTAGCTGCACAACAGAATGGAGTAGCTTTGGATGCGGAAGACCAATTGGCTTATCTGGCAGCGCGAATGGATATTCGCTTCGAGGGAACGGATTCCTGGCTGGATGGTGAGCTGGTGAATGATGAATTGCGTTCCGAGCAATCAGCAATTGCGGCGTCCAGAGTGGCGGCATTGCCAGCAGTGCGTACCGCATTATTGGCCAAGCAACATGCTTTCCGTCGGGCACCGGGGTTGGTTGCAGATGGTCGCGATATGGCGTCAGTGGTGTTTCCTGATGCGGCTTTGAAAATATTTCTGATTGCCAGTGCAGATGTCCGCGCTGAACGGCGTTATAAACAGTTGATGGGTAAAGGAATAGGTGCTAGTATAACAGAGGTTTTAGAAAATATTCGTGCGCGTGATGAGAGGGATAGCCAGCGTAACGTGGCTCCATTGCAACAGATGCCCGGAGCCAGTTTGCTCGACACTACTGACTTGACTATCAAGCAGGCGGTGCAGGAAGTGCTGGCACGTTACCATTCCATGCATTAGATCCCGCGAATGAGTTCGATATAAAAGTTATTGATATACGTTTTATAGCCCCGCAACGTCCTATCGTTCGGGTTTTTTAATCAGCCCCGCCAAAAACGGGTATGTCTTGGGTGTATTTATAAATGAATGCTAACGCTGCTGTAGTTGAAAATGATCTGGAAAGTTTTGCCTCCCTGTTTGAAGAAAGTCTGACGCGCAAGGAAATGCGCGCGGGCGAGTTGGTCACAGCGCATGTTGTGCGCATTGATCATAATGTGGTGGTGGTGAATGCCGGTCTGAAGTCTGAAAGCTTTATCCCCGTAGAGGAATTCTTCAACGCCGCAGGTGAGATTGAAGTAAAGGCTGGCGATTTCGTCACTGTCGCGATTGAATCGTTGGAAAATGGTTACGGCGAAACCAAGCTGTCGCGCGAAAAGGCCAAGCGCCTTGCTGCCTGGATCGAGCTGGAAGAAGCGATGAAAGAAGGCAGAATCGTTGAGGGCTATGTCAGTGGTAAAGTTAAAGGTGGCTTGACTGCCATGGTTAATGGCATACGCGCATTCTTGCCTGGTTCACTTGTGGATATTCGACCAGTCAAGGATACAGCGCCTTACGAAAACAAGACCATGGAACTCAAGATTATCAAGTTGGATCGTAAGCGTAATAATGTGGTTGTTTCGCGCCGTGCGGTGCTAGAAGCAAGCCATGGAGCAGACCGTCAGGCCATGATGGAAAACCTCAAGGAAGGCGCAATTGTTAAAGGTATTGTAAAGAACATTACCGACTACGGCGCATTTGTGGACTTGGGCGGTATTGATGGCCTGCTACATATTACCGACTTGGCTTGGCGTCGAGTCAAACATCCTTCTGAAGTACTGGCGGTAGGAGATGAAGTGGAAGCCAAGATTCTTAAATTTGACCAAGAGAAAAACCGTGTTTCTCTCGGTATCAAGCAGATGGGTGATGACCCATGGACTGGCTTGGAACGTCGTTATCCACAAGGTACCCGGCTGTTTGGTAAGGTAACCAACCTGACTGACTATGGCGCATTCGTGGAAATTGAACAGGGCATTGAAGGTCTGGTGCATGTGTCAGAAATGGATTGGACTAACAAGAACGTTCATCCTTCCAAAGTGGTGCAACTGGGTGATGAAGTTGAGGTCATCATTCTGGAAATTGATGAGCAGCGCCGACGTATCTCTCTTGGTATGAAACAGTGCAAATCCAACCCATGGGATGACTTTGCCTTTAATCATAAAAAAGGCGATAAGGTCAAGGGTCAGATCAAATCGATTACAGATTTTGGTATTTTCATCGGTTTGGAAGGTGGAATCGATGGTTTGGTTCATTTGTCTGATCTTTCCTGGTCTGTTCCTGGCGAAGAAGCTGTACGCAATTACAAAAAAGGTGATGAACTCGAGGCCGTGGTGCTGGCAATTGATGTGGAGCGCGAACGCATTTCGTTAGGTGTCAAACAAATGGACGGCGACCTCTTTAATGGCTATATCGCAACACATGATAAGGGCAGTGTAGTAAACGGTGTGGTTAAGACAATTGATGCCAAAGGCGCAACAATTACACTGGATGGTGATGTTGAGGGCTTCCTCAAGGCTTCCGAGGTGTCTGCCGATCGTGTTGAGGACATGCGTAATCATTTGAAGGAAGGCGATACAGTAAAGGCTGTGATTATTAACGTAGATCGCAAGAATCGCGGTATTAACCTATCGATCAAGGCATTGGACAAGGCCGATGAAGTGGTGGTAGCAACGCAAAAGTCTGCTCCACCTGTGGTAGACAACACATCTACCGCCGGAACGACCAACTTGGGTGCCTTGCTCAAGGCTAAGATGGACACCAGCAAGACTGACGCACTATAAGGAGTGATAAGAATGACCCGTTCTGATCTTATCGCAAAGTTGGCGGAGCGTTATCCGCAACTAATGGCCAAGGATGCCGATCTGGCAGTTAAAGTGATCATTGATGCTATGACGGGAGCCTTGGCGCGGGGAGGACGAATTGAAATCCGCGGTTTCGGCAGCTTTGCGCTGAACTATCGTCCACCGCGGATAGGACGCAATCCGAAGTCTGGTGATAAGGTGCAGGTTCCAGCCAAGTATGTGCCACATTTCAAGGCAGGGAAAGAGTTACGTGAGCGGGTCGATTTCACATCTTCCTGATGACTACCCTGGGATTTTGGGAGAACTCAGGATAGTCAAGTTGTAATCATTATTTAGCAGTAATAAAATTGGCGGCCTGTCGCAAGATGGTGCCGTCAATTTTTTGCCCATTCGTGTTATTGTCGCAGCAAAAGAATTATTGCAGGTGGATCATGCGCTATATGATTTGGTTGTTGCGTGCAGTATTGTTTCTGATTCTTTTTGGTTTTGCCATGAAGAATGATCAACCCGTGGTGTTGCACTATTTTTTTGGCCATGAATGGCAAACATCGCTGATACTCATTCTGTTGCTGTTTTTCGCCGTGGGCGTAAGTGTAGGTGTGCTCGCCGTGCTGGGCAATATTTTGCGGCAGCGCAGGGAAATCGCCATTCTAAAGCGCGAGTTGCGTCTAAAAAACAAACTTGCCAGTGTTGGCGGTATTAACCCAGACATTCCATGAATTGATGTACGCTAAGAGTATTTCACATTTTATGAAATACTAAATATAATTAATAACATATAACAATTTTAATCTAATCTGTCGTTTATGGAATTTGAGTTGTGGATGCTGTTGGTGTTTCCGCTGTTTTTTGGCATGGGCTGGCTGACAGCGCGTATAGATATCAGGCAAATGTTGTTTGAATCTAGTGCTCTACCTCGATCCTATTTTCAGGGGCTGAACTTTTTGCTCAATGAGCAACAAGATAAAGCTATCGAAGCGTTTATTGAGGTAGTTAAGGTTGACCCACAGACAATTGAACTGCACTTTGCGCTAGGAAGTTTGTTTCGCCGTCGCGGTGAAGTAGATCGCGCCATTCGCATGCATCTGAATTTGATTGAACGCGTCGACCTGGATGAAGACAAAAAACAACAGGCTTTATTTGAACTGGCACAAGATTACCTTAATGCCGGAATATTAAATCGTGCCGAAGAATTGTTTTTTAAATTACAAGCCACCTCTTATGCCAATGCCGCGCTAAATTTTCTACTCGAGTTGTACCAAAAGGAAAAGGATTGGTTCAAGGCGATAGACGTGACACAGCGCCTGACTGTGTTAAGCGGTCAAACCCATGGCAAGGAAGCTGCATTTTTCTATTGCGAACTGGCTGCCGCAGAATTGACACAACAGCGAATCGATGCCGCGAGCACTCATCTGGAGCAAGCGCTGGAAGCCGATCCTCAGTCGGTGCGCGCCACCATGATGCTGGGCGACATGGAATATACGGCACAGAATTTTTCAAACGCCATTGAAATCTGGCAGCGCATCGAACAACAGAATCAGCAGTATCTGCCCTTGGTGGCTGAACGTTTGCTACAGGCTTACCGTCAGACTGGCCGCGTAGATGCATGCATAGAAATGTTGCAGGGCTATCTGATTAAAAACCCATCATTGGATTTGATGAACGTGTTGTTTGATGCCATCCTGCAACGTGATGGTGCTGAAGCCGCTTATAGGCTGGTGCGTGATGAACTGCAGCGCAATCCTACATTACTTGGTCTGGATAAGCTTCTGGAGGCGCAGTTGCTGGGAGTAACAATTGAGCACCGCGCTGATGTGGAAATGGTGAAGAATTTGGTTCATCAACGCACGCGTGCACTGGCAATGTACCGTTGCGCCAATTGCGGTTTTAAGGCGCGCCAGTTTTATTGGCACTGTCCGGCATGTCATGGTTGGGAAACCTATTCGCCACGCAGAAGCGAAGAAAACGGACTAAAAATATGAGTGATCCTAAAATAATTGTCGCGCTTGATTATTCAGATGCACAGCCTGCGCTTGAATTGGTGGCTCGGCTGGAGCCTACGCTGTGTCGCCTCAAGGTGGGCATAGAATTGTTCACCGCAGCAAGGTCACGATTGGTCGAACAGCTAATGCAGCGTGGTTTTGAAATATTCCTTGATCTGAAATTTCATGACATTCCCAATACTACAGCACAGGCATGTAAAGCTGCCGCTGAATTAGGAGTATGGATGGTCAACGTGCATGCGCTGGGTGGTCGCAAGATGATGGAAGCGGCGCGCGAAGCAATGAGTCTGTATACAAAATCGCCTAAGCTGATTGCCGTGACGTTACTTACCAGCATGGCGCAGGAAGATTTGACCGATCTGGGGTTAACAGCACCTCCTGCCGATATGGTCCTGCGATTGGCTAGACTTGCGCGCGATAGCGGGCTGGACGGTGTCGTTTGTTCTGCGCGGGAAGCTGCTTTGCTGCGCCAGCACTGCGGAAGCGAATTCTGTTTGGTAACGCCTGGTATCCGGCCGGCTGATGCTGCTGCCGATGATCAATCGCGCATCATGACGCCATGTGCCGCGCTGGATCAAGGTGCGGACTATCTGGTAATTGGTCGTCCCATCACCCGCGCTGCCGATCCGTTGCAGGCATTGCAGAACATTATCAAACAGATAAAATTTGAATCCAAACATCCATGAAATCATGAATTCTGCATTCCGGCGAAATTTATTGCCCCAAACGGTTCTATCTTTTCTTCCGCTGACACTGTTTTTTCCAGTTGGTATAATTTACACCGGTATCTTATTGTTTCTGTTTAGCTTGTTATATTCAGGAGATTACCGGACAAAATGGCTGACAGTCAAAGCGAATCCACTTTTTTGGCCTATTATTGGTTTGTCAGCAATAACATGCTGTGCCGCAATTTTATTGGAGCGGCCTCAAGATTCATTTTGGTCTGGCTTTGCCCACTATCAAATTTATATTGTCTTGTTGTTTTTCATTAGTGTTGGATCAGGAGATTGGCAGAAACGGGCAGTCACGGTCTTTTTTGTTGGCGCGTTCTATGCCGCAACGTTGTATTATTTTAACCTATTGCAAATACTTCCAAAGATGGGAATATTCGCAAATTTTCTGGTTTATCGCGGAAACAAGTCTATTTTGCTTGGTATCTTGCTGGCAATCGCTGCTGGTTGGATGCTTTACGAAATGGCATCACTCGCTGATCGCCGATGGCTTTGGTTGATGGTGCCAGCATTTTTATATGTTGTAATCGCGCTGCTGTTTCTCGCCAAATCGCGTACTGCCAGTCTTATTTTTGTATTGCTGTGTCTATTGTTTTTTTTGAAATATCTCACTATGTCTTGGCGTAGTGTGCTGTGGATACTTGGTTTAGTATTGATGTTTGCGGTTGCATGGCTATCTGCATCGGATTTGCGTCTGCGCGTTATTGGTACGGTAGATGACATTAATGCCTTTTCGCAAGGACAACAAATAAGTGATGATGGCATTCGATTGGAAATGTATAGCGTTACCTCAAAAATTATTGCCGAGAAGCCGTGGACGGGTCACGGGATTGCGACTTTCTCATCACAGTATAAAAAATATTCAAAAGGTTTACCTAGTGAAGGAACGCGTACACCGCACAATGATTACCTGTTTTATGCTGCCGAAATAGGGTTGATCGGACTTGCTGCCTTATTGTGGATATGGCTGACCCAATTGACTGTTGCATGGAAAATTGGTGGTGCCCCTGGTATGTGGCTGGGTATGCTGGGGGTGGCAATCATGGTTGGTGGTATGTTTAATGCTGCCTTGCGAGATGCTGTATTCGGCATGCCATTTATGATTTTGCTTGCTATTCCGCTGGCTGGTGTGACGCGTAACCGCATACCAAAAGCATGACGCATAAAACTGAAAAATCAGTGATCATGCCCTATGTTGGCACGGACGAACGCGTTATTTTGTGTATGAAATGGGGCGTTAAGTACGGCCCTGAATACGTCAACAGGTTATATGCGATGGTGACACGGCATCTGCGTGGGCCGTTTCGTTTCGTTTGTTTAACTGATCGAAACGAAGGTGTGCGCACCGAAGTGCAGTGCTTGCCTATTCCTGATTTGGCTTTGCCAGAAGGTATACCTGAGCGCGGTTGGAAAAAGCTTACTACCTTCGAGGCCGACCTGCACGGATTACAGGGAACCGCGCTGTTTCTCGACCTTGATGTAGTGATCGTCGATGACATTGACTGTTTTTTCAAGCAACCAGGCGAGTTTCTGATCATCCACGATTGGAAGCGACGTTGGCGCATCACCGGCAATTCGTCGGTTTACCGCTTTCGCCTCGGCGCACATGCTGATTTGTTGGCCGAATTCCGGGCCAAACAGGCTGATGTCCGACGTAACTTCCGGCATGAGCAGGCATTCCTCTCTGACTGGTTGCATCGCCAGGGCACGATGAGCTACTGGCCTGACTCGTGGTGCCGTAGTTTCAAATATCATTCTATTCCGCATTGGCCCTGCAACTACTGGCGTGCCCCATCGATCCCGGAGGGCGCGCGTATCCTGATTTTTCATGGCGAAATAAACCCACCCGATGCGCTGGTTGGACGGCGTAACCGAAGACTCCGTTACGTTCAGGCCGCTCCCTGGATATCTGAACACTGGACCGAATGAAATCTCCATGATGTGTATGCTTTTCCCTTGGAAGCTGAACTTTCATCCGAATCAATGTCTATTTCAATATTGCCCAAGCCACGCCGTGATCGGATGGCATAGCCATGAGTAACCCGACTGCGACTATCGTGCGTACCGAAGTAATCGTTTCAACTTACAACAATCCGGTGGCACTGAACTATGTGCTGATAGCGCTGGCCAGTCAGCGTGACGCCGACTTCAGTGTGTGCGTAGCAGACGATGGATCCGACAAAGTGACGCATACGCTACTTGAGAGCTGGAGCCACCGTCTCAGCCAGATTCCGCTGCGCCATATTTGGCAGCCAGATGACGGATTTCGTAAAAATACTATCTTGAATAAAGCAATCGACTCATCGCAAGCGGATTACCTCATCTTCATCGATGGTGACTGTATTGCTCGCCCCGACTTTATTGCTTGCCACATTGCGCGCCGCACCGAGGGAACCTTTCTTTCCGGCGGGATGATCCGCCTGCCAGACAGGTCAACGTTGGCACTGTCGGAGCAAGGAATTGTCAGTGGCGAGGTTTTTCGGCTGAACTGGATCGTCGCGCAGATAAGGCTGCGAAAGCTCAGCGCGCTGCTCAAGGCTGCGGTATTGCCGACGATGGTAGCGCGGATGCTTGAATGGCTCACGCCGGTCAAGCGTACCTGGAACGGCGCTAACAGTTCGGCTTGGCGGCGCGACCTGATTGCAGTTAACGGTTTCGACGAGTCGTTAAGATACGGCGCCGAGGATGTTGAGATGGGAGTGCGCCTAAACAACCACGGAATTGTTGGGCAGCATATTCGCTACAGCACTTGCCTGCTGCATATTGAACATTTACGTGGTTATGCCGACGCTAATATTGTGCAGCGTAACAAGGCATATGTGCGTGAAGTGAGGACGAGTGGTATCGACTGGACCGCTAATGGCATTGTCAAGCTCGCCGCGCGACCAGCAAAAGGTGACAACGCATGAAGTACGCATCAATCGTGGCTGGCAGGCATAAGCGGAACGAGATTTTCAAGCCAGGTGCTGGCTCTAATGGAGGCGAGTTTCATTTGCCGTACCGCCAGTTGCGCGAACTGTTTCTGGAATCCGGGATCGAGCTTTCAACCGCCGATATGAACATTGGCCGCGACGTATTATTCGAGCTGCATATCAACGCGCGGCGCCGCTTGCCAAAATGTCCAGCCTACGCATATTTGTACGAAGACCCGATTATTCGGCCACTCAACAGCGAGATGGCGCAGTTGCGTCGCTACCGTAAGGTATTTACATCGAATGAAACACTGATCGATGGCAAACAAATCTTGCGCTTGGACTACCCTAACGATTTAAGTTTGCGGCAAGTGCCGGGCTTTGCCGAGCGTGATTTGTTTTGCGTGATGATAGCCTCAAACAAAGCGCTGCTACATCCTCATCCCCGCAGCTTGCATGGTAATCGTATTGAAATTATTCGCTTTTTCGAAGCGCAGGCGCCTGAACTGTTTGCGCTATATGGCAAGGGTTGGGACATCCCGGCGGTGCGCCATGGCCTGATAGGACGTCTTATCAAGCGTGTGAATGAATGGCGTGCCCGCATTGCTGCCAGCCGACCGTTTCCGAGTTATCGCGGGACGGTGTATACAAAATCAGAAATTTTGGATCGCGCCAAATTCTCAATCTGTTACGAGAATTCACGCGGCAGCCCAGGTTATTTGACCGAGAAAATATTTGATTGCTTTACCAGCGGCTGCATACCGATTTATATCGGTACCACACACGGAGCAGCGCTCGTTCCAGAGGGTTGCTACATCGATGGCGATCGTTTTAATAGCCCTGCTGAGATGCTGCATTTTTTGCAATCAATTGACGCTGACAGCTACGCGCGCTATCAAGCGGAAATTCAGCGCTTCCTGGCCGATCCAGACAGCGTGCGTTTTACTAACACCCATTTTTGTCAATCACTAGTGAACGGTGTAATGGCTGATCTCAAGACAGCATGTCCATAACCGATATTATCTAAAACAATTCAGTAGCCGTCATTTAACAGCCATCAAAGCAAGCAGTTCGCTTTCACTAAACCCCGCCGCCCGTCGTGCTTCAATATTAAAAGGACCGCGTAGCGTCGGTGCCTGGTAAATTTGTGCAAGCGAGGCATAGGTCGAAACTGGCTCGAGGCCGCGTGTCTCGCAAATCCAGTTATACCAACGATTGCCTATCAATACGTGGCCAATTTCATCTGCCAGAATGATGTCGATAATTTCAGCTGCCGCAATATCTCCTGCTTGCGCAAGCTTAGCTCGCAGAGGCGGCGAGGCATCCAGGCCGCGCGCTTCCATAGTGCGCGGAACCAGTGCCATGCGGGCAAGGATATCATCCGTGGTTTTTTCGACCATATCCCACAGACCGTTGTGCGCCGCAAAGTCGCCGTAGGCATAACCTTTGGTGACCAGATGGGCAGACAGCAGGGAAAAATGGCGAGCTTCTTCGGCTGCCACTTTTAGCCAGTCGATATAATATTCGCGCGGCATTTCCGAGAAACGCCAGATAGCATCCAAGGCCAAGTTGATAGCATTGAATTCAATATGTGTCAGCGCATGAATCAGCGCAGCGCGGCCTTGTTCAGTGTGCATAGACCTGCGTGGTACTGACAGGTATGAAACTAGCTCGGGAAGC
>CAIRGS010000260.1 GCA_903878125.1 uncultured Nitrosomonadales bacterium | reverse complement strand
GGTGCGCGTACCCTCGGCGTTCTCAATCACCTTGGGTTTGCCGTTTTCCATGACAGCAACGCACGAGTTCGTGGTGCCCAAGTCAATACCAATAATCTTGCCCATAATGTTCCCTTTTCATTGTAATGTTGAAAGTCTTTGCTGCCTGTCTTCCATTAATCTGTGGGCAGCAGATGTATATTTCAAGTGTTACGATAATCTTTCGCAAAACTCCGCGAAAATGCAATCAAAAAGCAGCGGACTGCTGCTTGGTTATAAGGTGGCTATGCCTTCGCCTTGGCCACCATTACCAATGCAGGACGTAACACCCGCTCGTGCAGTTGATAGCCTTTCTGCATTACGCTCACTACCGTGTTGGCTTCTTGCTCACTGTCGACCATGCTGATGGCCTGGTGCTTGTGGGCGTCGAATTTTTCGCCGAGCGGATTGATCTCTGTAATGTTGAATTTAGTGAATACAGCAATGAGCTGCTTGAGAGTGAGTTCCATGCCGTTCTTGAAACTTTCTACGGTGGCGGTTTCAACAGCTAATCCTGCTTCCAGGCTGTCCTTCACCATCAGCATTTCATTGGAGAAATGCTCCACGGCCAATTTTCTTGCTTTGCTAACATCTTCTTGCGCGCGACGACGAATATTCTCGCCTTCTGCCTTGGCGTACATCCAGGCGTCGTAGTGTTCCTGTGCCTTGCGCTCGGCTTGTTGCATCATCTCCTCAACGCTGGGCATAACCTCTGGGTTAAGCGTATCTTCAGATTGGGTGGTCTGTTCCGGCTGTTGGGATAAGGATTCGGTGGGTTCCATCTGCTTCTCCAAAATAATTTCTTCAAAAATGCGTAGCGTAGAAATGGGGTCGACTTTTTTGATTTCAAGAGTATTGCGCAATATTATTTTTTTCACGTGAGATAATATGATTTTGCGGACGTTGATCGCAAGTTCGATCCCACCTTTGTTGCTGTGACCCTTCATAAAAACTATCACTGGCGTATCGCCGGTTTTTATTTCTTTTACTTCGCTTTTGTGGGCATGTTTGCGCCGTACTGGAGCTTGTATCTGAAATCCATCAATTTCAATGCAATGCAAATTGCCATTTTAATGTCGGTGCAGCCAGTGATGCGGATGTTGTCCCCTACGCTATGGGGGTGGCTGGCCGACCATACCGGCCAGCGTTTGTTGGTAGTGCAACTGGCGGCGCTGTGCAGTGCTCTCAGTTACATGGGGGTGTTTTTCACGACTGATTTCGTTGGCTTGTTGCTGGTGATGATGGCGATGAATTTTTTCTGGAGTTCTTCCATGCCGCTGGTGGAAGCGACTACGCTGACCTATCTGGGTAAGCACACTGCGCGGTATGGCCGTATTCGTTCCTGGGGTTCGGTTGGTTTTATTCTGGCAGTGTTGGGGTTGGGCTATGCGTTTGACTCTATCGCCATCGCCTGGATATTGTGGGTAGGCATGGCGATCAAGCTGGGCATTTTATTGTTCGCACGTCAGATCCCACCCATCGAAGTGTTGGCTCACCATACCGACAGCCAGCCCATCCTGCGTTTGGTATTGCAGCCGCAAGTGCTGGTATTGTTTGGCGCATGCTTTCTGATGGCTGTGGCGCATGGGCCTCTTTATATTTTTTATTCGATTTATCTGGTGGAGAATGACTATTCAAAAAGCGCAGTTGGTTGGCTGTGGGCGCTGGGTGTAATTTGTGAAATTGCGGTGTTTTTTGCCATGCCGTGGCTAATGTTTCGCTTCACATTGGCGAAGATAATGATTGTAAGCTTTGCCTGCGCAGTGCTGCGTTTTTTGTTGATTGGCTGGGGGGTGGGCTTGCTGTCGCTGATGCTGTTTGCGCAAGTATTGCATGCCGCTACTTTTGGTGCTTTCCATGCGGTGGCTATGGCGCTGGTACACCAGTTTTTTCGCGGGCGGCATCAGTCCAAGGGGCAGGCGCTGTTTGGTAGCATTACTTACGGTGCGGGCGGTATGGTTGGTGGATTATTGAGTGGTCCGCTATGGGAACACTTGGGTGCAAGCGTGATGTACTCATTTAGCGCCGCAGCGGCGCTGCTTGGGTTATTGTTGATATTATGGAAATTGAGAGTAGTGGTGTTGCCTGAAAGTCGGCCGGACTCCACTGTTTAACTTACGTCCAGATTTGCAGCCATGCACTGCATCGCGACTGATTCAGAACTTCAGCTACTCAGTTCTTTCCTCGCTGAAAATACAGCCCTCTTCAGACTTGTTTCATATTGGAAGAGCCTTGCCCTTTGATTTATTGAGATATTGCGGTATGCTCCGTATAGTGGTTTGCCGCTTTGGAGAAGATATGTACAAAAAACTTATTATGCTGGTGTTGCTGCTAGTGCCTGCACTGCTAGTGCAAGCCGCGCCCGATAAAGCAATTACCCAAAAACAGGTTGACGATCTGACTACCACGGTGCTGAAGCATACTTCTTCGCCTAAACTGAATTCATCGATTGCCCTGATCTACGACGAACAGGAGCAACGTCCCCTCTATAGCAAGAAAGCGAATGCCGTTGTACCGATTGCGTCCATTACCAAGCTGATGACTGCGATGGTGATTTTGGACGCAGAGTTGTCGTTGGAAGAAAAAATTACCATCAGCGTGTTTGATTTTGACATTCTCAAAAACAGTCATTCACGTATGCGCATTGGCATGACGCTGACGCGTGGCGAATTGCTCAATCTGGCGTTAATGTCTTCCGAGAATCGTGCGGCGGCTGCATTGGCGCGCACTTATCCGGGTGGCACCAATGCAGCCGTGGCGATGATGAATGCAAAGGCGCTTGAATTGGGCATGATGAAAACCCATTTCCGTGATGCGACTGGTTTGAACAGTGGCAATACTTCCACTGCGCAGGACTTGGTAAAAATGTTGATTGCAGCACGACAATATAATCTTATCCATAAGTACAGCACTACGGCGTCACATTGGGTTACGGCACCTGGGTTCCCCCCGCTGCGTTTCGGCAATACCAATCCGTTGGTGAAAAATGCGTCCTGGAATATTGGAGTGAGTAAAACTGGCTACATCAATGAAGCAGGGCGCTGTCTGGTAATGCATGCTCATATCATGCACCGCCCGGTTATCATCGTGCTATTGGATTCACAAGGAAAAAATACCCGCGTTGGTGATGCCAATCGCGTAAAGAAGTGGATGGAAAGCGCAGCTACGCGTGGACGAATTACGCGGCGCGGTTAATCTTCTTTGTGCGTGAATAGAATTTCATCAAGTTTGACTTAGCAGTTTTATACTCGCGTTTTTATCCATGCATTTTTATCCCGCTACCACGTAATTCAATTACTAGACCGTAACTATCAAGTCCCTTTTGGACATTCGCTATGGGTTAATGTCTATATGTAAGCCTGTCAGGCAACACCAGTAGATCGTCCCGTTAAAACAATTACAAATAATCCGTTCGGACTGACCCTTCGGCTTTGCTCAGGACTGAAGGCATTGTCGAAGGCCTGTATTGGCGCGGAACCAGCGGTTCGGCAAGCTCACCGCGAACAGTAATGGTTTTTACTGGAACGCAACATTAGGCCTGCTATGTGGCTATTGTGCTGTCGTCGCACAGGCGTAGTGCTTCCTCAATGTCCACTGCTACCACATGCGATACGCCGCGTTCCTGCATGGTTACACCTACCAGTTGCTGCGCCAGCTCCATGGTGATTTTGTTGTGGCTGATGAAGATGAATTGGGTGTGCAGTGCCATTTTCTGGATCAGCTTGCACAATCGTTCGGTGTTGGTGTCATCCAGCGGGGCATCAACCTCGTCTAGCAGGCAGAAAGGAGCGGGGTTAAGCTGGAACAACGAGAACACCAGCGCAATCGCAGTCAACGCTTTTTCGCCGCCTGAGAGCAAGTGAATTGAGGCATTTTTTTTGCCCGGTGGTTGTGCCATCACCTGCACGCCGCTATCCAGTATTTCATCGCCAGTTAGCACCAGGCGCGCCTCACCACCGCCAAACAGCACTGGGAACATTTCTGCCAGATGCCGATTGACTTCATTGTAAGTGGCCATCAATAAGTCACGCGATTCTTTGTCAATGCGGCGAATTGCCGCTTTCAGGGTGTCCATCGCCTCGGTCAAATCTTTTGCTTGAGCATCCAGATATGTTTTGCGTTCCTGCGCCGTATGCAATTCCTCGAGCGCCGCCAGATTTACCGAGCCCAGCCCGATTATGTCGCTATGCAAACGATTCAATTCGTTCTGTAACGCATTCAGCTTGATATTGCCGCTTTCCAACAGGGAGAGCAGTGTTGTCTCATCCGCATCCAGCAATTGCTCTGCCCATTGTTCATATTGCAGACGTGCTTCCTGTTCCTTGAGCGACAACTCGCTGAGCTTCTCACGCAGTGGATGCAGTTTTTGTTCGCACGACAGGCGCGCTTGTTCCAGTCTGTTCAAATTGTTGGTGGTTTGTTCCAGTATGTTGCGTGTTTCGGCCATCGCCTGTTCGCGCGTCTGACGCAGTTGCAGTGCCTCCTGCAATTGTTGTTTGCTAGTGCCATCTTCTATATGGTCTAACTCGGCATGGTTTTGTATTAACGTTTGTTCCAACTGCGCCAGCGTCAACCCAATCTGACTGATATTGTGTTTCAGATCGGCGATTTTCTCCGTACAAGTCTTGACAAAAAAACGAGCCTCCTGTAATTCGTGCTGCGTTTTTTGTGAGCGTTCGCGCTGTTGGCGTAGTGTAGATTCCTGCGTGGCAGCTTGCAGCCTCACCTGCTCAACGGCTGCCTGCTGCGTCGCAATGCTTACACGCAGAATGTCCATGCGCACAGCGATTTCCTGATTCTGGTATTGCTCTTCAGCAGACTGTTCGGCCAGTTCCTGCAATTCGCGCGCGATCTGCGCGGCGCGCTCGTGGCTGCGTTCGTTGGCTTGGGTTAGTTTTAGAATCTGCACCTGAATTCCATGCTGGCGCTGTTGCAATTCGCTGTCTGCCGTGCGCAAGTGCGCGATGCGGCTTTCGATGGCGTGATAGGTTTCATCTGCAAGTGCTGCTTGGCGTTTGCCATGATCCAGTGACGTTGCTTGTTGCTGTGCCGCCTCCTGCAACCGCTCAATTTCACGTTGCCGCGCCAGTAGGCCATGTACTTGGTTATCCGGAGCATGGAACAGCACGCTATGTGCGCCAATCAGATGTCCCTGCGGCGTCACTAACCAGGCGCCGACAGGCAATCGTTCACGCAAGCTCAATCCTAGCGCCAGCGTTTCCGTGACATACACGTCAGACAACCAGTCCGTCACCACGGGCGCAGTCTGTGGATCCTGGTAACTTACAAACTGCCCCAGCGGGGTTAGCCCAATATCTTGTTGGGTTTTGAAATTATTCGCTCCGTCAGCTGCAAATACAGCCAGCCTGGCCGGTGGTGCATCACTCCAATGTGCAGCATTGTCCAGGTGGGGCAGAGCTAGCGCGTTGAGACGTTCTCGCAAAACCGCTTCCAGAGCATCTTCCCAGCCTGCCTCAATGCCGATGGATTGCCACAGGCGCGGTAGTTGATCCAATTGGTGCTCGGTTAACCACGGTTTCAGATTCTTGTCGTTATCGACCTGTTTCTGAAGCTGTTGCAACGCGGAAAGTTTTGCCTCTACCTGCGACTGTTGCCGTTCCAGTTCCTGCATTGCGATGCGCTGGTCGCGCCGTGTCTTATCAGCCCCCGGTAATTGCGCCTGAAGCTGTGTCAACTGCTGCTGTTGCTCGTTGCGTTCCATCTCCATCTCGACGAATAGAGATTGCGTCTCTGCCAGCGCATCGCTATCCACCTGCGGCAGGTTGTCCCGTTCCAGCAGCAAACGCGAGCGGCGCGATTCCAGTTGCTGCACATTGCGTTGGATATGTTCACGTTGCGTATCGGCCAGTTGCAGTTGTTGCTGCGAGATCAGCTGTTCGCGTTGCATCGTGTTGTGGCGTTCCAGTTCGGTGCGTGCCGCTTCTTCCGCTTGCGGCAGATGGTGTGCTTCGGAGTTCGCGCGGGTTTCCCAACTCTCAACCCGGATGTCGGCTTCTTGTTGTTGTTGCTGCCAATGTGCCAGTAAAGTCTCCACGCCTTGCAACTGAATGCGCTGCTGCTCGACCTGCAGCTTGCTATTGGCCGTTTGCTGGGTCAAGCGAGCGCGTTGATCGTTGAGGTGGGCAATCTGCTGCTCTAGCCGCGCAATCTCTGCATTGGCGGCATACAGCTCGCCCTGCTTGGCATGCAGCGTATCAGCCTGCGCGTAATGTTCACTGCGCGTGAATTCCAGTTGGCTTTCCATTTCACGCAGTCGTGCAGTCTCAGCTTCCAGCTCGTTTTTTGTTTTCTCCATTCCTTGGGCAAAACGGTCCCGGCGTGACTCGGCTTCCTGTTTATTCACCAGCCACAACAATTGT